>DATJEH010000154.1:0-9481 GCA_035496875.1 Terriglobales bacterium | reverse complement strand
TCCTGGCTGCGAAATCGGCCCTTGCTGGCTTACCTCTTCGCCGCGGCGGTGGGCGGGATGGCCCTGGGCGTCGTCCTGGGATTGGAGAGAGTAGTGGGCTACATCCCTCTTCTCTTCCTCGCCTTCGTCGCCCTGGTTGAGGCCTATGCCGGGTTGGGGCCGGCCTTTCTGAGCGTGGCCATTTGCATCCTGGGATCGTTCTGGTTTATGAACGCCCAGGTTATCGTCAACGAGCGCCTGCACAACTTTTCCAAGCTGGCGATCTTTCCGGTGGTTGCGATCTTCGTGATCTACCTCATGGAAACCCGCCGCCGGGAGCGGCAAGCCGCGCGCGAGCAACTGCTGGAACTCTCCACTCTGCTGGAGAGCATGCCGGAGGCGGTGTTCATCTTCGACCGTAACGCGCGCGTGGCTGATGTCAACCGCGCCGCCGAGCAGATATCCGCCTGCACGCGCGAGGAACTAACCGGCGCGCACGTGAATTTTCTCGCCCGCCACCTGGGCGTCTATAAGCACGAGCAACCGGCGGAGCTTTCCAGCCTGGCCGTCACCCGCGCTCTGCGCGGCGAAACCGTGCAGAATGAAGCCCGCTGCTTCTCCCATCCCGCCGACGGCTCCGTCCTGGACGCCTTAGTTTCCGCCAGTCCCATGCGCGGCAGCGATGGGGAAATCATTGGCGCCCAGCTGGTGGTCCGCGACGTCACCGAGATCAACCAGTTGCAGCGGCGAGTGTCCGATACTGAGCGCCACCTGGCCATCGGCCAAATGGCTTCCGGCATCGCCCATGATTTCAACAACGTGCTCAATACCATCACCCAGGCGACCGCCTTGCTTCAGTCTCGGCCCGGTCAGAGCGAGGAGCAGCGCTTGTATCTGGGCATGATTGACAACTCGGCGCGCCGCGGGGCGGAGATCATCAAGCGAGTGCGTGAGTATATTCGCGGCGGCAGCGGCGAAACCGCTCTCGTGGACGTGCGCCAGCTCATGCAGGATGCCCTGGAACTGACCCGCCCCATGTGGCGGGGCGTCAATGGTCTTTCCGTGGTCACCCAGTTCCAGCCCGTCAGCCCTGTGCGGGCCAATGCCGCCGACTTGCGCCGCGTGTTCACCAACCTGCTCGTGAATGCCATTCAGGCCATGCCTCAGGGCGGCCAGCTGACATTGCACTGCCAAGAGCATGCCGGCAAGGTGCTGGCCAGCGTGCAGGATACCGGCTCCGGCATTCCTTCCGAGCAGCAAAAAAAGGTCTTCTTACCCTATTTCACTACCAAGCCCACCGGCACCGGCCTGGGCCTTTCGACGGCACAAAAGATGCTGCTCGCACAGCACGGCAACATTAGCTTCCACAGCGAACCGGGCAAGGGTTCGACCTTTACCGTGGAACTCCCAGCCGCAGCCGAGGAATTGGGGAAAGTAGCCTAGAACCAGCAATCAAGGACGCCCCACCCCCTTTGGCTGATGGGCCGGCTACGTGTCAATCTCCAATGCATCTCCCGCTTCCGCTTATGTGCATATGATTGCACTCTGGGGAGGGCAGCAGGAACCTAACCCAGGGTTAAACAAAGTCTTTGCAACTACATACCGAATTTACTTCGCTGGCTCAGCAGGTGCTCAACAGAAAGCGTCTAAGTTATTCAGCAAACGAGGTGCTTCTTGAGCGAGAACAGCACGCCCAGCCCAAAACGGAGAAATACCTTGCTGCCAGTACTTACGGTGCTGTTCCTGGTGGCCTATGGAATTATGACCATGCTGATTGTTGAGCAGAGTAATACTATAGAAACCCAGAGGTTGCTGATTAAACAGCTATTTAGCGACAGCGTGGAACTCAGCTCCATCAAGGGGCATGAAGCGCAAAAGCGCAACGCTGAGAAAGCTCATCCCAAGCCCTACGCCCGCCGGGAGACGCCTCGCGTGCGTCCGCGGCAGATCGAGCCTCGGGTGGATGCCCCCCAGGCCCCGGCCGATCCCCAGCGTTCGACGATATCTCTTTAAGACAGAGCAGGTTAAGGCACCCAGGTAACTCACTCTACCGCTGCGAAACCGCAGCCATTTTGGCGGAGGGGCGTGCCCGGCCTCCTGGCGTTTCTACCCGGTTTCTACCTCCCGCCTTGGCCCGGTAGAGAGCTTTATCTGCGGCCGCAATCACCTGCTGAACCGCGCCCTGCTTGACGTCCAGAGGATCGGCAACGCCAATGCTCACGGTGACGGAGGTGATTTCCGCGCCTGCGGCCGGCGATTCTGCCTTGGCCTTGCGCGGGCGGGAAGCGCGCGGGTGTGAATCGCGGCGGTCTGCTCCACGCGCCTGCCTCCGGCGCTCGGGACCGCGCAGGCAAAAGACGGATTCCTGTATATCCCCCCGCAGCTCCTCCAAATACGGCAGGGCCTCCACTGCCGGACGGTTGCGAAACAGCACGGCGAATTCCTCGCCGCCGCAACGAAAAGCTTGCCCCCCGCCGCCAACCTGTGCCAGCCGCGCCGCCACCATGCGCAACACCTCGTCCCCTGTGTCGTGCCCGTAAAGATCGTTAAAGGATTTGAAATGATCAATATCCACCACGGCAATGCTGTAGGGCCCGGCTAGTGCCAGCACGGCTTCATTAAAGGCGCGCCGGCTGGGCAAGCCGGTAAGCTCGTCGTGGTAAGCCATAAAGTAGAAGGTCTCGATAAGAGAAGCGCCCAGGATGAGCGCGCTTGTACCCAGATAAGCCGTCGCGGCCACTCCCACACCGCCGTGACGCAGTGCCAGCCAGGCCGCTACTAAGCCCCAGAAAAAGCCGCTCTCCAGGTTCTTGCGCTGGAAAAACGCCCGCAGCAGGAAGACCAATGCGGCCGCGGCGCAGAGCGCGGTGGCTAGCCAGGGCAGGCTGAAGCCGTGGCTCACATGAAGTTCGCCCCCCACTCCCAGCGCAACAAAATCAATGAGTACCAGCGCGGCCCGGGGCACCATTGCATCCAGGGTAAAGCCTCGCTCCGGCAGAAATGAAAACACCAGCAGGCTGATAGGCAGCAGGAAAGCCGCGATGAGCACGCGCACATGGTCGGTGCTCAGGTAAGAGGGGCCGAATGAGGCCTCTTCCACCAGCAGCAGCACCAGCAGCGAAAATAGCACGCGGGTGGAGCGAAAGCGCCAGGCCAGCAGCACTCCGGCGCACAAAACGATGTAAAACCCGAACTGCACCCGCAGGTAGCTGGAGTGCGGCAAGGAGAGAAAACTCAACGGCAAGGCCGTCGCCAGCAGCAAAAGGCCGCCCGGCAATAATCCCAGCACCGGCGCTCTGCTGGACGATTTCAAGCCCCCCATCCCATCAGAATCCCCGGATTCAGCGTATCTTGCCGGCTTGGGCAGGGGGAATGACTTCCTGGATTCAGACCCTGGTCGGGCCGCGTGTCAAAAAAAAGGCTGGCCTGAGGCCAGCCCCGTTGCAAATGCCCGTTCCACCGCTCAACGCATGGCGTCTTCGCTCTGCAGGAATGACTGCGGGTTCTGCGCCAGGTACGCCTGCACCGCGTGGTGAGTCTGCAGGAACTGATTGAACCCCGGGTGCTGCGTCCGGTAGCGGCCGTTCACCGCCAGATTGGGATTCTTCTGCAGATCCGCCTTAACATTAGGGTGGCTCACCAGGAATTGGTGAAAGTTGCGCAGTGCCATGTCGCGGCCGCGGGCATCGGCTGCCTCGGCTGGAGTTGCGGCAGCAGCGGCAGCGGTTCCGCCTTTGGTGCGGAACTGCTGCACGCCGCTTGCCGTCTGGCTGCCGGTCCCCTTCGCCTGGGTGGATTCCACCACGTAGTAATAGGTGGTGCCCGGCTGCAAATTGCGCAGGTTCACTCGATGGGTTAGCCCACCCCAACGCACCTCAGCCGTCTGCGTCAGATTTTGAGCATCGGTGCCATATTTCAAGATGCTGCTGGCGGGAACGTTGGTTGACCAGGCGATGGTCGCCCCCTTGGTGCTCGTTCCCTCCACCACCGGGCCGTGAATGATTTTCACTTTGGGCGCTTTTTGCGCGTGCTTTGCCTGGGCATCGTTGTCTTTATCCTTATCCTGCCTGGCTGGCTGGCTTGCCGCTTGAGCGCACATGGCAATTCCAAGAGCAAAGCATGCTGCAAGGCTTACTAGGCGATATCTCATTGGCTACCCCCTTTTGCAAGTGAATACTGAACCGTAACAATTGCTTACTAAGATGCCAGCCCTGGCCCCGGAAGTGGTCAGCCGAGACAGAGCACCGGCACAACAGAGCAGCCGGAATCTCCGCGCAGTGGTATAAGTAGCGTGCGGGTCGACGTGACCCCATAATCGTCGCTGCAGCTGGACGAGTAGCTAGAAAGTCATCAATTATGTCAGCCGCGGTATGCAAGGTCTGGTATATATTTGGCGACGAGGCGTGTCGGTACCGGTGCTGCCTTCTCGACACTCTCATTCCAGGTACGCCGGGTTTTCAGCTACCATCGGTTACTCCATCCAGGGTGGAAAGACGCGTATGGCATACATGAATCGAAAAGCAGGACGGGGGATGCGCGACCTCCGTGATCAGTTAGGCCTTACCATGCGCGATGTCCATCGTGTGACCAGGAAAGTCGGCAAGCAACGGCACAACAGCGACTACATCGTTTCCCCCAGCCGGCTCTCCGATATTGAGAAGCATGGACACACACCTAATCTGTACCGCCTGCATGCTCTGGCGCTGGCTTACCGCTGCAAGGTAGCCAAGCTGCTCAAACTGTACGGAATCAACTGAGCGGCGGCGAGCCAGGTCAAAACGGCAATACGGAGAGGTGTCCTAAAATAGGCGCTTGCCGCTTGCCTCCGATTTCGGCCGCCTGCGCGTGGTGCTGGTGGCCACGCGCAACCCGCTCAACCTGGGCGCCGCCGCGCGTGCCATGAGTAACTTCGGTTTCTTGCGCCTGCGCGTGGTAAATCCCTACCGCATAGCTTTTCGTGAAGCCCGCTCGGCGGTAGGAGCGGAGGCCTTGCTGCGCCAGGCTGAGGAATATAAGACCGTTGCCGAGGCCGTCGCCGACTGTACCCTGGTGGTGGGCACAACCGCAGGCGCGCGCCGCGATTTAAACCAGCCCCCGCGAAGCTTGCAGCAAAGCGCGCGCGAACTCCGCCGGCAGCTGCAGTCGGGCGACGTGGCGTTGCTGTTTGGTTCGGAGAAACGCGGCCTCTCCAATCAGGACATGAGCCACTGCCACTGGCTGCTGCGCATTCCCACCCGAGTTGAGCATCCTTCCATGAACCTGGGACAGGCGGTGGCCGTCTGCCTGTACGAACTGGCGCGCCTGCCCGCCACCGCTCCTGCCGCCGAGGCGCCGAAGTTGGCGACCGCCGGCCAGGTGGAGCGCATTACTGCCCTGCTGGTTCAGGCGCTCGCGGCCAGCGGCTACGTCAAGCCGCGCACCGCCTCCTCCACGGAAGAAAAGGTGCGGCGCCTGGTACGCCGCCTGCAAATGCCGGCCGAGGACGCGGAAATCTGGCTGGGCATACTGCGGCAGATGGCTTGGAAATTAGGCCAACGGTAATTCTTACCAGTCCTGAAAATTTTTTAGGATCACACTTCAGCTGTCTTGCGAAAGGGACTGTATTCTGGTAGGCGCGGCAGGGATCGAACTTGAGGCGCTTTGCGGGCGTGAGCGCAGCGGGAGCCCGCTGCCGAAATCCTGAGCGTAGCGAAGTTGAGGCGCTTAGGCGGCGTCGAGCCGCCCTGCCGAAATCCCGAGCGGAGCGAGGGAGCTCTGCTCACCGACCCTCGTGGTTTCTGGTAGGCGCGGCAGGGATCGAACTTGAGGCGCTTTGCGGGCGTGAGCGCAGCGGGAGCCCGCTGCCGAAACCCTGAGCGTAGCGAAGGACCTCGCGGTTTCTGGTAGGCGCGGCAGGGATCGAACCTGCAACCCTGGGATTAGAAATCCCATGCTCTGTCCAATTGAGCTACGCGCCCATCCCGTAAAATCAATTAGTTACCTGCTTGCCACTTCCCTTCCGCTGTGCAAATGTATCTAAACTGTATCTATTCTCGCGGGCGCTGTCCAGCTTCGCCACAGCCTCGCGGACATCGGCTTGGGAAACGATGTGGTAGCGGTCAAAAACAGAACGTGTTTTGTGTCCGGAAATCCTCATCGCCACCTGCTCGGGAATGCCACTGCGCACCATATTGCGAACAGCCGTCCGGCGCAAATCATGGAAAATCAACCCCTCATAGTGCCGGTCAGTGTTGCCGCATTCGCACTCTTTGTCGGGCGCGGGCTCTCCGCACTTGTCACAGACCATCTGCCCAACGCCGGCCGCAACACAGGCATTATCCCATGCCGGCCGCAAGCCCTTTACCGCCTCGCCATCCTCGCGGGTAAATACGGGATCCGCCGCACCCTTGTTGCGCATACATTCCGCCAACAGCGGGTAGAGTGTGGCGGCAAGCGGCGCCTCCCGCCCTTCCTCGTTTTTCGTTTCGCCGGGGTTCAGGCGGATGGTGCGGTCCAGCAGGTTTACCTGGGAACAACGCAGCCCTAAGACTTCCTCTTTCCGCCAGCCGTAGCAATAGCCGACTTCGAAGATCGCCCGGAGCCACAGCCCGACTTTGCCGCAGGCATCCGCCAGGGCTTGATACTGCGCATCCTCCAAGAAGCCCGTCCGCGTGTTCCGTTCTTTCAATCGTGGGAAAAGCGGAAGCTGCCGAATCTTGCTGTTTTTTACGCCCAGGTGGAAGGCCGCGGACAACACGGCAACTTCGCGGTTGATGCTGGCCACTGCCGCGCCATCTTTCTGACGGCGTCCAATGTAGCGGTTGACCAGCGAGCGGGTGATGTCCACTGCCCGGTAATGTTCGAAAAATGGTTTTAGGTGGAGATTCCAGCGGCGTTCCGTCCAGCCAACAGCTTTATTGCCGTTCGCCTTCTGCTCACCGATTAGATCGGCCACCAGATCGGCCACTGGCACGCGTTCAGCAGCCGGGCCCACGAAACTGCCGGTTGTGACTTCCGCCCGCCGTTTCTTGAGAAGGGCAATTGCCCGGCTTTTTAGATCGCTGCCGCTGGACTCACTGTAGCCTCTGCCATGCCGGTAATACCGTATCCACCAGACGTTGCCGCGCTGGAAAATGGAACCATCGCCGCGGCGCCCGCGGGGTTTCTTGTCTTCTTTTTCCTCGACTGCTACAGCGTTTTCCATGGGTGCCTCCATGGTCAAATTGTAGCTACAAAGTCCCATGCTGTCAATGTAAACCGCATAAATAGCGGGGAAACTTAGGTAATCAGGAGGGAAATCCGATCCAAAAACCCAAAAGGGCAACCCGTTTCCGGATTGCCCTTTAAATACCCTGTAGCTCTAAGTCTTCAGAATGACTGCCTTTACAGGCTGTCGGGTTTGCTAAGCCCGAACTTGGCTGGTCACTCCTATGGTCAATATGATTCTACCGGGTAGAAAACCGTTGTCAAGATCCAAAAGTGGGGGCCCTGGGGAGGTTCGAACTCCCGACCACCAGATTAGCAATCTGGCACTCTAATCCATCTGAGCTACAGGGCCTTTCTCCCGCTGGCTCAGCGGCATCCACTCGAACCTCTTACAGCTCCACAGTCGAATTGTAACCTGACTTCCGGAAAGTCAAACGACTTTTTTTAGGGCAAACCATTCCTTCCGTTCCGTTTTGGTCCACAATCATCAGCATCAGCAGGATCATCAGCAGCAGCAGGAACATCAGCAGCAGCAGGAACAGCAGCAGCACAAGGAACAGCAGCAGCACAAAAAGCAGCGCGGCGGTGGGGTCAACCACCACCACCGCTACTACTCCTTTACTGTCCGCCTCCATCCATTTTCTGCTGCGCCCTGTTAGCCAACAGAGATGCAAAAATGCGGCCGGCAATCAACAACACCGTAATTGTCTGTGCCCGGTGCTCCCGCTTGCACTGTGGCCAGGGGGAAGCTGCTTGCCGGCCATCCGGTTGTGTTGACCGTGACTACCAGGGCTTGCAAATCCACGTAAACATAGTTCACAGCATTGGGAGTCAGGGCCAGAGTGGTAGTCGGAATCTGCACCTTGTTACCAGCCAGCATGATTGACCCGGACGCCACGCGAAGCTGTTGTGTGGCCCTGTTCGTACACTCAAAACCCATTACGGCCTCTCCGCATCGGCGCGCGCTAGACTTCCCAGCACCACGTTGAAATGGTTTTTGGTGCTCTGGCTGTAGGCGCCGTTCACAATGTCTTTGCACAGCGCGTAAGCGGCCTGATAAGTCTGAGCAGTAGCTACCTGTTCAAAAAGATTGTTTAGGTACGGCGGCATTTTTCAGCGTCCTTACTAACCGTGGTCTGTGAGTTGCATCACCGCCGGCAGTTTCTTGCGGACCTACAGTTGTTTCAAGCGAGGCACACAACAATGAGAACATTCCTTCGGATTATGGCGATACTTACTATTACGGCCGGCACTATGGGCGGTATTTATAGTGTTCTTGGATTACTGATCAACCTCAGTGCTGCACCACAGGCGTGGGCCTTTTATCTGATTCAGACCGTTTCAGCAATTATCATTGGGGCGGTACTTTGGGTGTTCGTAGATATTGCTGACGCGGTTGCTCCGGAAAAACGCACCCAGGCTGCTGCCATCACTCCCGTAGAGAAGCAAAAGGCCGCATAGATGGCACGAAGGGCTTTGATTGGGTGCGCCGTCTAACTCTCCTTCGGCGCTCGGCCGTGAATAACGTCTATATAGCTTTCGCGCAGCGCGGCATTCAAATAGGGCTCTGCTAGTTCGGCCATTTCTTCTGAACGCGCGGCTGAGAACAATTCCGGCTGCTCCAACAACAGCTTTGCCACAGGGGCCGAAAACTGGGCGCTAAAACTTTCTTCCAACAGCCTGCGCACTTCTGCGCTTCCTAATCCTGCTTCCATGTTCGCTCCTTAAAACCCTGAGTCCCTGTGCCAGTTCTTGTCCATGCCGGCGTCAACCATCCGCCGATATTCGGCGTCCGTGTCGGCGCGCATCTGTTCAAGGTCGGACAGTTGCTGCGGGCGTGGGCGAAGGACTTCGTCGTCCGGTTGCGGCGCGTACTCGTTCACAATCTTCTCGTAGGCCGCCTGTTCCTGGGCCGCGTCCATCTGCGCGGGAGTCACCCATAGGCTGTCGCGCCACTGTTGGACAGTTTCGCCCAGGGCGTCCGTAGGAATCATCTCGGTGTCCACCAGCTTGTTGGTGACCAGCTCGTCAACAGCGCGGGCATCGGGCCCAGCGGGGGCAAGGGCGTGTCCGTCGCCCCTTTGGACACTTACGCCGCGGGCGCCCAAGCTGGCTAGAAACTGATTGACGGCGCCGGGCGGCACGTCTCCAGGGAATGTCACGTCAAACCACGCGTGCGGATCGCTTTCCCCTGAGGCGTTGCCGCCGTACTCAAAACCAAACTCATCCAGGGCCCGGCGAACCTCGCGGGCGCGGGCACGTTCTTCTAATTCGTCTTTCGGTTTCTCAATAAAGACTCTCACTTTTAGCCTTCCTT
>DATJEH010000153.1:0-25285 GCA_035496875.1 Terriglobales bacterium | reverse complement strand
CGCAACCGCCGGAGGTCTGGGCCGGACCGGTGGGGTCGTGGAAGCAGATTACGCAAGGCAATCAGAATCTGCATGCCAGCTGGGGCAAGGTGCAGGACATTCACTGGACGAATGGCGGCACGCGGGTGCAGGGCTGGCTGATGTATCCGGCAAACTACGAAGCCAGCCGGCGCTACGGGCTGGTGGTGGACGTACACGGGGGGCCGGCGTGGGCACATATACCACGCTGGCCGGAGACTTTCTTCAACACTTCGCTGCTTTCCAGCATGGGATATTTCGTGCTCTATCCCAACCCGCGGGGGAGCTACGGACAGGGCGAGGCATTCACCCGGGGCAACGTGAAGGACTTCGGGTATGGCGATTTCCGGGACATTGTGGCGGGAGTAGACCGGGTAGTGAAGGATTTTCCTGTGGATAACCAGCGCGTGGGCATCACGGGCTGGAGCTATGGCGGATACATGACCATGTGGGCGGTGACGCAGAGCAACCGCTTCCATGCGGCGGTTTCAGGCGCCGGGCTCTCGGACTGGCTGAGCTACTACGGGGAAAATGATATTGACCGGTGGATGATGGCGTACTTCGGGGCGACGGTGTACGACGACCCGCAAGTGTACGCGCGCAGCGCGCCCATGACATTCATAAGAAATGTCAAGACGCCGACGCTGGTGCTGGTGGGTGAGCGGGACGGCGAGTGCCCGGCACCGCAATCGCGTGAGTTCTGGCACGCGCTGAAGACGTTGGGGGTGCCGACGGAGTTTGTGGTGTATCCGGGGGAAGGACATTTCATTGCGCGTCCCGAGCACCAGTTGGACATTCTGCGGCGCACGGTGGAATGGTTCGATAAGTATTTGGGGGAGAAGTGAAGACCAGGTTCATCGTTCGCCGGGCTGAAGCCCGGAGCCTCCGCAGCTTACGGCAGTCGCGGGCGGGGGCGCCCGCGCCACAAGAGTCTTCCTAGCTGATTTTTGCGAGGCCGGCCGCAGTTGTGGCGGGCTGGACTGGGACACTGAGCCAGGCGTCGAATTCACGCAAGGCTCGCTCGCACTGCTGGCGATGGCGCTGGGCGCGGTCGCGCACATTGTGCTCCAGGGGCGGTAGCAGATCGAAGGTAATGTTGGCAGGCTGAAAGCTTTTTGTGGCGGCGTGGGTAATATAGTAGACGAGCGAACCCATGGCGGTAGCACGGGGCGCAGGCGGCGGTTCCAGACCCGCGGCCAGAGCCGCAGCGTGCATGCCGGCCATGAGTCCGGCCGCGATAGATTCTACGTATCCTTCCACTCCGCAAATTTGCCCGGCAAAGAAGACATTGGGCGTTGACTTGAGCCGCAGGCATTCATCCAGCAGCGCGGGCGCGTTGATGTAGGTGTTGCGGTGGATCTGTCCATAGCGCAGGAATCGCGCGTTCTCCAGGCCGGGGATGAGCCGCAGCACGCGCGACTGCTCGCCGAACTTCAAGTGGTTCTGAAAACCCACAAGGTTGTAAGAGTCGGCGCGCAGATTTTCCTGACGCAACTGCACCACGGCATAGGGCTGCTTACCGGTGCGGGGATCGCGCAGGCCGACGGGCTTCATGGGCCCGAAGCGCAGGGTGTCGCGGCCACGGCGGGCGATCTCCTCAATGGGCAGGCAGGCTTCAAAGTAATTCAGATGTTCCCAATCGCGGGCCTCGACGGACTCGGCCGCCAGAAGGGCGTCGTAAAAGCGAGCGTACTCCTCCGCGGTCATGGGGCAGTTGATGTAGTCGGCTGTTCCCTTATCATAACGAGCAGCCTTGTAGACGCGGGTCATGTCAATGGAGCCGGCCTCGACGATAGGACTGATGGAATCGTAGAAATAGAGGTGCGTGCCGCCAGTGAGACGGGCAATTTCAGGGGAGAGAGCGTCAGAGGTAAGCGGACCGGTGGCGATGATGTAAATGCCGGCATTCTCGTCAATGCGGGTGACTTCCTGGCGGCGAACTCGAATAAGGGGCTGGCAGGAAATAGCCTCGGTGACGGCGGCGGAAAAAGCGTTGCGGTCCACCGCCAGGGCGTGGCCGGCGGGCACGGCGCATTGGCGGGCGATCTCCATCAGCAGCGAGCCGGCACGGCGCATTTCCTCTTTCAGCAGCCAGGGCGCGGTGTTTTCCGTGTCCGACTTGAGGGAGTTGGAGCAAACCAACTCGGCGAAAGCGGCGGACTGATGGGCGGGAGTGGAGCGGACAGGCCGCATTTCGCAGAGCTCGACTTGGAAGCCGCGGCGGGCGAGCTGCCAGGCCGCTTCCGAACCCGCCAGACCGGCACCGACGATGCGAATGGTATTCATTGACGATTGATGAATGAAAGCCGGGGAATCCCGAGGGCCGACCGTTATTATAGCGGCTGAATTTTTAAAAGGAGCCGAGGGGCAGATTTCACCACAGAGGACCCAAAGGGAATTGATGATTGTCGATTTACGAATAACGATTTGAAAATCCTGGCTGTAGCTTGGCGATGGTCAATGGCAGACCAGGTCATGAATAACCGCTTTCCTTTGCGGAGAATTAAAGTATTTCGCGCTGGTCGCCGACGCGGCGGGTGACGCGCTCGCGGTCCAGATACTCAAGCAAGGGGATGGCGTACTTGCGGCTGACGCCGGTTAAATCCTTGAAGTCAGCGACGCCGATCTTAGCCGACTTCGGCTTGTGAGCGGCGACCCGGTGCCGTAATTCGTCGAGCGCGCTGCGGTGGAACACCAGATCGTCGGAAATCTTCACCAGCACCTTGTCGCGGAGCAAGAGAGTAACAATTTTCTGGGCGCGGGTTTTATCCAGGCGCAGGCCGGACAGAACGTCTTTCAGGGCAGGCACCTTCAGCCCGGCGGCGGCAAAGGCGTGTTCGATAACGCGCTTGGATTCCGCTTCCTCGTCCTTGAGCACCATGGTGCGGCCGGCGGCGCGCACCTGCTCGCCGGTGAGCTCAATTTTCTTTCCCCGCACCAGGACGTCGGCGACGGCGCTGAAAACTTCAGGGCGCAGGCCGAGTTTCTCGCGCAATTCCTCCTTGCTGATGCCCGCCACCAGGGGATTGAGGCGATGGAACTCCTGAATAGCGGCCAGAGCCGCGCTTTGCGTCTGGGTGAAGGCCTCAGCCGCGAGCAGCACATCGGCAAAGCGCACCAGGTTGGGCTCAAGCAGCGCGGCCTGAGCTTGGAGTTCAGCCGGCCGGCAGCCGGTTTCGGCCACGGCGTCGCTGAGCAGAAGGCCGGAGGGGCCGCGGCGGGCAGCGCGAGCAAGCAAACTTTCGGGCGCCGAAGCCTTGGCCAGCAGCGGAAGCAGCGCCTCCGCTCTTTCTTTTGCGCCCTTCCCCGCAAGGGGAGCGGCATCGAGCACGGTTCCGCCGCCGATGGTAACCACGGGCGAGAACTGGCGCAGGATGAAGCGGTCGCCCGGCAAGAGCAGGAGGGGCTGAGCGGTGCGCAACTGGGCGAAACCGGAGTGCCCGGAGGGCAACTGCCTGCCGCCGTAGAGCACGACTTCAGCTACGGTTTCCGCAGTGTAGACGTGAAGGTGGACGCGGGAGCGGTCCTTCAGTGGGCGCGCCGAAGGCAGCAGGACGAGGGAAACATCTATTCGGCTGGTGGTGCGAAGGGTGGCGGGGGGGACGAGCATCATGCCGCGGGCCAGTTCGTCCTTATCCGAACCGGCGAGGTTGAGCGCGGTGCGCTGGCCCGCAGTGGCTTGTTCGGCAGCCCGTCCGTGCACCTGGAGACCACGCACGCGCACTCTTTTCTGTCCGGGAAAAACCTCGAGCTCTTCTTCTTTGCGGATGGCGCCGGCAATAAGAGTGCCGGTCACCACCGTGCCAAAGCCCTTCATGACAAAAACCCGGTCAATGGGGAGGCGGGCGAGAGCGGCGGAATCACGCTGGCACAGGGCTTGCGCCGATTGGACCAGAGCCTGCTTGAGTTCCGCCAAGCCCGCCCCGGTTCTGGAACTGACGGCCAGGATGGGCGCACCTTCGAGAAAGGAGCCGCGCAGGAGATCCTCCACTTCCAGGCGGACGACCTCGAGAGTGTCGCGGTCCACGAGGTCGGACTTGGTGAGCACGGTAATGCCGCGGCTAATGCCCAGCAGGCGGCAGATATCGAAATGCTCGCGGGTTTGAGGCTTGATGGATTCGTCGGCCGCGATGACGAGCAGCACCAGGTCAATGCCGCCTACGCCGGCCAGCATATTGCGCACAAAACGCTCGTGACCGGGGACGTCGACGAAACCGAGACGGAAAGGCTCGCCCGAAGGCGAGGGCAGCTCCAGGTGGGCGAAGCCGAGATCAATGGTAATGCCGCGGCGTTTTTCCTCCTGCAGACGGTCGGGATCGGTGCCGGTAAGGGCCTTGACCAGAGCCGATTTGCCGTGGTCAATGTGTCCGGCGGTGCCCACGATGACAGACTTCATCGCTGCCATGATAGACGGAGGGTGTGCGGGTGTCATGCCAGGGAGCACAAGGCCTGAAGCCCGGCAGGGTTGAGGGCTGGATTCGCCGGGCTAAAGCCCGGCGCTTCCACACCTGGTCGAGCTGCGTCTTTTGAACCTCGCGCCACCCAAGGCAAGCGCTTCCCGGCCGATTTCGAGTTGCGTTGCTTGAGTGTGGCGGGCGAGCCATGGGATAGTAGGCATGGCATGAGCGCCCGTCTAATTACCGTGGCCAGTTTTCGCGACCTGCCGCAAGCCCTGCTGGCCAAGGGAGCGCTGGATTCGACCGGCATTCCCTGTTTCCTGGCGAACGAAAACATCGTGCGGCTGGACTGGCTGCTGGCGGGAGCGGTGGGAGGCATCCGCCTGCAGGTTCCGGAGGCGGCAGCTGAGAAAGCACTGCAAATTCTGAACGACGGCATCCCGGCCGTAATTTTTTCGGAAAAGGGCGAGCTTTACGAGCAGCCGCAGTGCCCGAATTGCGACTCGCTCAACATTTCCTACCAGGACCGCTACCGGTGGGTGACGTTTCTATCCTGGCTGATGCTGAGTATTCCTCTACCGTTTTTTAAGGAGCTGCGCTGGGTGTGCCAGAAGTGCGGGCACGAATGGGAGGCGGAAGAGCCGGCGGCGTGACCCCATGTGGGGCGCCCAGGGAACCGCTGGTTGACGGTCCCTGAGCTGTCCCGAGGATCAGGACATCACTACGTTAATTACCTTTCTACGATGCCGAAAAAGGCGGACAGGTTTGTCCATTCCGCTTCTCCACTGCCAGGGTGGCTTGGACGTGAGAAAATAGAGTTTCCGCGAGCCCACATCATGAGCCCTGTCCTGAGCCCTGCCGCTATTACGCCCGAGGTCGTGCGGGAGCACGGCCTGACGCCGGAGGAGTACGAGAAAATCCGCCAACTGCTGGGGCGCGAGCCCACGATTACGGAGCTGGGGATTTTCAGCGTGATGTGGAGCGAGCACTGCTCCTATAAATCATCGCGGGTACACCTGCGGCGGCTGCCCACGCGCAGCCGGCGGGTGGTACAGGGGCCGGGGGAAAATGCCGGCATCATTGAAATTGGCGAGGGCTGGGCATGCGCATTCAAGATTGAATCCCACAACCATCCTTCTTTTATCGAGCCATTCCAGGGTGCGGCCACGGGGGTGGGAGGCATTCTGCGGGACATTTTCACCATGGGAGCGCGGCCGGTGGCGGTGATGGACTCGCTGCGGTTTGGGCCCATCAAGGCGGGACAGCCGAGGACGGCTGTCCCTACACAGGCGGAGATACACAAGAATCATTCCATACTGGAGGGAGTGGTCAGCGGGATTGCATCGTATGGGAACTGTTTTGGGGTGCCGAACCTGGGGGGAGAGACAAAGTTCGAGGAGTGCTACTCCCGTAACCCACTGGTCAACGCTTTTGCCCTGGGGCTGGTGCGGCGGGAAAACATTTACTACGCCAAGGCTTCGGGCGAGGGAAATCCGGTGATCTACGTGGGGGCCAAAACGGGCCGCGACGGCATCCACGGGGCCACCATGGCCAGCGAGGAGTTCAGCGAAGCTTCGGAAGCCAAGCGTCCCAACGTGCAGGTGGGCGACCCATTCCTGGAGAAACTGCTGCTGGAGGCCTGTCTGGAAGCCATGGAAACGGGCGCGGTGGTGGGCATTCAGGACATGGGGGCCGCGGGCCTGACCTGCTCCACCTGCGAAATGGGAGGGCGCGGGCACGTGGGGCTGGAAATCGAACTGGACCGGGTACCGCAGCGCGAAACCGGCATGAGCGCATACGAGATCATGCTCAGCGAGTCGCAGGAGCGGATGCTGCTGGTGGCGGCGCATGGACGGGAGCAGGAAGTGCTGCGCGTGTTCGACAAATGGGGTCTGGACGCGGTGGTGGTGGGCCGGGTGATCAAGCAGGACACCATGCGGGTACTGCAGCACGGCGAAGTGGTGGCCGAGATCCCGAATACCGCCTTAACGGACGAGGCTCCGGTTTACGCCCGGCCCATGGAGCGGTGGGAGCCGCCGGTAGCGCGCGACATGCCCGAGCACATCCACCTGGGCGAGGGGGAAGACCTAACCTCCCCGCTGCGCCAGCTTCTGGCCAGCCCCAATATTTGCTCCAAACGTTGGGTGCACGAGCAATACGATTCCATGGTGCAGGTGAACACGGTGGAGGGCCCGGGCGGCGGAGATGCAGGAGTGATTCGGGTGAAAGGTACCCGGCGCGGGCTGGCCATGGCGCTGGATGGTAACGGACGCTGGTGCTATCTCGATCCGAAGCTGGGCGCCATGCATGCGGTGGCGGAAGCAGCGCGCAATGTGGCCTGCAGCGGGGCGACACCGGTGGCAGCCACCAACTGCCTGAACTTTGGGAACCCGGAGAAGCCGCAGATCATGTGGCAGTTCGGGCAAGCCATAGACGGCATGACTCGGGCCTGCGAAGAGCTGGAGGTTCCCATTACCGGAGGTAACGTCAGCTTCTATAACGAGACTCTGGGCGAGGCCATTTATCCCACGCCGGTGCTGGGGGTGGTGGGGATCCTGGAGGACGTGGAACGCGCCACATGGCCACACTTCCGCGAGCCTGGCCGGGCCGTGGTGCTGCTGCGCGGTTCCGAGCCGGGCGACGAGACTGATGCGCAGGCGGAATTCGGCTCCTCCGAATACGCCCGGGAGATTCTGGGCGAACTCTGGGGCTTTCCTCCGGCGCTGGAACTGGAAAAGGAAGCGGCGTTGCAGAAGTGCCTGGTGGAGGCGATTCAAGCGGGACTGATTGAGTCAGCCCACGATGTTTCCGAAGGAGGCCTGGCAGTAACCGTCGCCGAATGCGGGTTCCGCAATCAGGTGGGGGCACGGCTAGAACTGAATGCCGAGGGACTGCCCACTGAGTGCCTGCTGTTCGGGGAAGACGCCAGCCGGGTGGTCGTTTCCTGCGACCCCGAGCAGGTACAGGGAATCCAACAGGTGGCGGAAAAATACGGGGTAGCGGCGGAGCTCATCGGGGCTACAATCGCTGACAATCTGGAAATCAGGGTAGAAGGCAAGGTGGTGGTGTCGGCGCCAGTAGGGGAACTGCGGGAAGCGTGGGGTACGGCCCTGGAGCACGCGTTGCATACAGAGACCGAGGAGCGACTGGTGCCGGCGGTGATCCAGAAGAGCTAGCTTATTACCACCGAGACGCAGAGTAGTCCGAGGTTTTTGGATACGTCGCGAGCGATGTCTCTACCAATATTTCGACCAGTGGGCTGGCTGAATGCTGATGGCTGAGTGCTGAATGCTGGATAAATTCAAAGACGAGTGTGGTGTGGTCGCCATTTACGCTCATCCGGAGGCGGAGACGCTGGCCTACCTGGGCCTGCACGCGCTGCAGCACCGGGGGCAGGAGTCGGCGGGCATCGCCAGCTCGGACGGCGTAAACATCCGCGTGCATAAGGCCATGGGCCTGGTGGCGGACATTTTCACGGAAGAGGTTCTGGCCAAGCTGCGGGGGCGGCTGGCCATCGGGCATACGCGCTACTCCACGGCCGGCGATTCCGCGCTGATGAACGCGCAGCCCATCATGGCGCGGTCGCACAAGGGGACAATTGCGCTGGCGCATAACGGGAACCTGGTGAATGCGCTGGAAATCCGCACCCGGCTGGAGAGCGAGGGCTCGATTTTTTCCACCAACAGCGATACGGAAGTGATCGTGCATCTGATGGCGCAATCGCGGGAGCACACGCTCCCGGAGGCGATTGCGGACGCGCTGCGGCAGGTGGAAGGGGCGTTTTCGCTGGTGATGGTGACGCCGGACCGGATCCTGGCCGCCCGCGACCCGCGCGGCTTCCGCCCGCTGGCCATGGGACGGATTCCGGGGAGCGGCCCGGAGCGGCAGGACACAATCATTTTTGCTTCCGAAACGTGCGCCTTCGACCTGATAGGGGCGAAGTACGAGCGCGAGGTGCAGCCCGGGGAGATGGTAGTGGTAGGGCCAGAGGGCGTTACTTCGAAATTCTATGCCCCGGCGCAGCCACATTCCGCGTGCATCTTCGAGCACGTGTACTTCTCGCGGCCCGACAGTCTGGTCTTCGGGCGTGCGGTGGAAGTGAGCCGCGAGCACCTGGGCCGGGCGCTGGCGCTGGAGGCGCCAGCGGATGCCGACATTGTGGTGCCGGTGCCTGACTCGGGCGTGAGCGCGGCCATGGGCTACGCCGCGGAAAGCGGCATTCCCTTCCGCTTCGGGCTGATTCGCAACCACTATGTGGGCCGTACCTTTATCGAGCCGCAGCAGCACGTGCGCGACTTTGGGGTGAAGCTGAAGCTGAATCCGGTACGCAGCGTGCTGCAGGGCAAGCGCGTGGTGCTGATAGACGATTCCATCGTGCGCGGCACCACCAGCCGCAAAATCGTGCGCATGATCCGCCAGGCCGGCGCGTGCGAGGTGCACATGCGCATTTCCTGCCCGCCCACCATTTCTCCATGCTTCTATGGGGTGGACACGCCTTCCAAGCGCCAACTGATTGCGGCTAACAAATCGGTGGAAGAAATTCGCGAATATATCGGCGCTGATTCGCTGGCCTATCTTTCCGTGGAAGGATTGAAGCGGGCTTGTGGTGAAGGAGAGAAGACCGCGTACTGCACCGCTTGCTACACGGGCAAGTACCCCACCGACTGGGTAGACGTGGAGGAAATCCAGCCCGCGGGCGCGAAATCGGAGTAGGGTAATACAAACGTCCTTCGCTCGCGGTCACTCAGGATTACAGAAGCTGTTTTAAGCAACTCCGGCAACGCGAAACAGCTTCATCTGTTCCTCAAACTTAATTCCTTCCAGTTCGAGCAGCCAGCGCTTGGCGGGCAAGCCGCCGCCATAGCCGCCGAGGGTGCCATCGGAGGCGATCACGCGATGGCAGGGCACCACGATTGCGACGGGATTATCGTGATTGGCCATGCCCACGGCGCGGAAGCCGCGAGGCTGGCCGACTCTGTCCGCGATCTGGGCGTAGGTGCGGGTTTGGCCGAAGGGGATCTCCAGTAGCGCCTGCCAGCAGCAGCGCTGGAAGTCGGTGCCGCGCAGGTCAAGGGCAGAGCTGAAATCGCGCCGCTTCCCGGCGAAGTATTGCTCCAGCTCGCGAACATAGGGCCGCAATTTGCCCGCGGATTCCTTCCAGGTCGCATGCGCAAAATGTGCGTTTCTAGATGGAAAGACACCGCGATCGAATTCCAGCAGCGCCAAGCCGCGTTCGGAGGCCGCGAGCAGCAGCGGACCCACGGGGGAAGACGGAATACGGCAGTAGTGCAGGGTTTCCATGCGAACAGCGTAGCACGCATTTGCTTTCCAATTTGGCGTGTCTCTAAGGTGAGCTACGCTCGCGCGCACCGCCGGGGCTCCCGTGCGCAGGCCGCGTTCGCCCACAGCCGGCGCAACAGTGATTACGATCACACTGGCCAGTGAGGCGGGTTGATATAGTAAGTGGCTTTGGAGGGACCATGGGGCGGAAGACGGAGCAATCGCGCAAGCTGCAGAGGCGGGCGGAAGCGGTGATTCCGGGCGGGGTGGATTCGCCGGTGCGGGCGTTCCGGGCGGTGGGCGGCGATCCGCCGTTCATCGTGCGCGGCGAAGGCTCGCGCATCTGGGACGCGGACGGGAATGAATATATTGAGTACCTGGGGTCGTGGGGACCGCTGATTCTGGGACACGCGGCGCCGGAGGTGGTGGAGGCGGTGATGGCGGCGGCACGCAAAGGGACGAGCTTCGGCGCTTCCAATCCGCTGGAGCCGGAACTGGCGGAGTTGGTACTTTCGGCGTTTCCGCGGATGGAAAAGGTACGCTTCGTGAATTCGGGGACGGAAGCCACCATGTCTGCCATCCGCCTGGCGCGCGCCTACACCAAGCGCAAATACGTGGTGAAGTTCGAAGGCTGCTATCACGGACATGCGGACGCCCTGCTGGTGAAAGCGGGCTCGGGGGTGGCCACGCTGGGTATTCCGGGCTCGGCAGGGGTGCCGGAGGAGTTCACGCAGTTCACGCTGGCGCTGCCGTTTAATGATGCGGAGGCGGTGGACAAGGCGTTCAAGAAATTCAAAGGCCAGATCGCGTGCGTGATTGTGGAGCCGGTGGTGGGCAACATGGGGTGCGTGCCGCCGGCGAAGGGATATCTGGACGCGCTGCGCTACATCACCTCGCGCGACAACTCGCTGCTCATCTTCGACGAGGTGATGACCGGCTTCCGGCTGGCATTTGGCGGGGCGCAGGAAGTGTTTGGGACCGCACCCGACATGACCACGCTGGGCAAAATTATTGGCGGAGGACTGCCGGTGGGCGCCTATGCCGGGCCGGCGGAGATCATGGACATGGTGGCGCCGCTGGGGCCGGTGTACCAGGCGGGCACGCTTTCCGGCAATCCGCTGGCCATGGCGGCGGGGCTGGCCACAGTTTGCTATTTGCGCGACCACCGCGAGGTTTACGGGCGCATGGAGCGAGCGGCGGCCACGCTGGTCACCATGGTGGCTGAGGCAGCCAAAGAAGCGGGTGTGCTGATTACCTTTAACCGGGTGGGTTCGATGTTTACCTGGTTCTTTACCGAAGGCCCGGTGACGAATTGGGAAAGTGCCTCCAAGAGCGATACCGAAGCGTTTGGGCGCTTCCACCGGGCGATGCTGGAGGCGGGGGTGTATTTGCCGCCTTCGCAATATGAAGCGGCGTTTCTCAGCGCCGCGCACACCGACGAGGATGTGCGGCAAACGGTGGCGGCAGCGCGGGAGGCGTTTGCGCGTGCAGGGGAATGCATTTCCTGACCACGAAGGGCACGGAATAAAAGACTTTTTCAGGGTGTGAGGCGGAGGCAGGCGGCAGGTTCTTCCCGATCCGGGCTGCGTTCCCAGTTCAAGGCACCCGCACTTTCGTAAGTCGCCCAAGGTTATCGGAACTGGAGCAAGAGCACCCTATAAAGGGAGAGAGGCGAGAAATCCTCGCCCTGGGTGGTGCTATGGAATCCCCGAGAACCATGGTGGAGCGCAGGCCGGCAGTAGCCTGCCAGCAGGGCGGAAATGAGACGGAAGGCAGGAAGAGAGGGTTGGCCCTGAGCGGGCCAGAGCGGCGAGGGCGAACACGGGTGCTCTCGCAAGTTCCGCTGAGCGTAAAGTTTGGGGGAATATATGAGGTGATGACGGAAGCCACCGACATCAGCGCTCGCGGCATGTTCTTTGCGATGGAGCGGCGCTTGGAGATTGGATCCGTCGTCGAGCTGGTGTTCCGACTTCCCCAGCGAGTGATTGGGGTTGACGGCGTCTGGCTGCGCTGTCCGGCGGAGGTGGTGCGAGTGGAAGAGAATCTGCCGGACGGCAAATTTGGGATTGGAGCGAAGATTACAAATTACGAAGTCTTCCTCGGATAAGCCCTGTTCATTGACGACTGAAGATTTACCGATTAACGATCGGAAATCATACACGTGGCGCAGCCGAACGGCACATTACAAGCTCGGATGTGCTTTGTCCGAGATATGCGATTGCGCACACGAGGCCTCCGCACCGGAAGGCCATGGGGATGACTGCGGGGGAAGTTAAATCGTTAATTTGTGCCCCATCATCTCGGGCACGGTCACGAACTGAAAACCCTGCTCGCGGCAGCGGCCAATAATCCGATCCACAGCGGTGACGGTAAATGAGCGGTCCACGCCCAGGTAGCGGTGGCCGCCGTCGTGCAAGAGGATAACCTCGCCGCCTTCCGCGCTACCCATAACCTTGCCTTCGACCTCGGCGGCGGATTTGGCCTCCCAGTCCCAGCCGCTCACGCTCCATAAGACCGGGACCAGGCCGCAACGGCGCACGGCAGACAAGGCTGGTGGGGTGCGGCCGCCAAAGGGCGGCCGAAAAAGGTTGGAGTGTGGGCCGATGACCTGCTCCAGAACCTGCGCACAGCGCCTGATTTGGCCCTCTACTTCGCGAGGACGGACAAAAATCAAGTTGGGGTGATCGTAAGTGTGATTGCCGATAACGTGTCCGGCGGCAGCGACCTGGCGGACGATATCGGAGCGCTGGGCGACATAGCGACCGATCAAGAAGAAGGTGGCGCGGACCTGGTGGCGGTCCAGAACTTCGAGCAGGCGCGGGGTCCAAGGATCGTTGGGGCCATCGTCGAAGGTGAGGGCCAATTGGCGGGAACCAGGGTCCGCCCCGATAAAAGTCCGGCCGAATAGCTGGGAGCGCGGGGCCATGGTGTTATAGCCAGCGGCGGCGAGGGTGGCCATACCAGCGGTGGCAAGGAGGCCGAGCATGGGGGGATTGTAAACGGTCGCGGGCAGGGGCGCTTGCGCCACCAAGTATGTCCAACGGGTGCTTTTCTTCCAATTGCCAGCAGAACGGAGGCAAGATATGCTGCCAAGCGACCCGGAAAATCTGCTGAACCCATGGCGAATCTTTTCGAGCTTCCCCAGTACATAGCGGTGGAGGGCCCTATTCGGGTAGGCAAGAGCACGCTGGCGCGCATTCTGGCGGAGCGCCTGAACGCGCAACAGGTGGTGGAGCCCGATGACAATCCCTTTCTGAAGGCGTTCTACGATGGCGAACCGGGAGCGGCGTTCCAGGCGCAGTTTGCCTTTCTAGCGCGGCGCTTCGAGCAACTGAAGGCGCTGGACGTTGGGCCGCAGTCCAACAAGAGAGTAGTGGCCGACTACATCTTCGAGAAGGACAAGCTTTTCGCCTACCTGAACCTGAGCGACGTGGAACTGGAGACTTATAACCGCTATTACAACCACTTTCGGGAGCAACTGCCCACCCCCGACCTGGTGATTTACCTGCAGGCCTCGCCGGAAGTGCTGAGGAAGCGGCTAAAGAAAAAGAGCGTGGCAGCGGAGAAGGGGATCAGCCAGGATTACCTGGAAGCGGTGGTCAAGGCTTACGAACACTTCTTTTTTCATTACACAGCCTCGGACCTGCTGATTGTGAATACCTCCGACATTGACTTCGTGGACCGCAACGAGGATCTGCAAGAGCTGCTGCGCAAGGTGTCGGAGCCGATCAAGGGAACACAGTACTTCCTGCCGTTGGGGTCGGAAGCGGCCAGCGCATAAGACCTGCAAAGGGTAACCCCGGTTCAGGTACTTAAGGGATTCTCATTGCGGTTGCCCGGTCTGGGCCGCCGCCGCCCGCCGGCTATGCTGCATAACAAACTCACCGATTTCTGAGGCCGCCCGCTTTCCCTCCGGCAAAAAGGAAGCAAACACGTGCCATACGTGAGGCATATCCTCATAGAGGCTGAGGGTGACTTTGACGCCGGCGGCTCGGGCGCGCTGCTCAAGGCGCACGGCGTCGTCCAGCAAAATCTCGCTCGTGCCCACCTGGACGAGCAGTGGCGGCAAACCTCTCAGATCAGCGTAAAGCGGCGAAACCAGTGGATTACGAGAGTCCTGTCCGCCCAGGTACCAGTCGGCAAACTGTTGCAGGCCGTGGCGTGTGAGCAAGGGGTCGAGTGCCGCCTTGGAGAGGATGGAGGTGCCTGTCATCTGCAGGTCCACCCAGGGGGAGATGCACACTGCGGAGCTGGGCAGGGCTTCGCCGCGATCGCGTAGCAAGGACAGCAGGGCCAGAGTGAGGCCGCCGCCAGCCGAGTCGCCAGCCACGGCGAGGTGGCGCGGATCAATCCCAGAAGTCAGAATCCAGCGGTAAGCCAGCAGAGCATCGTCCAGGGCCGCCGGGAAGCGGTATTCCGGGGCCCGCCGGTAATCGAGCACAAAAACCCTGGCCTGGGCGGCGCGGGCAATCCAACTGGCCATTTCGGCGTGGGCCCTTGATGAGCCCAGGGCATACCCCCCACCGTGAAAATAAAGAATGCTGCGGCTGCGTCCGGTTGGGGTGGTAATCCACAGCCCGGGTGCGGGATCGAAGACAGCCTCCACCTCCACATCTTCCGGCAGGCGGAAATTGGCCCGGTAAAACTCCTCCACGGTGTCGCGCATGGTGGTCAGGTCGGAACCACGGTCGGACAGCACGCGCTCCCACATCCCATACGCCCGCTGCAGTTCAGGGGAACGACTCATGCCCTCACTCCTTGATACCTATGATGTAAGCCATAGGAGCCAACAATACAAATCATCCTAAGCCGGGCGTATCGGGTTGGGCGTTCGCTTTCGCACACCTCATCCCAGGAACGAACATTCGCAGCCTGTCTGTTATTGCCGGGTGCATCAGAATGTTGAATCTTCTCAGCCACTTAGGTGTCCATATCTGGTGGCATGAAATTTGCTTTTGCTCAAAGGTGGAGCGCACCCATGACCAGTCTGTTGGCCGTAATCTCTCTGGCCGGCGTCCTCACCGGTTCCCTGTGCCCTGGCGCCTTGCCCTTAGGCTCTCGTCTTATTCCCAGGAACTTGCAGCCTGCGGCTGCGAACCATAAAGCGGCCGTACGCTCCGGCAGCAGCACCCAGGTGGGGCATGTTCGCTCACGAAGGGCGAGTTCCGCGCAGCTCCGGCCCAGCATCCCCAGTCGCAGCGAGGAGCCGGTAGTGATCATTCTTTACGGCGATGGGCCATGGTCCTGGATGTAGAGCGCCATCCTACAGCCTCTATCACATCATCCTGTGACAAGCATCACAGTTCAGCCTTTTACATGGAGCCATGCTAGCAAGCGGAAGCGCTTGAGAGCCGTGAGTGCTGCGGCCCAAGACAATCCTAATGGAGCTAACAGAGCTCTACGTGCGGCTGGAGCTGTTGCTCACCATATTCATGGTGATGTTGTTGTGGTCGCTTTACCTTCGTCTGCGCCGTCAGCAGTTTTTTCAGTGGTGGGCGTGGGCGTGGACCAGCTTCGCCTTGTTCCTCATTGTTCGGACCGCGATTCTGCACTTGCCGCCTGTATGGACTCTGATGAGCGCCGGCTTATGGCTGATTGCGCTGATTTTCGGCTTCCTGCACGCTCCCCTGCTGGTGTTAGGAGCCTGGTCTGTACCGCACGATCGGGTCCCAGGCAGGCGACTGGTTGGCCTCAGCCTGGGACTGGCGATAGGAGCCGCAGTCGTAACCTTTGCGGTATCCCTCTACTGGGGGGAACAGACCGACGCCAGCGTGGCGACGGGTTTCATCCCCCGCATGCTCTGTCTGACGGCGGCGTTGTTGTTCTGCTCTTACGTGTTCGCTCGCAGGTGGTCACAGCGCCGGTCCCTGGCCAGCGCGACGATTGCCGTTTTTTGCCTGGTGTGTGCCATTGACCGGACCAGCTATGTCTGGATTTATGTCCATCGCCTGCTTCTCCACGTGAACACGCCGCCGACTCTTCAGGCCTTCGGCGCGGTGCTGACCGGGCACCCGCTGCTCTATTTTCTCGACATCAGCTGTCTCTGTGGCATCTGCCTGGGTATGGTGCTACTGGTAGTGGAGGAACATGAACGCACCGAGCATGCGTTGTGGGAAAGCGACAGCCGCACCCGCCAGATCGCAGCCAGCAACGCCGCGCTGGAAGCTGAAATCCTGGAACGCCGCCGCGTGGAGACGGCTCTGCGCGAAAGCGAAGACCGCTACCGCGACCTTGTAGACCACAGCCAGGACCTGCTTTGCACCCACGACTTGCAGGGGCGGCTGCTTTCCGCCAACCCAGCTCCCGCTCGGGTACTGGGATATAGCGTGGAGGAAATGCTGCGCATCCCCATGCGCGAGATCATTGCCCCTGAATACCGTGAGGCGTTCGACGAATATCTGCTTCAAATCCAGAAAGAAGGGTTCTCCAAGGGTTACATGTGTGTGCTGACCCGCACCGGGGAACGGCGCATCTGGGAATATCACAACACCCTGCGCACCGAAGGCGTACCCGACCCCATCGTGCGCGGCCTGGCCCACGACATCACCGAGCGCAAGCTGGCCGAGCAGGCCCTGCGGCACAGTGAACAGCGGCTTCGTCAAGTACAGAAAATGGAAGCGGTAGGCCGCCTGGCGGGCGGCATCGCTCACGACTTCAATAATTTTCTGCTCGGCATTACTCTCAATATCGAGCAGGCTCTGCGGCAGCTTGGACCCAAGGACTATTCCCTGATGGATTACCTGGATCAGGCGTTGAATGCCGCCCTGAGCGCGGCCTCGGTCACGCGGCGGTTGTTGACCTTCAGCCGCCGGCAGGGCTTTTTGCCGCAGTCCGTCAACTTGAACGACGTGGTGATCACGGCCAAGGATTTGCTCGACCGCATGGGCGGGGAAAACATCTACCTTGAGCTCAAGCTGCAGAACGATTTGGGCCGGGTGAGAAGCGACCCCGTGCAGTTACAGCAGGTCATTCTCAATCTGCTGCTCAACGCACGCGACGCGATGCCCCAGGGTGGCCACATCACCATTCGCACTGAGAATTTTGATTTGAAGGAGATTCCCGGAGCGGAACGGTTCAGCTCCATTCCACGTCCTGGTCTTTATGTTGTGCTCGAGGTAGCCGACAGCGGGTTAGGGATGGACGAGGAGACAGTCTGTCATCTGTTTGAGCCGTTTTTTACCACCAAGCAGACGACCACCGCGGCGGGAATGGGTTTGCCTGTTTGTTATGGCATCGTGACGCAGAGCGACGGCCACATTTCGGTGCGCTCCCGGCCGGGTAGCGGCACGATCGTGCGCGTCTACCTGCCTCTATTGCAAGGCCGCGCGCAGGACGCGCCGACCCTCGAACCCGCCGCTTCTTCGACCCCTGATTTTGTGCATCCTCATTTGGCGCGCACGGTTCTGGTGGTGGACGACACAGATGTAGTGCGGATCGCCGTCGCACGAGATCTACGCGGGGTCGGCTATTCGGTGCTAGCCGCTTCCAACCCAACAGAGGCCCTCCTGCTCAGCGATCAGCACAAAGGGCCCATTCACCTTCTGGTGGCGGACGTGGTGATGCCGGGCATGAACGGCCGCGAACTTGCCCGCCATCTCTCGCGCACACGTCCGGATTTGAAGGTTCTGTTCATGACCGGATACGACAAAGACAGCATCGCCTCGGAAGGGCCGGTGGACGCCTCCGAAACACTGCTTTACAAGCCTTTCAGCTCACTGGAGTTGTTCGCGGCACTGGGCAAACTGCTGGACAAGGAAGCAGCCTAAAGCAGGGGTTTGTGGGTACGGGCTTAGCAAACCAAGCGGCGGACGATAAAACTACTCATACCGCAGGGCAACGATGGGATCCACATTGGCGGCGCGGCGGGCGGGAATGTAACTGGCCAGCACCGCCACTGCCGCCATCACCAGCGCCATGACCAGTAAGGTGATGGGGTCGAAGGCGCTCACCTCGAACAATTGGCTGGAGAGCACCTCTGCCAGCGCAAACGCCAACAGCAATCCAGCCGCCATTCCCGCCGCCACCAGGCGCATGCCCTGGCCCACCACCATGCGCAAGACTTCCAGGCGGCGTGCCCCCAGGGCCATGCGGATGCCGATCTCCTGCGTGCGGAGCGCGACGGAATAGCTGATGATGCCGTAAAGTCCCAGCGCGGCGAGGAACAAGGACATGGCCGCGAAAAGGCTCAGCAGGGTGACGGCGAAACGTCGTGGTCCCAGCGAGTCCGCCACCCGCTGCTCCATGGTCTGTAGGTCGTAGGCGGCCGCCTGGCTGGGGTTCACATCCTTCACCGACCGGCGAATGGTCGTGGCCAAGGCGGCGGGATCAGAAGAGGTGCGCGCCACCAGGAAACCGCCGCCGGGGGCCCCCGTCTGCAGCAGGGAATAGTAGCGCATGCCCTTGCCTGACTCGCCAACCAGCGCCGACCGCTTGCTATGCGCTACTACGCCTATAACGGTGGCCCATTCCTTGCCCATGCTGAGGCTGTTAAACCGAAGGCGTCTCCCCACAGGGTTCTGGTTGGGCCAGTACTGGCGGGCCAGGTTGGCGTCAATGACGACAACCAGAGGGCTGTCCCGCCGATCCTGCTCGCTGAAATTGCGGCCGCTGAGAAAAGGGATGTGCAGGGTAGAAAAGTACCCGGGCGTGACCCGCTCTATGTTGCTGTGGGGGCCGGGGTCGCCTGGCGCTAAAGGCTGGCCCTCAATCTCAAATGACGAGGCATTACCAGTATCGGAGAAAGGCAACCGGTCCACCGCTGCGGCGCTTTCCACCCCGGGTGCGTGGGAGAGACCCTCGGTCACGCGCTGGAAGAATGCAATCTGACGCTCTGCATTGCCGTAGGCGGCAGGCGAAAGTGAAATCTGTGCGCTCATCAAGCCACGAGGCTCAAATCCCGGATTCACTTCCTGCAAGCGCTGAAGGCTTCTTAGAAACAGTCCGGCCCCGACCAGCAGCACCAGAGCCAAGGCAACTTCTCCGGCCACTAGCGCGGAACGCAGCCGCTGCCGGGCGCGGCCGCCGAGGTTCGAGCGGCCGCCTTCTTTCAAAGCCTCGAAGTCTCCGGCCTGGGACATCTGCCAGGCGGGCGCTATACCAAAGATCACAGCGGCCAGGATGGCGACGGCGGCGGTGAACAGCAGGACGTAACCGTCCAGCGGAATGTTGATGTTGCGAATGGTATTGTCGGGTGCCAGCCCGCGCAGCGCGCCCACCGCGCTGAAGGCGAATCCCAAACCCAGAATAGCGCCGGCCGCCGACATCAGCAGGCTATCGGCCATGGTCTGGTAAAGCAAATGGGTACGTCGCGCGCCCAGAGCGGAACGGATGGCTAGCTCCTTGGCGCGCCCGGAAGCGCGCGCCAGCATCAGCCCGGCAACATTGGCGCAGGTGATCAGGAGCACGAAACCCACGGCCCCCAGCAGCACCAGCATGGGTGTGCGCAGGTCGCCATAAATGAATTCGAGGAGCGGCTGCCCGAACATGCCCCACTGGGCATCCTTGGCGTATGCTGCGGCGCGTCCCGGCTCGAGCGACTGTTGTGCCACGACCTTCACAAAAGCTTCGGCCTGCTCCACGGGCACGCCGGGTTTGACCCGGGCTATGGCGAAGTAACTCTCGTTGAATCGATTGTCCGGCCCGTACTCTGCCGGAGGCAGGCCCAGCGGAATCCAGATCTGCGCCCGGTTGGGCCAGTCAAATTCCGCCCCCATGACCCCTATAATTTTGTAAGCCTGGGAGTTGAGTTGAATAGTCTGACCCACGATGGCGGAGTCGCCGCCAAATATTCGCTGCCAGGTTGTGTAGGAAAGAATCACCTCATGGTTGGCTCCGGGCTGGTCTTCTTCCGGACGAAAATCGCGTCCCAACAGTGGGCGCACGCCGAAGGTGCGCAGCCACTGCCACGAAACGTTGGCACCCAACAACCGCTCCGGCATGCCGTTGCCGACGTAGTTATAGTCGCTAGCCATTGCCACCGCGGCGGAGGAGAACATGTGCTTGCTGTCGCGCACGCTGGCGAAGTCGGGCAGCGACACTTCAATGCTCTTCATGTTGAGCTTGTCGTATTTAGCGCGGATGGCGAGCAGTCGTCCCGGATCGGATACTCCCGCGGGATGGAAGAACAGTGCGTTGACGACGCTAAAGATGGCGGTGTTGGCAGCAATACCCAGCGCCAGCGTGAGCACCGCGATGATGGTGAATCCCGGCACCTTCGCCAGACGGCGAATGCCAAAGCGCAACTCCTGCCAGAACATGAAGTGATCCTTGGGCGCCCTGACCTTGAGCGCGCCTAAAATTGTGCAGCCGCTTCCCCGAAGGTTACGGGCAAACGGCGGGCCACGAGCTGTTTTCTATAACTTGCTGAAAGGATTTGAGTTGCTGGACGTTGCACAAGAGAGGGAGTGTCCGCTTACGAACAGTGCTGTGCGAAAACGAACGCCGTGAGTTAACGAATTCCACTCTCTGGCGTCTAAGCTTTTGTTGACCGTAAGAATAGCGTCCGCGGTTGAAGCGGCGGCGGCGGAGCGCAGGGAAAAGGGCCGGGGGCACTCCTGTTTGGCGCGATTATGCCGCGCGCCCAGCAGCAGCGACTTGACGTCAGCACGGTTTCCCTGCCGCAACGGGTCACTGCCAGAGGTAACCTGCTTTGCTGATTACATTTCTGTAACATTCGTGGCACGACCTGAATTTGTGTAAAATGACACAAGCTACTCGCGAGCCGCGGTTGACTTCCAAGAATCATGCCTGTGCGAAACAATCATAGTGGCACAGCAAGCTGGCGCAGATTAACCATCTGCCTTGCCATGATGGCGTTGCTGCTGGGTGGTATCCGGCTGCATGGGCTGGAATTTACCGGCAATCCCAATGCGGTGGTCAGCTCCAATCACGAATCGCGGGCCCAGCGGCAGAGTTTCGACAGCGACTCCAACTATTGCGTTGCCCCACCCCAGACTTTCGCTTTTGAGCCAGCACCAGCGGTATTTTCCAGGGTAGTGGCAGCGCAGGATGTTTTTCTAGCCGCTCATCCCGATGGGTGGCATTCCAATCGGCCGCCTCCTCCTTCCAATATTTTTCATAATTAAAACACCACCAGTGGTCTTGCTGTAACCGCGCGTGCGGATTGCGCGCCAGGAGATCTCCCTCGCGGCCCCCTTCCTTTGGGAATGCCGCACCGGAGACTCAGGAGGAATACATTGAAACGCAAGCACCTGCTGATAGTAGCCAGCGTTGTAATCCTGGTGATCGCCGCTGTGTCCCGATATAAGGTTCGTGCCAAGAGTTCGCCAGAGGCGCAAGCCTCATCGCCTATGCTGCGCCCGGTGGCCGTCGCCCGCGTCCGCCGCGCGCCCATCACGCAGACCCTTGTCCTCTCGGGAGAGTTCAAGCCCTTCCAGTTGGTAGACGTGCACGCCAAAGTCGCGGGCTACATCCGCCGTATCTATGTGGATGTGGGCGACAAGGTAAAGGCAGGCCAGACCCTGGCGGTGCTGGAAGTGCCGGAGTTAAGCGCGCAATTGCTGGCGGCCGACGCGTCCGTGCGCCGCGCCCAGGACAGCATCCGGCGAGCGGAACAGGAGGTGGCGCGGGACAAATCCATGCACCAGGCAAGCCATTTGGACTACGACCGCTTGAAGCACGCCTCGCTTGAGCGCCCCGGCCTGATCGCGCAACAGGAACTGGACGACGCTTTCGCGAAGGACCAATCGGCGGAAGCGCAGATCGAAGCCGCGGAAGCCAGCCTCTCGGAAGCCCAGAACGAACTGGGTGTCGCCCAGGCCGAGGAGAAGCGCCTGCAGGCCATGGAGGATTACACCCGCATCGTGGCCCCCTTTGATGGCGTGGTGACCAAGCGCTACGCCGATACCGGGGCCCTGGTCCAGGCCGGCACTGCTTCCAGCACCCAGGCCATGCCCGTGGTCACCATCGCTCAGTACGACCGGCTGCGGCTAGTGTTGCCCGTGCCCGAAGACGCGGTACCGGCCGTTCATCTGGGCAGCGCGGTGGATGTGCATGTGCTCGCGCTGCACCGTCATTTCGTAGGCAAAGTGGCGCGATTCGCCGATGCGCTCGACCTGCAGACCCGCACCATGCACACCGAGGTGGATGTGGAGAATCCCAAGGGCACGCTGGTAGAAGGCATGTACGCCGATGTCACCCTGGTGTTGCACCAGCTCAAAGGCGCGCTCACCGTTCCCATCCAGGCGGTGACCCGCAATGGCAATATGGCCAGCGTTCTGGTGGTTGATCCTCATGACCGCATCGAGCCACGCCAGGTGCAACTGGGGATGGAAGGCCCGAGCCGGGTCGAGGTGATTTCCGGTCTTACGTCCACAGACCGGGTCGTAATCGGGAATGCCAGCGATTTTCACCCTGGCGAGAAGGTGCAGCCCAAGTCGTTCCAGGAAGCTGCCAAGACCGAGGAGTTCTGATGTCGAAGTTCGCTCTGAAGTATCCCTACTTCGTCATTGTCGCTTGCCTGATGATTGCCATTGTGGGCACCACCATGCTGGTGCGCATGCCGGTGGACCTGTTCCCTCCGATTAACATTCCGGTTGTAGTTGTGGCCACATTTTACTCCGGCATGGCCCCTGAAGAAATTGAAACCGACATCACCGGACGCTTCGAGCGCTTCTTCACCCTGGGCAGCGACATTGACCACATCGAATCCCGCTCGCTACCCGGCGTGAGCCTGATCAAGATTTATTTTCAACCCGGCACCAACGCCGACTCGGCCCTCGCCGAAATTTCCAACCTGGCGATGGCCGATTTGCGTAAGCTGCCCCCCGGAACCCTGCCTCCGGTGGTGCTCAAATTTGACGCTTCCAGTTTGCCCGTCTGCCTGGTGACCCTTAAAGGGGAGGGGCTGAACGAAACCAAGCTGCGCGACCTGGGCCAATACGAAGTTCGCGACCAGATGGCCAACGTACCGGGCGCTTCCGTGCCGCAGCCCTTTGGCGGCAAGTACCGCCAGATCATGGTGTACGTGGATCCGCTCAAGCTGGAAGCCCACCAGCTCAGCGTGATGGACGTGGTGCGCACGGTCAACAACAGCAACCTCATTCTCCCCGCCGGCGACGTAAAAATCGGACCCACTGACTACAACCTCTACACCAACGCTCAGGTGCCCAATACTCAATATCTGAACCACCTGCCGCTCAAGAGCGTGGGCAACAACCGGTCGGTGATGGTGGCGGATGTGGGCAAGGCCGAAGATGCCCACGAAATTCAGACCAACGTTGTGCGCATTGACGGCCAGCCTTCCGTGTATCTGCCGGTCCTCAAGCAGGGCGGCAACACCAACACCATTGCCGTGGTCAACGGGGTAAAGAAGGTTCTGGCCAATCTCACCGACGTTCCCAAGCAACTGGTGGCCAAAGTAGTTTTCGACCAATCGGTGTTCGTGAAGATGGCTATTGAGAACCTGATTCATGAAGGCCTGATTGGACTGGTGCTGACGGGAATCATGATCCTGCTGTTCCTGGGCAGCATGCGTGCCACCGCGGCTGTGTTCCTCTCGATTCCGCTGTCGGCACTGGCGGCATTCCTGGCCATCAGCCTGGGCGGGGGCACGGTCAACACCATGGTGCTGGGCGGGTTGGCGCTCGCCTTCTCCCGCCTCATTGATAATTCGGTGGTAGTGCTGGAAAACATCTTCCGCCATTTGGAGATGGGAGAGTCGGCCGAGGTGGCCGCCGAAAAGGGCGGCAAGGAAGTAAACGTTGCAGTACTGGCGGCTACGCTGGCCACCGCCGTGGTTTTCTTTCCCGTCGTATTCCTGTACGGCGTGAGCAAGTTTTTGTTCACCGCACTGGCCAGCGCGGTGGTGCTCTCGCTGTTTGCCTCTTATTTCGTGGCCATGACGGTGGTTCCGCTGTTCTGCGCCAAGTTGATTCGCGGCCCCCACCTGGTGGAAGAGCACGAAACGCCCGGGGGCGGATTCGGGAAAATCGTACGTGGCTTCAACAACTACTTCGACCGCGTGCTAGGCGAATACGACCGAACTCTGGCCAAGTCACTGCTCAAGCCAGCCGCCACCACGTTGGGTTTGGCGGGTGTTTCCCTGATGTGTTTCGCCCTCTATCCTTTGCTGGGAGTATCTTTCTTCCCCCGCACCGATCCTGGACAGTTCGTCATCAATCTCAAGGCCCCTTCGGGAACGCGCATTGAGCTCACGCAAGACTACATCGCGCGGGTGGAAAACGATATCCGCGGGGTCGTTCCAGCGAAGGAACTGGGCATGATTGTCTCCAATATCGGCGTGACCCCCGGCTTTTCCGCCATCTACACGCCCAATTCTGCGCCCAACACGGCTTTTGTTCAGGTCAGTCTGAAGGAAGGCCATAAGGTGGGCAGCTACGAATACATGCGGCAGGTACGGGCCAAGCTGCGCAGCGACCTGCCCGAGATCAGCGCCTACTTCCAGTCCGGCGGCCTGGTGGACGCCATCATCAACATGGGCATGCCGGCGCCGATTGACGTGCAGGTCAGCGGCATGGACATGGAGGCGGCCTACAAGACCGCCCTGAACATCGCCGGGCAGGTGCGGCAGTTACACGGCGTGAGCGACGTGCTGGTGCCGCAGGACCTCAACTATCCCGCGCTTGAGCTCAACATTGACCGCGAGCGCGCCAGCCTGTTGGGGCTCAGCGAAAAGGAAGTGGTGGACAACGTCATCACCGCGCTGACTTCCAATGGCATGATCGCGCCCAGTTACTGGGTGGACCCGCGGACGGGCAACGACTACATGCTCACCGTGCAATATCCCGAGGACCAGATCCACACCCTGAGCGATCTGGAGCAGATCCCGGTGCGGGCAGCGGATGGCAGCGCTTCCACGCCTTTGGAGAACGTGGTCGCCATCAAGCCCATCCAGTCGCCCACCGAAGTTGACCACTACCAGCTCGACCGCGAGTTTGATGTGTACGTTGCGCCTTCAGGTGAAGACCTGGGGCACATCAGCAGCGCGATTGACAAAATCGTAGCTAATACCAAGCTGCCGGAGGGCGTACGCGTGAACCTTCGAGGTTCGGTGCAGGGCATGCGCGAGTCGTTCAAGAGCTTTGGCGTAGGCCTCATTCTCGCAATTGCCCTGGTTTATCTCATCCTGGTAGCGCAGTTCGCATCTTTTCTTGATCCCTTTATCATCCTGCTGGCCATCCCGCCTGGCGTTGCGGGGGTGCTACTCATCCTGCTGGTGCTTGGCACCACGCTGAACATCATGTCGCTGATGGGAGTGGTCATGATGGTCGGCATCGTAGTTTCCAACAGCATTCTGATTGTGGAATTCGCGCGCAATCTGCGCAAAGAAGGTATGAACATGAAAGAGGCGGTTTCTACCTCCAGCCGCATCCGCCTGCGGCCCATCCTCATGACTTCCCTGGCCACGGTCATCGGGCTCATACCCATGGCCATGAAGCTGGGCACAGGCGCCGAGGCTTACGCACCCCTGGCCCAGGCCATTATCGGCGGCCTGCTGGTCTCGGTGGTGGTGACGGTTTACCTGGTGCCAGCGGCCTACCTGATGTTCCACAGAAAGGAAGAGCAAGGTTCGGCCCCGGAGGTGACCGCGTGAAAGTTCGCCGGCCCCT
>DATJEH010000152.1:0-14811 GCA_035496875.1 Terriglobales bacterium | reverse complement strand
CCTGGCGCATTTCCGCTTCTATGCGCTGCGATTGCGCCAGCAGCGCCTCAGTGGGCCCGGCGTATTCGTCTCCGTTCTGAAAACGGATCAGGCCCTCTGCCGCCAGACGCCGCGCCGCCTCTAGCATGCGCTCCGGCGTAGCCCCCAGGTAAAGCACGTCCACCGGGTCAGAAAGCCGACTGGGGCCCGTGGTCGCGGCCAGTTTGTGCTCCCAATAGACCTTTCGGCGTATAAAGTCGTTCAACTCGGCGTCGCTGGCGTGCTGGAAAACCCATTGTTTGCGCCGCAGGTCGTAAAAGCGGCTGGAGAAGGGAACCGGCAGCAGCTTGGGCGACTTCAGAAACTCCAATTGCCGGTTGTCCACTTCTTTGCGCAGCGCATTGATAACCGGCGCCTCGATATCAGGGGGATCAAACGAGGGCAGCGCCTCGCGCACGGTTTGCGTCAGGTTGATAGCCACCGGCACGTGAAGGCCATCGCCGTTCTCCAGGCGAATATCGCCGTGCAGCACAAAATAATCCGCCCCCCCGCCGGAGCGGTGAAACGGCCAGTGCAGCGCGATGGTGAGCGGCAGTCCGGCAATAGTGATGTAGAGCTTCCCTTTGCTGGCGGCTTCCGGGCTGGAGTTTGGAGTTGTCATCCCTGGTTCGCGGTGTCTCTGCCGGCTATTCTAATGAACTCTGGCCATGTCGTGAAGCAGGCTTCGAAATGCCAGGTTTGGTCCACTAGCAGGGTTCAGCGAACTATTTGAAGGCCGCCAACACCACAAGTTTTTTCCTCCGAGGCCGGCTCTGCTCCACTTTTTGCACCGCAGGTTCTCTCGCCTCCCCTGCACAGGTGTCTCGCCCTTCAACCCTGGACCGCGGAAATCGGGGTGAGAACTCGAGCCGCCGCTCCACTTGTTACTTGTCTGGTTCGCGCGGCAGTTCGTCAGACGCCAAACCGGTTGTTGCCGGCACCCGGTTCTTCAACTTTGGAGGTTTTCTCCCACTTTTCAGGGCTCAAATGCCTGATAGGCCGCCGGCCGCCATGAATCGGCGCCTGTTCACTGCCGGTTTGTTCCACCCGGTAACGGTCCTGATTCCTGCTGGAGGCAATTGTGGGGTGGGAGAGCGCCGCAATCAACCCTGGGGTTCAAACTCGTGATTTAATCTGCCCAGGGAGCAATGGACCCGGCCCGCATCGCCGAATTGTTGCAGGAGTTCCTGAGCGCGCCGACGCTGCCCGCACCCGCGACGCTGAGCCCTGAGCAGCTCCAGAGTATATCTACATATATAGATTTACTTTTGCGCTGGAACGCCCGCATCAATCTGACCGGGGTGCGGGAGCCGGAAAAAATCGTAACCCGCCATTTTGGCGAATCGCTTTTTCTGGCGGCATATCTCTTTCCTTTCGGTTCGCCCCCGGCTCCTTCCGCTCTAGCGCCGCCACACGCCCTGGATCTGGGTTCGGGCGCGGGCTTCCCGGGACTGCCCCTCAAGATCTATGTTTCCGAGCTGCGCCTCACCCTGGTCGAGTCCAATCGCAGGAAAGCCGTCTTCTTGGCAGAGGCGATCCGCGCGTTAGGCTGGAGCGGCGCAACCGTCTTTACCGGCCGCCTCGACTCATCTCTCATCGCCCAGGAACCGGACGGCGTACCCCAAGGAATTGCTCCCCCCAGCCTGGTTACCATGCGCGCCGTGGAACGCTTCCAAACCGTGCTACCGCTTGCCGCATCCCTGGCCCGCGCCGGCGCCGCGAAGCTTGGGGCAGGGAAGCTGGCCCTGCTGGTAGGAGAGGGCCAGGTGCAATCAGCAACCCGGCTTGTGGTGAATTTCGCCTGGGACACCCCCGTGCCGGTACCCCAATCTCGTGAGCGGGTCCTCCTTATCGGCCGGTATCCAAGGGAATAAGAATCAAGGCAGTAAAAAGTGGCCAAAAGCATGCCCCCTGGACACCTTTTCATTGTCGGAGGACGTGCAAATAGGAGTCGAGTGGGATATGCAGCACGGGCCCTAATAGGCAAAGCGCATCCCTAATTCAACATATCGCCCATGGAGGATGAACCAGGAGTGCAAAAAGTGGTCTAGCACGCCGGTTGCTTGGAACCTCGGAATTGCCGGAGGGCGTCCAGTCGAGGAATTGAGAGAACAAGTGGGAGAATCTGCCCCTGCGGAATCAAATTAGTTAACAGCCGCGCCCAGCCCAAAGGCTCGACAGGATTACGTGGCAGAAATGTTCTACGTGGAACATGCCAGCTCCTCGAAGACGCGAACGCGCAGGCACGCTAAAACGAATCGCGATGACCCGCCTTGAACACTGGCCCCACAAACTCACATATGTTCCACGTGGAACATTGAGCAGGAAGCAGCGAGCCAGAACAGGGACTCAGAGGCACGATGTTCCACGTGGAACACCCGTTCGCAATGCGGAACCACATTTCACACCTGCTTTTGCACAAAATTATTCCCTTTTTGCCAATTCGTTATTGCAATCGAAATTCGCACCGCGCTAATCTCACTTCAGCTCCGGCTTCTCCAAAACATCTTATGGGACGCGTAATCGCGGTTGCCAACCAGAAGGGTGGCGTGGGCAAGACCACCACGTCCATCAACCTTGCTTCTTCCCTGGCCGCAGCGGAAGTGAACACGCTCCTGGTGGATTGCGATCCGCAGTCCAACACATCCAGCGGCCTGGGTTTCGTCCGGGATCCTGAGCGGCTCAGCACCTACCACCTGCTCATGGGCGCCTGCAATGCCGAAGAAGCGCTGCAAAAACCCGACCTGGAGCAGTTATGGGTGATCCCAGCGCACAAGAACCTGATCGGCGCCAATCTCGAACTGGTGGATGCCGAGCGTCGCGAATTCCGCATGCGCGACGCGCTCGCTCCCCTGCGCGAGCGCTTTCAGTTCATCGTGCTCGACTGCCCTCCCGCTCTCGACCTGCTTACCCTTAACGCCCTGGTAGCCGCCGATTCCGTGCTCATCCCCATGCAAGCGGAATACTTCGCCCTCGAGGGCATCAGCGAGCTCCTGGATACGGTTGGCCGCATCCGGCAGAGCTTCAACCCTCTGCTCGATATCGAGGGCGTAGTGCTCACCATGTTCGACGAACGCACCAACCTGGCCCAGCAGGTGGCTTCGGAGCTGCGCAATTACTTCGGCGAAAAGCTGTTCCGCACCTCGATTCCCCGCAATATCCGCCTGGCGGAAGCTCCCAGCCACGGCAAGCCGGCCCTGGTCTATGATGTCCGTTCTCGCGGAGCTGAGAGCTACATTCGCCTGGCGAAGGAGATCCTACACACGGAAGCGGCGCGCCGGCAGCAAGCAGAAGCGGCAGTGCCGGCGACAACTGCCCAGAAGCCGCAAGCGGCAGCAGAAGCTGGGATCGCCGAAACAGCGCCGGCAATCTCTCCTGGGGTAACGCTACAGCCCAGAACAGCAGCGGGGGGACCGGCAGCTGAGTTGCAGCCTGGCGCCGTTCTGCCAGCCCAGACCGTTCCAGAATCGCAACCACCTGCGGCCATCGCTAACCAGGCGACTGCGGCGGACGATGTGCCAGCTGTGGGTGTTGTGCCCGGCGTACCAGCCGCCGGAAGTGAAAGCGCAACCGAAGCTCGGCTCGAAGCCGCAGCCGCGGTCGCAAGCGAGCCAACGCCATCCCCGCAGGAGGCTTATCCCAGCCTGCCTCCTCCGGCCCTAGCCGAAGCGGTGATCCAGGCCGCCCAGGCGCCGGAAGCACAACCCGCCGTCGAGCAGGGCGACTAGCCCGAACCAGTCTGACTATTAACTACTGAGTAAATAGGAGATCATCACATGAGCACCACGAGCACTACGCCTGCTCCTCCGGCCGACAAACGCAAGGCACTGGGCCGGGGATTGGAATCGCTGCTCCCCGGCGGCCCGCGCCCGGCTGTGGCTCCGCCCGGAGCCTCAGGGCCGGTTCCGCCTACGCCGACCGCCGCGCCGGGTGTTGTGCCGCCGCCTGCGCCCAAGCCTGCGCTTCCCCACGAGCAGATGCGCGAGCTTCCCCTCGGCCTGATTGACCGCAATCCTTATCAGACGCGCCTGCATCTGGACGAACCCGCGATGGAGGAACTCGTCGCCTCCATCCGCAGTACCGGCGTGGTGCAACCTATCGTGGTACGACCTATTGGCGGAGGCCGCTTCCAGCTCATCGCCGGCCAGCGCCGCTGGGAGGCCTCGCGCCGCGCCGGTAAAACTGCGATCCCTGCGGTGGTGCGCGAAGTTTCCGACCAGCAGGCCATGGAACTCACCATCATCGAAAACCTGCAGCGCCAGGACCTTAATGCCATGGAGCAGGCCCGCGCTTTTGACCGCCTGGGGAGGGAATTCGGGCTTACCCAGGAGCAGATGGCGCAGCGCACCGGAATCGACCGCGCCACCGTCTCCAACTACATCCGCCTGCTCAAGCTGCCGGCGCCGGTGCAGACCCTGGTAGAGCAAGGCAAGCTCAGCTTCGGGCACGCCAAGGTGCTGCTTTCGCTCGACTCTCTGGAGATGATCAACAAACTCGCCGAGCGGGTGGTCGAGCAGGGCCTCTCCGTGCGCGCCTTGGAACAACTGGTCTTCGGGCTGGAACATCCCGCTGAAAAGAAGGAAGAGCAGGAACGGTTCGTGGATCCCAACGTTCGCGAGGCGCAAATGGAAATGGAGCGCAGCCTGGGAGTACGGGTACAGATCAAGGACCGCAACGGCAAAGGCCGCATCGTGATCGAATACAAGTCGCTGGAAGACTTCGACCGCGTGCTGGAGATGCTGTCTACGAAGTAGCAGCAAAACCAAGAAGAAAGGCTGGCTAGGCGGCTAACTTCCCAGGATAAAAAAAAGCGAACCGGAATGGCCGGACTTAAATTTCCGGTCCGCCTTTTTGCACTTTCCACAACAAAATTCTCTTTTATTGCGGCTGCGTGCCGGGCGGCGGTGGCGGTGTGCCTTTGGCTCCCGGATGATGCATGTGGTGCATGCCTCCGCCCATCATGCCGCCGTGTTCCGCCATCATCTTCTGCATGCCTTGCATGTGGTCTACCATCATCTGCCACATCTGGGCATCTAAGTCCGCCTGCTGCCGCGCTGCCGGGTCCGTAATTTTGGCGGCGTTAGCCTTCATCTGGTCCACGTTAGCCTGCATCTTGGCAACTTGGGCCTTCATCTCCTGCATGTGCTGTTGCATCTCCATCATGTGCTGATGACGGGGTGGGGGCGGCGTACCGGAAGCTGTGCCTTGCGCCGAAGTTTGCGCTGCCAGGCCGGTGCTGAGGAATAAAAGAACCAGGAAGAGAGAGGCTGGTTTCATCGCATTCTCCTTTCAAACCTGCACAACAGCAAGCATACGCCCGGCAAAATGCTGGCCGCCAGCGCCAGAATCGCCCGCCAGAAAATTGCGCTGTTATAATAGAAAAATTGGCCGAATGAAAAGATCGCGATTAGTACGCTCGACTACTGTTTTGTGCGTGCGCCGGAATGGGCAAGTGGTCATGGCCGGGGATGGGCAGGTCACCCTGGGCGAAGGCGTGGTCAAGCACACCGCCCGCAAGATTCGCCGCCTCTATAGCGATAAGATTTTGGCCGGCTTTGCCGGTTCCACCGCCGACGCTTTTTCCCTGTTCAGCCGCTTTGAAGCCAAGCTGGAGCAGTACCACGGAAATATCAGCCGCGCCGCCGTGGAACTGGCTAAGGACTGGCGTACCGATAAATTCCTGCGCCACCTGGAAGCATTGTTGCTGGTGAGCGATGCCGAGCAAACATTTCTGCTCAGCGGTCAGGGCGACGTTATCGAGCCCGACGGCGGCATCGCCGCTATCGGCAGCGGCGGCCCCTATGCCCAGGCGGCTGCCCAGGCGCTCTGCGACCATACTCAGCTCTCCGCCCGCCAGGTGGCCGAGGAAGCTATGAAGATCGCCGGCAAAATGTGCATCTACACCAATGACAAGGTCACGGTCGAGGAACTTTAGCGCCGCCAGGCTGGAAGGAGGATTTGTAATTTGTAATCTAGCAATTGCAGCCAGCAGCGGCGCGGTTTTCAGATTACTCAATTAAAAATTACCCAATTACTCAATTGTTTTATGGCTATCTACTTACCCCCAACCGCCGAAGAAGAGCAGCTTGTTCTGGACGAGCTCACGCCCCGTGAAATTGTGGGCGAGCTGGACAAATATGTGGTCGGCCAGGCGGCCGCCAAGCGCGCCGTGGCCATCGCCCTGCGCAACCGCATGCGCCGCCAGAAGCTTGCTCCCGATCTGGCGGAAGAAATCATTCCCAAGAACATCATCATGATTGGTCCCACCGGGGTGGGCAAAACCGAGATCGCCCGCCGCCTGGCCAAGCTGACCAATTCGCCCTTTCTCAAAGTTGAAGCCTCGAAGTTCACCGAGGTGGGCTACGTGGGCCGCGACGTTGAATCCATGATCCGCGACCTGACGGAGATCGCCATTGACATGGTGCGGGAAGAGAAGCTGGAAGACGTCTCCGACAAGGCCGAACTCAACGCCGAGGAGCGCCTGCTCGACCTTCTGTTGCCCACCCCGGCTTCTGGCCGCTCCGGCAGCGGCGGCGGGGATGGCGGTTCCGGCGTTGTGATTGAGGGCTCGAGCCTGACCGAATCCAGCTCCCGCACCCGCGAGAAGCTGCGCCAGCAATTGCGCGAAGGCCGCCTCGACGATCGTATGGTCGAACTCGACGTCCGCGAAAAATCCTTTCCTGCCTTCGAAATTGTCTCCAACCAGGGCGTGGAGGAGATGGACATCAATATTAAGGACATGCTGCCCAACATCTTCGGCCAGCGCACCAAGAAGCGGAAGATGAAGGTCAGCGAAGCCTTCGACTACCTTATCCAGGAAGAGGAGCAGCGCCTGATTGATATGGACCAGGTCACCCGCATGGCTATCGAGCGGGTGGAGAATTCAGGCATCATCTTTCTCGATGAGATTGATAAGATTGCCGGCCGCGAGAGTGGCCACGGGCCTGACGTTTCCCGCGAAGGCGTGCAGCGCGACATTTTGCCCATCGTGGAGGGCACCACTGTCAATACCCGATACGGCATGGTGCGCACCGACCATATCCTGTTTGTCGCCGCCGGCGCCTTCCACGTCTCCAAGCCCAGCGATCTCATCCCCGAACTCCAGGGCCGCTTCCCCATTCGCGTGGAGCTGCAGTCGCTGACCATGGAAGACTTCATCAAGATTCTGACCGAGCCCAAGTCCTCGCTGGTCAAGCAGTACACCGCGCTGCTGGAAACCGAGAACGTGAAACTCGAGTTCACCCGCGACGCTCTCGACGAAATCGCGCATTTCGCCTTCCGGGTAAACGAAGGCACGGAAAACATCGGCGCACGGCGCCTGCACACCATCATGGAGCGTGTGCTCGACGAGATCAGCTTTGAAGCTCCCGACCGCAAGGGCCAGAACTTCACTGTGGACGCCGACTATGTTCGCAAGAGCCTGGTGGACATTGTGAAGGACCAGGATTTATCGCGTTACATCCTGTAGGAATTGGGTAGTGTGTAATTTGTAATTCAGTGATTTATGGCTTGGCCAGTGGGCGCCGGGCATCTTCGCGAATCGTCTGCTGTGCCACATCACGCTCTCAGGCGGAAGGCTACCGCTGCTCCGCTCGCTTCGCCGGTTTCATAAGGCAATCCCAGCGCTTCGGAAACAAATCCCACCAGCGGGCTCAGTTTTCTGCAGGCGGCAAGAAACTCCGCCATGAAGCGAGGCCTGCACACCTGCGCCTCGCTGAGCTCAACGCTGGCCAGAAAATCCTTGCGCTTCAAATCCTCGACCAAGGGGTGATCGCAGGGATAGCCGCGCGGCGGCCGGCTGAGCGAGTCTCCTTCCAATTCCAGGTTGCGCACCGCTTTCTTCCAGGCTTCCGGGCGGGCCACGATGGCGCTGCGAATCCGAGTCACGGTAGGGTTATCGGGGTGCCAGCAGCCGGCTGCGGCAAAACAGCCTTCCGGCTCCAGGTGCAGATAAAAACCGGGCAGATGCACCTTCTGTTTCGTGCCGCGGTGGGGAAAACTCATGCCCACGTGTGTCTTGTAAGGGCGTTTATCCGGCGAAAAGCGGGTATCGCGATAGATGCGAAACAGCGAGCCTCGCGTCGGATGCGGGTCTGCCACCAGCCATGGGCTCACGCCCTGCAGCGGCGCCGCCACATCGGCAATAAAGCGCAGGCAAGGATTGCGCACCACCTCTTCATATCGCGACTTGTTGGCCTGGAACCACTCTCGCTTATTGTGCCGCCGCAATTGTTTTAGAAACCCGAACAGCTCATCGGTGAAATAAACTTCGCTCATAATGACTCAGCCGGAACTCTGTTCAGCGGCCCCTCTTCGCCGACTCCTGACCACCGCTTCCTCTAATCCGTCTGCATCTCCTTCCGCACCCGCTTGGCCAGCTTCTCGATCTCCTGGCTTTTCTTAACCGCATCCACCGAAAGGGTTCCCGCCGGCGTCTTGCTCAGTTCCTGTTTCAGTTCATCCACCAGCTGGCCTAACCGCGAGGTATCTTTCTGCAGCTGGACCTTGTGCTGCTCAGCTGTCCGCTGCATTTGCTCCAGGTTAGCGGCCTTGGGTTTCTCGTAGCTTGGCATCTCTTGCGCGCTGCGCGGCGGCGATGGCCAGTTCGAACCCTGGCGCTGCGCCCAGACCGGCAAAGTAAATAACGCTGCCAAAAACAGCCCGGCCCACATCCTTCCGCACATAGGCTTTGCCCCCTTTGCCGGGAGAGTATACCCCGTTTGAACGTGCCACCACTGCTCACCTAGCCCCGGTCGGCCCTCCCTTTCGCATGGATATCAGGTTCCCACGGAGCGTTGCTTCTAATGATTTCCCCTCATTGCAGCAGCTGGCGTTCTCGGGCTATTGTGGGCCTAAGGAAAGCCAATTCAGGCGACGGAAGGGTGTGGGGTTGAAGTCTGGGCCAAGCCGTTCGTTGTACCTGCGGATCCTGCGGCAGTCGCGGCGGTGCTGGCCGCACTTGGCGGCCATTGCCGTCCTCAGCCTGCTTTCCATGCCGCTCACCCTGCTTTACCCACTGCCCTTAAAGATCGCCGTGGATAGCGTCCTGGGCCAGCAACCCTTGCCCAACTTTCTGGTCCGCTTTCTTCCCCCTGTGCACCCCGGGCCGGTGGCTATCGGGTTTGCGGTCGCCCTGCTTCTCATTATCGCCCTGCTGGCCAATGTTCAAGGGCTGGCCAGCTGGTACCTGCAGACCTACACAGGCGAAAAGCTGGTTTGGGATTTCCGCGCCGAACTGCTCAACCACGTGCAGCGCTTACCCCTGGCTTTTCACGATCGTTACGGACCCACCGACTCGGTTTACCGCATCCAGCATGATGCGCCTTCCATTCAGTATGTAGCCATCCAGGGAGTGGTACCCCTGATCACGGCTGTCTTCACGCTCATCGGCATGGTGTACGTCTGCGCCCGGATTGATTTCCATCTTGCTCTCGTTGCCCTGGCTATCAGTCCTGTCCTATTCGGGCTTTCACTGGCCTGCAGCCGGCTGGTGCGCCGCCGCTCCCAGGAGATCAAGGAACTGGACAGCACCGCCTTGTCGGTTATCCAGGAAGTACTGGGCTCCATCCGCCTGGTCAAAGCCTTCGGCCAGGAAAACCGTGAGCAGGGCCGCTTCGTCCGCCATTCCAGCAAGCGCATGTCCGGCCAGATTCAGCTCTCCATGATGCAGGCGGTATTCAACCTGCTCATCGGCTTGACTGTCGCAGCCGGAACCGCAGCGGCCCTCTACATCGGCGTGCGCCACGTGCGCGCTGGTCTGCTGACCGTGGGCTCGCTGCTCATGGTCATGGCTTACATCGCACAAATGTACGGCCCTCTGCAGCTGCTCAGCACCAAGGCCACCGACTTGCAGGCCTGGCTCACCAGCCTGGAACGCGCTTTCCTGCTCTTCGACCAAGCGCCGGAAATTGCCGAGAGTCCACGAGCCCTGCCCCTGGCACGGGCCCAGGGCAACTTCGAATTTCGCAACGTCTGCTTCGCCTATGACGAGAGCGGGCGCGGGGTCCATAACATTTCCTTCCAGGTTCCTGCCGGCGCGCGGGTGGGAATTGTCGGCGTGACCGGCGCCGGCAAGAGCACTTTGCTCAACCTGCTGATGCGCTTCTATGACCCGGCGGAAGGGCAAGTGTTATTAGATGGAGTTGACATTCGCGACTACCGCATTGCCGATCTGCGCCGCCAGTTTGCGGTTGTCCTGCAGGAGCCGGTGCTGTTTGCCGCCAGCATTGAGGAAAACATTGCCTACGGCAAGCCTGACGCCAGCGATGCTGACATCGAAGCAGCCGCCCGCGCCGCCAGCGCCCACGATTTCATCGGCCGCCTGCCCGAAGGCTACGAGACCAGCGCCGGGGAACGAGGCGCACGCCTCTCCGGCGGTGAGCGCCAGCGCATTTCCCTGGCCCGCGCCTTCCTGCGCAATAGCCCGGTTCTGATCCTCGATGAGCCCACCAGTTCGGTTGATCTGCAAACCGAAGCGGCCATCATGCAGGCTACCGAGGCTCTGCTGCACGGCCGCACCACCTTTATGATTGCCCATCGCCTTCATACCCTGAAGAGTTGCGACATAATTCTGGTTTTGGACCAGGGCAGGCTGGCTGACGTCCGCCGCAACTATCCCGGCGCTGTGTTGGATGTGGGCAGGTTTGTGCTCGGCAGAGAAGAGAACGGGGCCACACAGGAAAGCGCAAACTTGGATTATTCCGCGGAACGACCAGACAGGCGAGCCAAGCGTGCTACCGCCAGCGACTAGAGACTATAGGCGAAACTGCAGTTTGATTTGGGTTTCCACTTCCACGGGCTGGCCGTTCAGCAGGTAAGGCTTGTAGCGCCACTGGCGCACCGCCTGGATGGCGGAAGAGACCAGCATCGCCGGCCCGCTAATCACCTTCAGGTCGCGCACCGTACCCTCCCTGCCAATGACCGCCTCCAGCAGGACATCTCCCTCCACCCGCATCTGTCGGGCCATGGATGGATATTGGGGTGTGACCTGGCGGATCAACAGGCCCTGCGTCACGCCTTGGGAAACCTTAATGCGCTGCGGAACCGCTGCCGCCAGTTTGGGTATAGCCAGGGCCGCCGGGCTCACTACTCCTCCCAGGCCAGGTTGGGCCGCATTGGCCACAGCGTCCAGGCTGGGAGGGTTCACCTGAGTTTCCTCTTTCTGCGAAGGCCGACTGGAGTGCAGTTTGCCTCCTTCGACGACCAGGGGAGCAGGTGGCAGCGCTACATCGGTGGTGGTATCGGGCGCGGTGACACTGGCTGGCGGTTTGTCTTCGACGGCGGTTTTGCTCGGCTTCGGGGACGACGTGGAGGGCGCCGGCACTTCCTGACTCGCGGAACTATCTGCCGCTGCAGCGGCAGAACTATCTGAATCGCCGCTGGGAGAAACCTCTGCCGAATTCTGTGCGGGACTGTTTGGCGCCGGCGCCGTGGGTTGCGGCTGCATTATCGCTGCTGGCGCCTCGTTTGCAGGCGGATTGGTGTTGCGCCCGCGATACCAGCTGTAACCGAACAGGACGAGCGACACCAGCACCATGGCAACGGCAACGGCCTTGAACGGGAATCCCCTTCTTGGCTCTTCGTCCATGGCCAGGCTGGAGAAACGCGGCGCTGGAGCTTCCTGCCGCTCTTCCACATCAGTTCGCCATGTTGGCGGCGCAGGGGCGCCCATACGCCGGCGCACATCGTCCAGAGCGTTATTGGAGCGGACTTGATCCTGGGCGGGGCGGACGCTCGGTTTCATTTCTGCCGACGTGGCCCCCAGGGGCAAAACAGCCGGAACTTCGGGTCTTGATGGAGCACTGGGTGGCGAAGCCAAGCCCGGCCAGGCTTGCTGCGCCGGCCGCAGCACGGGGGGTACTAAAGCCTCCGGACGTGACGACGGCGGTTCGGCTGCCGGCGGCGCCGATTTTTCCCAAGCGGGTGCGGCAGCGGCTGCCGCTCCTGACGAAAACGACGCCACACGTTCCGGCTTTTCCCAGGCGGGTGCGGGCGCAGCCGCGGCACCAGATGAAGCCGACGCCACCGGGGCCGCCAGGGGGGGCGCCCCCTGCGGACCCAAACGGTCCAGGGCTGCCGTTAATTCGTCGAATAGCTCAGCCGGCGGACGGCCTTGTCCTGTGGCCGCAACGTGCGGCGCAGCAGCAGGCGCGAGCACAGGCGGCTTTTCAGCCAGCACACCGCTGCCTGATACCGGCGGTTCGATTCGCGGAACAACTCCGCCATCTCCCATCAGCCCACGTGCCGCCCGCAGCGTGCTCTCCACCTGCTTGAGCACAATCGGTTTCTGGATAACAAAATTTTCGCCCGCGCGCGGACCGCCACGGCCGGCGCTCTGCGCACCCACTATGGCAATAGTGACGGATTTCTTGCTGGCAGTGGCCATGCGGGCGCTTTGCAGCACCCAGCCTGCGCCCTGTTCATCCTCACAGTCCACCAGGATAGCGTCAAAGTGCTGATCCATCAGCCGCTTAGCAGCGGCAAACGGCTCGCTGCAAGGCTCAACCGCAATCTCCAGATCCTTAAGCAGGCGGCTCAGGGTTTGGACAAGGTCGGCGTCCTTGGACAAAAGCAGCGACTTAAAAGCCATGACAAAATTCAATTTAGGTCGCTGCCACGGCCTCAACAAGTAACGCAGGTAACTGAACCTTGGTACTTAGGTCCGTAGCGAATTCTGTCACACCCGTTGACCAAAGCCGACAGCCACCTCCGCGCCATTAAGGACCTCTGCATCAGCTGTGGTACGCTGTTCAGCTTCCCGGATGAAACTCGCCTCCATCGCAGGTCTGCTCCTGCTGGCAAGCCTGCTCGGCTGTGGTACGCCGGGCGTGCCTCTGCCGCCTTCCCTGGAACTCCCCCAAACTCCGCAGGATCTTCGCGCCTCGCGCAAGGGCGATACCGTGACCCTGGTCTGGACAGTGCCCCGCCAAACCACCGATCACACTAACGTTCGCCTGCGCCATCTGGGTCCCACTCGAGTTTGCCGCAGCCTGACAGTGGCCATGACGACATGCACGGATCAGGTTAAAGAAGTGGACACTCGAGCCCTCTTGGCCGCCTCCGAAGCCGCCGCCAAGGCCAAATCTCAGGCTGCGGCGACCACTAACCAGACGCCATCACCTGCAGCCAGAACCGCCCCCGTCATCGCCAGCGCCACGGACGCTCTGCCTCCAGCCCTTGAACAGCACGATCGGACTGGCTTCATCCACTACGCGGTAGAACCCATGAATTCCCGCGGGCACAGCGCCGGCCTTTCCAATCAGGTACAGGTGCCTCTGGCGCCCACTTTGCCGCCGCCCAGCGACTTAGCTGCCAACATCACAGCCGAGGCCATCGAACTTACTTTTACCGGCGTGGTCCCTGATCACGAAGTTCCAGAATTGCATTACGCCTACCGCGTCTACCGCCGGGAAAAGGGAGGCGCCGCGGCGGGACGGGTAGGCGAGGCTCCCCTAAGCGCTCCGTCCAAGATAGAGGTGGTGGACCGCTCCTTCGAGTGGCAAAAGACGTATGAGTATTGGGTCACGGTGGTGACCATTGTTTCGCAGAAGGGCAAGCCTTCTGCCGAAGTCGAAGGCGAGAACTCGGCTCCTATCACTGTTCTTATCAACGACGTCTTCCCACCTGCCGTGCCTTCCGGTCTGCAGGCAGTGTTTTCCGGCGTTGGGCAGAAACCTTTTGTGGATTTGACCTGGGCCCCTAATACCGATCCTGACCTGGCCGGGTACAACGTTTACCGGCGGGAAAATAACGGGGCCTGGACGCGCATCAACTCTGCCCTCCTGCCTACCCCCGCCTACCGCGATGGCAACCTGGCCGCAGGCCGGAATTATTTTTACGCCGTTACTGCCGTGGATGTGCATGGCAACGAGAGCGCGCGCTCGCCGGAGGCGTCGGAAACCGTGCCCGGAGCCGACTAGCGGGTACCGAGAAAAGAAGCGCCATCAGCAATTAGTACTTGGCATTTAGCCTTTGAGCCTTGAGGATAGTAGTTCCCCTGGCCTTGTGCTGAGGAAACTTGGAACTCGAAACTTTGAAACCTCCGAAACTCTGAAAACGGACCCCATGAAATATTGCCGCTTCACTCAGGAAGGACAAATTCGCTACGGACTGGTTGAGCCCACAGCGGGTGAAGACCACATTACGCGCCTGCTGCTGACCGCGCCTCATCTCGGCGAAGGCGAACTTGACGAACTGCCCAGCCGCCGCATGCAACCGCTGCCGCTTGACGACGCCGCCCTGATGCCCCCGGTGGAACCCACCAAAATCGTGTGCGTCGGCCGCAATTACATCGAGCACGCCAAGGAACTGGGCCACCCAATTCCCACCGAGCCGCTCATCTTTCTCAAGCCCAACTCCTCGCTGCTCAGTCCCGGCGGCCAAGTCCGTCGTCCAACTGTGCTGTCGCAACGCGTGGACCATGAAGGCGAGCTGGGAGTCATCATCGGGCGGCGCTGCCGCCATCTCGCCGAGGGCGATGACGTGCGCCCTTACATTCTGGGCTACACCTGCGTGAACGACGTTACCGCCCGCGACCTGCAGAACAAGGACGGCCAGTGGACCCGCGCCAAGGGTTTCGACACCTTCTGCCCGGTGGGCCCGGTGGTCTCCGATGAACTTGATCCCTGGGCAGGGGTGAGCGTGGAAACGCGCGTCAACGGCGAGGTCCGCCAGCAGGGCACTACCCGCGATTTCATTTTCCCGCTCGATGTTATAATCCGCTTCATTTCCCAGGTCATGACCCTGTTACCCGGCGATTTGATCGCCACCGGCACGCCTCCGGGCGTCGGCCCC
>DATJEH010000151.1:0-4006 GCA_035496875.1 Terriglobales bacterium | reverse complement strand
TGTGTTCAGAAATTCTCAACCTGTATTTGCAATCTAGCGGTGGACGCGAGCGCAAATTGACAGCCCATCTCGAGGAGATCTGGTCATCGGGAGCGCTCCTCTGTACGGATGCCCGGATTCAGGATTTCACGTCGTTATGGTTCGTGGGCGGCGGCTGCAAGTTCCGGGGCGAAGCAATCGCCGGAAGGCTGTCCAAAGGGCTCGGTTATTTCATAGAGATGCGATTTCATCCGGATTGCAGGTGGTCCGCACGGAAATATCACCCGCAGCACCTGTTCAATCCGCTGGTTCTACTTGCGAACAGAATCTTTGAAGCAACCCTGCAGATGTCCGGAAGCTCCTTGGCTACGCAAAGGCCCATGGCAGCAGCTTCCTTTAGGCAAGCCTTACGGAGTTGATCTCCTCCGATGTCACCCCGTGGCGACAGTGTGTCCGACGCTGAACGAACGGCTGGGAGGTCTTGGGCAAACCGCTGGCTTAGAAGAGTACAAGCCAACCGAATCAGACTGCACCGCCGCGGGATTTCGCTGCGCACTCAGCTAATCGTGCTGCTCAGCATTCTGGTATTGCTGGCCACGGCGAGCCTGGGGTCCATCGCGTATCGCACCTCACGAACCATTGTTGAACAGGCTGCCATTCGCGAAGTGGGAGTTACCGCAACCGTCCGCAAACAGATATTGCTTAGCGTGCTGACGCAGCAGCGCGATCGCGCCGGCGCTCTTCTGAAGACGGCGGATATCGGTTGCTTGCATAGCGAGACTTGGTGCCTGCGCACCCTTCTTTTGGACTTTGTGGCCACCGAGGGCGCCACCGCCGCGCGACTGGTATATCGGGAGCGCGGGCCCGTGATGGCAGGGAAAGAAGCCTCATTACTTCCCACCGGACCCCTGCAGGATGCCGGCCAAATCGCCCATTTTGAATTCGATCGAAAAGGGAGGCCCTCCTACCTGATACAGGTGAGGTCTCAAGACGGCAACGCGACCCTCACCATACGCGGAGATATGCAACTCGCCAATCAGATCTTTTTAGATCGCTACGGATTGGGTCAATCCGGCGAGACTTTCCTCACAGATCAAAGAGGATACTTTTTGACGCCCCCGAAGTATCCCGGACAAACTGGTGAAAGCCGCCCGATCGGCGGCAAGCCGATGCTCGCCTGCCTGGAAGGGATGGATGGTGAGGTTCTCGGGGAAGGCTACCGCAGTGTTGCGGTGATTCACGGATTCCGCTCTGTGCCGGAGATCGGCGGCGGATGCATCATGGCTCTGATCGATCAGACCGAGGCCTTCGCGCCTACCAAGCGGGTGGCGAAGGATGTGGCGGAAGTATCGGGCATCCTGGCCATGATGGCGATTGTCTGCTCGTTGCTGCTGGCGCAACTGGTCTCGCGACCAATGAAGCGGCTGACTGGGCGCGCGCGATCTCTCCAGCGAGGAGACTTCGATAGTCCGGTGCCGGTGGAAGGACCTTCCGAAGTGCGCATGTTTGCCCAGACTTTTCAGGCCATGGCGCTGTCTCTCAAGACCTCGCGCGCCGCGCTGGAGGAGTACAGCGAGCAGACCCGAAATATCCTCGAAAGCATCAGCGACGGATTCGCCGCCTTCGACCGGCAATGGCGCTGCACCTATGTCAACGACAAAGCCACTGAACTGAGCCGCATTTCGCGTTATGAAATTCTGGGCCGGAACGTTTGGGACCTGTTTCCGGGCAGTGCCAGCACCTCTCTCTACGCCGAACTTCACCGCGCAATGGAAGAGGGAGTGTTCGTGCATTTCGAAGAGCGTTATGTCCCCTTCGATCTTTGGTTTGAAATCGACGCCTATCCAACCAAAGACGGTCTGGCGATCTTCGGGCGGGACGTTACCGAGAGAAGACGATTTAACGACCGCTTGCAGCAAACTCAAAAACTGGAGAGCCTCGGCGTGCTGGCGGGAGGAATCGCTCACGACTTTAATAATCTGCTCACCGGAATCATGGGCAATGCCAGCATTGTGCTGGACGATCTTCCGCCCGAAACTCCGGTGCGCGAAAATCTCGAAGCCGTGATGAAGGCGAGCGAGCGGGCTGCTGCGTTGACGCGGCAATTATTGGCTTATGCCGGTAAGGGGCGCTTCGTCATCGAGCCGCTGAATTTATCCGAACTCGCCGGCGAGATTACCAGCCTGCTGCAAACCTCCATTCCCAGGACTGTGGAGCTGCGTTTGCAACTGCAGGATGACTTGCCTTCGATCGAAGGCGATGCCGCTCAGATCCAGCAACTGGTCATGAACTTAGTCATCAACGCCGCCGAAGCCGTCGAGGAAGGCCAGACGGAAACAGTTTGGATTATCACCCGCCTTGAACAAATCAGCCAGGCTTACATCAACCAGATGATAGCGCCGAATGGCACGGTGCCCGGCACATACGTCACACTTGAGGTGCGCGATGCCGGTTGCGGAATGGACGCCGCGACACTGCAGCGCATTTTCGATCCGTTCTTCACCACCAAGTTCACCGGGCGGGGCCTTGGTCTGGCCGCGGTAATGGGTATGGTGCGGGGACATAAAGGCGCCCTGCATGTGGAGAGCACTCCCGGCAAAGGGAGTTCCTTCAAAGTGCTCTTCCCGGTCATCGGCGGACCGGCCTCGAGCATCGCTCCGTCTACTCCGGAGATGAGTCTGGCCGGAGATGAAAGCATCCTGGTGGTCGATGACGAAGATACGGTTCGACAGACTGCCAAGTCCGCGCTCGAAAGCTACGGCTATAAGGTTGTGGTCGCGGCGAATGGCAAGGAAGGCGTCCGTCTGTTTGAGGAACTGGCCGGGGAGATCGATGCAGTCGTGTTGGATATGACCATGCCGGTGATGTCGGGCGAAGAGGCGCTGGCGCGCTTGAAGAGCATTCGACCGGATATCCCGGTGGTGTTGTCCAGCGGTTACGAAGAGGCCGATGCAACGCGCCGTTTCACGGGCAAGGGGCTGGCGGGATTTATTCAAAAACCCTATGCAGCCGCAGGCCTGGCGGAGAAAATAAAGATCGCACTGGAATCTCCCACGGCGGCACGTTGCCGCGCCCGTGGGGCAGATTCCAGCAGATAGGCAACGGACGCTGTAATCCAGGTCCGCTCCGCGACCCTGCCCGCTCAATACGTAGCCTATACTTTATCGTTAGCGTGATCTTCTTCGGAATCTCGATGGAGCCAGGAGAACCTTTATTCCCGTCTTAGGAATCGATATCGGCACGAGTGGATCCCGTGCCATTGTAATGGCAGATGACGGCTCGCTGATCGCTTCAGCGACGGCGGAGCACCAGGCTTTCACCTCTGAACGCACGGCGTGGGCGGAGCAGGATCCAGCCGATTGGTGGAACGCCTGCCAACAGGCCGTGCGATCGGTTCTATCTCAAAGCGGCGTGCAACCCGGGCAAATCGCCTGCATCGGCTTATCCGGCCAGATGCACGGCACTGTAGTTCTCGACAACGATGGGCGAGTCCTGCGGCCCTCCATCATCTGGTGCGATCAGAGAGGCGAGGAGCAGTGTGCGTGGATCAATCAGACCCTGGGCGCGCGGCGCCTTCTGGATCTGACCTGTAATCCTGCTCTGACCAATTTCACTCTAATCAAGCTATTGTGGATTCGCGAGCACGAGCCTCATATATGGAGCCAGGTCCGCCACGTGCTCCTTCCTAAAGATTACGTTCGGTTCTGCCTGAGCGGCGAGTATGCCATCGACGTGGCAGAAGCGTCCGGCACGCTGCTTCTGGACGTGACCAAGCGGTGCTGGTCGCAAGAGCTTCTGAGTGAGGTCGATCTGGATGCGGCGCTGCTGCCGGGAGTTTTTGAATCTCCGGAAATCTGCGCGCACGTCACGGAGCAAGCCGCCCAATTGACCGGACTTGCGGCTGGGACTCCGATTGTTGCCGGTGCGGGAGATCAGGCGGCGGGCGCGGTTGGCATGGGAATTACGCGACCGGGAACTGTGAGCGCGACCATTGGCACGTCGGGCGTGGTGTTCGCGGCCACCGACC
>DATJEH010000150.1:0-9934 GCA_035496875.1 Terriglobales bacterium | reverse complement strand
TCAGCGATTGGCTTGTGCGGGCAAATGTGGGGCACCCGCAGCATTCGCGAGCAGAAGAGCGAAGAAGAAAGGCCACGGAAACCGCTGCGTGTCCCCCCAAGCGTGACTTTTTCCCGCCCGTATCATCCGGTATGCTGGTTGGCCTTGCCTCATTATGAGCAGGAGATGCCTGCTGCTGTGCCTTATGCTCGCTGTGGCCGGCCCGGCGCTAGCCCGCAGCCGAGGCCAGGCTGCGGCTGCGAGGAGGCAAATCGCCATGGCCGTGCGGGTAGCCCAAAGCCCGCGGCTTGACGGCACCCTCGACGATCCGCTTTGGCGGCTAGCCACTCCCCTCACCGCCTTCCTCCAGCGCGAGCCTGCGGAAGGCGAGGCCGCAACCGAGCACACGTCTGTCCGTATTCTCTATACCCGGAGCGCGGTTTACTTTGGCGTTGAGTGCGCTGATTCGCGGGCGGCCCAGATCGTGGCCACCGAACTGCGCCGCGACCTGAGCCAGGCACTGGACGACTACTTCGAAATCATTATTGATTCCACCCACGACCGGCGCAATGCCTATGTGTTCGAGGTCAATCCCCTGGGCACGCAGCGCGACGGGGTCATCACGGAAGAGCAGACGGAAGATATGTACGGCGATGAGTTCGATCCGGGGTGGGACGGAGTGTGGACCTCGGCGGCACGCATCACCGCACAAGGCTGGACCGCGACCATCGAGATTCCCTTCACCACTCTCAACTTCACGAAGTCGCGCGACGTGGTCTGGGGTATCAACTTCAAGCGCTTTATTCGCCGCAAGAACGAAGAGGACTTGTGGTCAAGCTGGCAGCGCTTTTCCGGAATTAACAAAATCAGCGAAGCCGGCGACCTGCGCGGCATCTCCGAAATTAACGGCGGCCGCCTGTTCATCATCAAGCCTTACGGCTTAGCCGGCTACCAGCACCTGCCTCCGGCCGCTGCCCTGAGCGGTCTTCCCCCGGGTTCCAAGCCGCTTTACACCGGCGGGCTGGACATGAAGATCGGACTGCGCTCCAACTTGGTAGCGAACCTCACAGGCAATACCGATTTTGCGGATGCGGACGTAGACATTACGCAGTTCAACCTCACGCCGTACAAGCTGTTTTTCCCGGAGAAGCGCCAGTTCTTCCTGGAAAATTCCAGCATTTTCAACTTTCCGCTGGATGGCGAGGGCGACCTGCTCTTCTTCAGCCGCCAGATCGGTATTGACCCCGTAAGCGGCCAGGAGGTCCCCATCAATGGTGGCGCCAAGGTGACCGGCTCGCTGGGCGGCTTCGACTTGGGGGTGATGGATGTGGACACGCGCTCCAGCGGACCTAATCCCTACGCTAATTTCGGGGTGGTGCGGGTGAAGCGCTCCATCTTCGGCCAGTCTTACATCGGGGTGATGGGCGTGGACAAGCGCTCCGGTAGTCCCCTGGATCCATACAACCAGACGGGCGGCGCGGATGCCCGCATTCTGCTTACCCGGAACCTGGTGGTCACGGCCGTGGCGGCAGAAACCCGCACCCCAGGGGTGGTGGGAGACCAATCCGATGTAGGCGGGTCGGCGACTTTCCGCAGTAACTTGTTTGAATTCGTGGCCGAGGAGCATAAGATTGGGCGCAATTTCAACCCCGAAGTCGGATTCCTGGAGCGCAACAACAGTATTTCGCAATACCTGGATGGCAACTTCAAGCCACGCCCCCGGATCCGCGGCGTGCGCGAGTTAAACTTTGAAAGCTTCCTCTTTCACGCTCCCGATACCAGGGGAGTTCTTCAGACCCAGGAATGGCAGGCTACCTTTCGCGCCCTGTTCAACAACGGCGCCTATACAGATGACGACATTGTGGACAATTTCGTCCAGCGCATCACTGCGCCCTTCAACCTGTATAAGAACATTTATATTCCGGCGGGCTATTACCGCTGGAGCCGCCACCAGTTGACTTACGGCTCTCCCGAGGACCGCCGCTTGACCTGGAATGCCTATGAACGTTTTGGCAGCTATTACGATGGACGCTTGAATGAGGCGCGCCTGCGCGGCGCCTACCGCGCCAGCGAGCATTTGTCTGTCAGCTTGGGCGAACAGTGGAACCGCTTTCGCCTGCCGCAGGGAAATTTCTCCATTATCTTTGGCGACCTGGGAACCGATTACGCTTTCTCCCGCTTTCTGATGCTTTCCGCGCTGGTGCAGATGAACACAGCCAACACCCAGGGCGCCAGCGCCAACATCCGGTTGCGCTGGAATTACCGGCCCGACAGCGACTTCTTCATCATCTACACCGTAGGACAGCAGTTCGCCAGCCTGGCCGCGGCCAATCCCATGCAACTCACCCAGCATCGGCTGGCGGTGAAACTCACCTACTCATTTTCGCCCTGAAGCAGCAGCGGTGGACTCCGAGGTCCGGCGATTGAACGGCGGGGAACCGGAGAGCCCGGCCCGGCCGCGCCAGGGCACAGGTTGTGCAGCGCCGGAGCGCGGCAGGATAATGACTGTGGGAGTTCCTCATTAATGCGACAAAACCTGGTCCTGATGACGGACAGCTACAAATTTACCCACTGGCGGCAGTACCCGCCAGGCACGCAGAAGGTGTACAGCTACATCGAGTCGCGGGGCGGGATGTTCGAGGACCTGGTGTTTTTCGGGCTGCAGTATTACCTGAAGCGCTACCTGGCGGGCGCGGTATTTACCCCGCAGGATGTGGAGGAGGCCGACCAGTTCTGCCGCCAGCATTTCGGCTTTGAAGGTTACTTCAACCGCCAGGGCTGGCTGGAGCTGCACCGCAGCTGGGAAGGGAAGCTGCCGCTGGAAATCAAAGCGGTACCTGAAGGGACGGTGGTGCCGGTCTCCAATGTCATGATGACGGTGGAGAACACCGATTCGCGCTTTCCCTGGCTCACCAATTACATGGAGACACTGCTGCTGAAGGTGTGGTACCCGATCACGGTGGCCACGCTTTCGCGCGAGATCAAAAAAGTATTTCTTTCCCACCTGGAGCGCACGGGCGATCCCTCGCTCATCGGATTCAAGCTGCACGATTTCGGCTACCGCGGAGTGTCAAGCGAAGAAACCGCGGCCGTGGGCGCCGCCGCCCACCTGGTGAACTTCCAGGGAACGGACACCGTGGCCGGCATACGCCTGCTGCAGCAATACTACGGAGTACAGGCCATGCCTGCTTTCAGCGTTCCTGCAGCGGAACATTCCACCATCACTGCCTGGGGACGGGAACACGAGCGCGAGGCCTATGCAAACATGCTGCAGCAGTTCCCGCAGGGGACCCTGGCCTGCGTCAGCGACTCCTATGACGTGTTCCATGCCTGCGAGCACATTTGGGGCGAGGAATTACGCGGGCAGGTTCTGAGCCGCGACGGAGTGCTGGTGATACGGCCGGACTCGGGCGACCCCAAAACCATTGTGGTCAGCGTGCTGGAGATTCTGGGGCGCAAGTTCGGGTTCGAGACCAACGCCAAAGGTTACAAGGTGCTCAATCCCAAGGTGCGCATCATCCAGGGCGACGGGGTGAACTACTGGACCATCCAGGATGTGCTCACGGCGGCCACCCGCGCCGGCTGGTCAGCCGATAACATCGCCTTCGGCATGGGAGGGGCGCTGCTGCAGCAGCTCAATCGCGATACCCAGAAGTTCGCCTTCAAATGCTCGGAAGTGACCATCTCCGGCCAGGGCCATGAAGTCTACAAAGAGCCGGTGACCGACCGCGGCAAGGGACAAAAACGCGGGCGACTGGCGCTGGTGCGCCGCGATCATCATTTCAAGACGGTCACGGTCGAGAGGGAAAAGAGCGTGCCTGGAGGGCTGCTGCAAACGGTGTTTCTCAATGGCGAGGTACGGCGGGAGTGGGCGCTGGAGGAGATCCGCCGTCGTGCCGAGGTGCCGTTGAACGAACCGGCCAGCCGCTAACGCATTGGTTGCGCAGCTGCTTGCATGGGCCACCGCCCGGCAGGCCACCGCGGCCTCAGGTGAGGCATCGCATAGACAGAAGCCATGGCCGACCTGAACGCAAAGAATTTTGGCATCGCCGGCATATTTATCATCCTGCTTTTGCTGGCCGGTTTGATGCTGACCGGATTCATGACCTACCTGGCCTGGCATGAGGAAAACCCCTGGCCCACATCCACGCACCCGCGTTCCGGACGGATGTTCAGCCCGCCCATTCCAAAATCGCCGCTGAAAGTCGCACCAGCCATTCTCTTCGGAAACCCGCCCATCCCCCAGGCCAACCGGGAGACAAGGGAACTCTAGGGTTGGTTCCTGCGGCGTACTGAAAACCCCGTCCCGGTCAAAAAGCTAAACCGTGCGCCTTTCTATCGCCTCAAGGTAAATTGTGGCTGTCACCTGTGCCGGCTAAGGGGAGGGCGAGATGCCGAAAGGGCGATTGGAAGCGTTCAGTGACGGGGTGATTGCGATCATTATCACCATCATGGTGCTGGAGATGAAAGTGCCGCTGGGGGAGGGCGTGCAGGCCTTGCGGCCACTGCTGCCCATCTTTCTCAGTTACGTTCTGAGCTTTGCTTACGTAGGCATCTACTGGAACAACCACCATCACATGCTGCAGGCGTCGCGCCGGGTTACCGGGGCCATCTTATGGGCGAATCTGCACCTATTGTTCTGGCTGTCCTTGTTTCCGTTCGCGACGGGTTGGTTGGGGGACAACCATTTTGCACCGGCGCCCTCCGCCCTCTATGGCGCCGTCCTGTTAATGGCCGCCCTGGCCTACTGGATTCTGCAAGGAGTCATTATCGCTTCCGAGGGCGACGGCTCGGTGCTCAAGAAGGCGGTGGGCAGCGACTGGAAGGGCAAACTCTCGCTCGGGCTTTACCTGGTGGCGATTGTTACCAGTGTGCGGTCGTCATGGGCCGCACAGGCTATCTACGTGACCGTGGCGCTGATCTGGCTGATTCCCGACCGCCGTATCGAGAATGCGCTGCGGGAGGCAAACCGGGCCTAAGATAAACCCGGGTCAGGCTCAGTCGGCCAGGACTTTGGCCTGGGCGAATTCGCGAGCGCGTTGCAGCAGACGGCGCGCGCCCTGCTCGTCCCCGCGTGTGCGCAGAATGGCGGCCAGATGAAAGAGGCTGCTCACCTCCCCCACGCCTTCCTCCTGGCTGCGCTCGAAGGCGTGTTCCGCCGCGGCATAAGCGCCGCGCCGCTCGTTGATTACGCCGATGTGGTAGTGAGCCATCAGATACTCCGGGGTGAGGGTGAGCGAGCTCTCGAACTGCTGCAGCGCTTCCTCCAGGCGGCCGGCATGGAAATAGCAGACGGCGAGCCGATAGTGCGCCGCATTGTAGTGGGGATCAATGCGCAGGCAATGCTCGAAAGCCTCAATGGCCTCGGGCATGTCGCCGTGGTGATACCAGGCAACGCCCAGGTCGTAGTAGCCGCGGGCAAACTGAGGAGCGCCGGCCAGGGCCCGTTCGTAGTGACGTATGGCCTCGAGCAAAACCCCTTCATGGAAGCACAGGTTGCCCAGCAGGTGATTGGCGAGCACATGCTCGGGCTCAGAGAGCAGCAGGCGCTCCAGTTCCAGGCGAGACTCAGCGCTGTTCCCGTCGCGTTCCAGGGTGAGGGCCAGCAGTAGACGGTGGTCCACCCAGGGGTCGCGGAGAAAGGCCCCGCACTGGGCGCAAAATTTGTCTTCGGGCTGAAAATTGTAGCCGCAACGCTGACAGCGAGAGGGTCCATGAGCTTGACGTGGATTGGTCATGTGGGCACCTGCAGTCGTGCTGGCTCCAGTGTCGCCCCCCAGTTCACCCGCCTCAGTGATGAGGGTCACGGCGAACCGTGATGCTGCCACCGCGGGGCAGCAACCTTGGTCACTTTTCCGCTTGCTGGAAGACTGCCTAGGATGTAGGTGCCGCGTTCCCAGACGCGCGCGCCGATGTGTGGCCGAAAAACGTCTGGATGGGAACGGGTCTAGTACATGCGATTGCAATGCCTGCTGGTAACGCAAGAACGTGAGCTGCTGGAACTGGTCCGGCCCGCGCTGGAGCACTCCGGCATTGACATCGAGGTGCGCGCCGAAGCAGGCAGCGCCACCGAAATTTGTGTGCGCCGCCACCTGGATGGATTTCTTATTGATTGTGACGATGTGCCGGGAGGGCGGGAGTTGCTGAAGGCAGTCCGGAGCAGCGGCTCCAACCGCATGTCCACCATCTTCGCCGTGGTCAATGGCTCTACCTCCATCACGGCCGCCATGGAGGACGGCGCTAATTTCGTGTTGGGAAAGCCCCTGGCGCCCGAGCGCTTTGAGGCTTATCTGGAGATGGCGCGCCTATCCATGGAGCGCGAGCACCGCCGCTACTTCCGCTTCGCCGTGGACTTGCCGGTTCACGTCCACATGGCTGAGGAGAGCGTCGCTGAAGGCCGCATGATGAACATCAGCGAGGGCGGCCTGGCCTTACGCGTGGCGCTTAACGCCAGCCTGCAGCAAATAGTGCGCTTGCAGTTTAACCTGCCCAGTCTTGACCCTTTCCCCGTGGAAGCCAAAGGCGAGGTGGTCTGGGAAGACACCGGGGGCCTGGTGGGAATCCGTTTCCTCTACATGGGTGAGGACTCGCGCCGGCACCTGCAGGAATGGCTGAGCCAGTTGTATGCGCAAATGGAGTTACACGAAGAGCACAAAGAAGAGTGAATGGCCGGGCAGGTTTTAGAGGTTTCAGCGCTACTGCATCTGTGACATGAACCTGATTACCTGCTCCGCTCCCGAACCTCAACGCTGGAAACCCACTCTAGACTTTCGCCGCCATGGCCTGGTTATTCTCCAGAGGCAGCTGCTCGCAGTTTTTAATGGCGGCAGCGATGCCGAAGCGCTGGCCACTGGGCTGGGGTTCCACCCGCACCACGCTTGCGTGATAGCGGACGCGGCGCCTGCCGTAGCTGTTGAGTTCCGCCGGGAGCACCATTTCCACCTTGATCATGGTCCCGTGGGCCAACAAGGTGCTGCAGTATACGAAGAGGCCGCGTTCGTTCAGGTTTGTTACCTCGGTCTGTTCCGAACTCGCAGCAATGCCATAACTTAGGACCGCCGGAATGCAAATACGATGCCGGCTGAGTACCCGCTTTTCTTCGCTGGTATTCGCAATCTCAGGAAACGTAGCGTTGAAAATCGCGTCGTTAGTGTCTTCAACGCTGGGTTCCTGGCCCGTCAGGTACTGCGAGAGAGAAAGCAGGCGGCGGGCAAACCTCTTCCACCCCTTAGGCTCTGGTGCAGTCGGATTTGTCATAAAAGCTCCTCGATCATCCTAGCGGGAGGCGGAAAGAAATCCGGAAATGGCATCGCCTCTGGTGTCCTGCAGGAGCCCCAGGAACGAGGCTACAAGCACGAACAAGACTCCCAAGACCAGGGGATAGCGGACTACCCGGGTTTCGTTTTCCTGCCACAAAGTGAGCAGCGTGGCTTTCATAAACCTTCCTGCAGAAGGAATTGGGCGCTTTTCAGGTTGCGTCATGGGGAAGGAATCCGGCAACATCACTAAAGTAATATTTACCTGTAACCGCCAGGGAACTACCTTGGTACTTGCACAACTTTGCACCGCAAAGGAAACTGGCGGGGCTTGGGAGAAAAATTGTCACATGGATAGCGCAGCGATTCTAATGGTTTTATTTGGCTCCGTGATTTCCGTTACCACCGCTCTGACCTTTATGGAAGTGCGTCGGATGCGGAAGTCGGGCACGAAGTCGTCCGCCAGTTAGGCCCGGCGGAGGGAGCTAACAACTCAAGTTAGTTTGCAGTATCTCAGCGGCCGCCCGATAGCCGCTGGCCATGGCGCCATGGACGGTGGCGTGATGGCCGTGAAAGTCCGTGGCCTCACCCGCGAAAAAGAGAGTTCCACCAACCGGCGTCGCCAGTTGGCGCTGCGCCTCTTGCGCGCTTCCTGCCAGAACATAGCTGTAAGCTCCGCGAGAAAATGAATCGGCCTGCCAGTCGTGAACATAAGCGGCGTGCAAAAGGCCGTTCACTCGCTGCGCGCTCATTCCCAGAAGTTCCGCCAGAGCTTGCACTGCTTTCCCCGCAATCACCGTTTGCGGTTGGCCGCAGTACTGCTGCGCCCGCGGCCCTGCGCACCACGCGGTCAAAACCGGCGCGTCCGAAGGCAGCTTGCTCCACCAGGTGGGAAACCAGGGGTTATCGGAAAACAGAAAGAGCATGCGCCCCAGGCCGCCGGCAGTTCCGGTGAGCGCCGGGTCCCGCCAGAAGGATTCGCGAAATTGCAGCGTGAGATGGATTGCGGACCCCATTGCCAAGTGACCAAGCGCCGCTTGTTTCATTTCCAGGGCGGGAACGAACTGGACTGCTCCCGGCGACAGGGGCGGCAACTGGAGAATGCCCAAGGGAAGGGTAATGAGGACGCAGGGGGCGCGAAAGAGAGGAAGGGCATCTTCTACCGCTGAGCCGGTTTCCACCTCCACGTTACCGGGATTCCAGCGAATGCCGCGAACCACGTGGTTCAACCGCCACCGGCAAAGGGTGGGGACGATGGCTCGGCGCAGGGCTTCCACTAAACTGCCGTAACCATGGGCCAGGCGGAACTGCCGGTGACCTTCAATTTCTTCCTCCGCCTTCTCGCCCTCCACGATGGACCGCAGGCTGATCAGGTCGGCATTAGCGGCGTGAAAGCCCTCGATGTAGGCGAGCGCCCAGAGTTTTTCCTGCGCGGGCAGGTCGGCGCAATACTCGTCGAGGAAGCGGCGGAAGGAGATATCGGAGCCGCGGTGGTTCCGCATACGCTGGAAAACCGGGCTGCGCTCGGAGGGAAAGTCGTCCCGGCATAATTTGCCATTCTGGGTGTACCAGAATTCGCCGTGCAATTCCTGAACTGCCACGCCGGCCTGATTTGCCAGGCGAAAAATCTCGGGTGGGCGGCCGTGGACGAACTCGGCCCCCAATTCAATGGGCATCTCGGGAGTGCTGGCAGGGTGGGTGAAGATGCGGCCGCCAATGCGGTCGCGCGCCTCCAGGATCGTGACGTGCCGGCCAGCCGCGGTGAGCGCCTGCGCCGCCGCCAGTCCGGCTGCCCCCGCGCCCACAATCAGCACATCAGCAGAAGAGATCACAAGCAGTAGATGGTAGCCGGAAACAAGTAGTTGGCAGCTGGTATTTAGAGTAACTGTCGGTAGGGAGCTTAGACTGCCGCGCTTCCGCAGAAATGCGGACAAATCGGGAATGTAGGAAGTCGGCAGAGACGACATTTTGAACGAAATCTGAACGCTACTTCCGTCTGCACGATCCCGTGGACCTCTACAAGACGGAATGTCTGACCGCGTGGCTCCCCAAGTGTCCAAATTGGTGCGCGCCATTGCGAGGACGATGTCGGCAGCGGTTATGGCGACCAAGGCTATCCGTAACGTAACTTCGGTCATTTGCCGGATTGAGTCAGCCAAAGCTGACAAATTTTGTCAGGATGACGCTTCTTCTCAGCCGCACCAACTCCGTTTCCGCTTGATTGGTCAGGGCTTAGCACACCTGCCGAGAATGGCTGCCGAACTGCAAAGTAGGTGGCGTGGGGTCGATGAGCCCCGACGAGGGAGGAAAAGGATTTGAAAAAGCAAAAGGGTTTTTCGTTAATTGAACTGCTGATCGTGGTGGCGATCATTCTGATCATCGCCGCCATCGCTATTCCCAACCTGTTGCGCGCCCGCATTGCCGCCAATGAGTCTTCGGCGGTGAGCTCGCTGCGCACCATCAACACAGCCGAGGTTTCCTACACCACATCGTTTCCGACCGTGGGGTACTCCGCGGCATTAACTGATCTGGGACCGGGCGCGGGCGTCACTTGCGCTGGCGCACCCACGTCCACGGCGGCTTGCTTGATTGACTCCGTGCTGGCATCCGGCACCAAGAGCGGCTATACCTTCGGGTATGCGGGTCTTGCCGGTGCGGCTGGGGCTCAGCTGGTCACCTACGGCGCGGGCGCGGTTCCG
>DATJEH010000149.1:0-30654 GCA_035496875.1 Terriglobales bacterium | reverse complement strand
TGCGCCCGACACGGTGACCATGCTGATCTCGCAGTCGGGCGAAACCGCCGACACCATCGCCGCCCAGAGGGAGGCCAAGGCCAAGGGCTCCAAGACCCTGGCCATCTGCAACGTGGTGGGCTCGATGATCACGCGCGAGGCGAGCGGCACCATCTACACTCACGCCGGGCCGGAGATCGGCGTGGCCTCGACCAAGGCCTTCACCGCCCAGCTCACCGCCCTCTACCTGTTTGCCCTGTATCTCGCGGAGGTGCGGGGGGTAATCAACGCCGACTGTGCCCGCCAGCTGATCACCGAGCTGACCCTGGTTCCGGGGAAACTCGAGACTCTGCTCACCCACGAAGAGGACTGCGAGGAGCTGGCCAAGGAGTACGTGCGCTCGCAGGACTTCCTCTTCCTCGGCCGCGGCATTCACTACCCGGTGGCGCTCGAAGGCGCGCTCAAGCTGAAGGAGATTTCCTACATCCACGCCGAAGGCTACCCGGCGGGCGAGATGAAGCACGGGCCCAACGCGCTGATTGATGAAAACCTGCCGGTGGTGATTGTGGCCACCCGCGACCCGGCCGACCCCGGCTCCATGGTGCGCTACGAGAAGACGCTGTCCAATCTGAAGGAAGTGAAGGCGCGCTCCGGACAGGTGATCGCGCTCGCCACCGAAGGCGACGAGGAGATTCGCGAGGCCGCCGACCAGGTGCTGTGGATTCCGCCCGCGCCCGAGCTGCTGTTGCCCATTCTCGAAATCGTGCCCCTGCAGCTTTTGGCTTATCACATCGCCGTGCGCCGCGGCTGCGACGTGGACCAACCCCGCAATCTGGCCAAGTCGGTGACCGTGGAGTGAAAAACCCCGATTGGCGATTGCAGATTGACGAATGAGAACCCATACGGCGGCTTCGCCTCATCCAGCTTTATTCTTTCACCAATCATAAAGCTGCCACCGCCGAGACGCCGAGTACGCCCCAGGAAGATGTTTGGACGCAAAGTTCCCTTTTGAGAAATGTCATCCTGAGCGCAGTGACGCGATTCGCTTGCGAATCGCGTCACGGAGTCGAAGGACCTCGCGTCTGCTGGCAGTGTTACTGCGGTCGCAGGGAGTTTCTACCTGTCCGCACAGCTTTGCCGATTCTCTAAAACTCCTTTGAACGGCCGAAACCGTACTAGCATTGTAGGGGTCCTTCGGCTGCATAAACCGATTCGCGAGCGAATCGGTTTACTTCGCTCAGGATGACATTCAAGAGAATTATCTTTGCGCACTCTGCGTCTCGGCGGTGAAGGGCCTTATTCTCCCAGCCACGCCCCCAGCGGCCGCAGCGAATCAACGTGATCAAAAATAATCTTGGTCGCCCCCACAATCGGAATCGCCAGCACCAGGCCCATGGCTCCCCAAATCCAAGCCCAGAACAGCAGGGCCAGCGTGACCGCCAGTGGGTTCAGGCGCACGCGCCCTCCCACCAGCTTGGGGTATAGAACGTTCATGGTCACCAGATGGATGACCAGTACGGTGACCACAACAATAATGACTCCGGTGTGGTTTAGCACCCCGATGCCGCCGGCCAGTGGCGGGATGATCGCCAGCACCAGCCCAAGGTACGGGATCAAGCTGGCGAAGCCGCTGATGACCCCAATGAAATACGGATACTTGATGCCCAACTGCCAGAACACCAGGCTGCTGACCACGGAGTTGATGATCCCCACCACTACGTTTCCTATAATGAAGCTGCGGATCATGGTAGAAATCCGGCCCACGGTTCGATGCGCCACCAGGCGGTGTTCTTTGGGAAACAGCTGCACGGTGGCACGGTGGGCGTGTTCCTTCCAGCTGAGCATGAAGTAAACCAGAAACGGGATGAAGCTCAGGGCTAGGACAATGTCACCGACCATCCCTGCCCCGCCCTCCAGAAAACGAAACAGGCTAGGCCCTTGCTGAACTTCCACGGGTATGGGCTTCTGCGTCTGCGGTCCCTTCAGTACCTTGGAGGTGTTTTGCTCAATTTTGCTGGTATTGGTGGTGACTTTGGCCACCATGGCATGTATTTCGGCGGAGTACCTGGGCAGGTCCCGGCCGAAGGCCACAGCCCGGTTATAGAAGACGTAGATAGCGGCCGCAAAAACGGCCACCAGGCACAGCACCGCAATCAATGCGCCCAGGGCCCGCGGTACCCGCCACTTCCGCAAGCCGTTCACGATCGGCTCCAGGATGAAGGCTATCAGCAAGGCGACAGAAACCGTAATCAGCGGCAGTCGGGCGAAGTAAAAGACGGCAATACCGGCAATGACCGCGACCGCCACTTGGGCCATGCTGGCGGCGCGAATATTGGCATGAAGCAGTTCGTGCTCTTCTTCCAGTTCAGCTGCGGTCTCGGCAGGTATCACCACCTCAGGCCCCGGGGCAGGAGGGTGTACTGGGAATGGCTTGGCGGGTTCCTGCTCAGGCTGGGAAGGTGGTGCTTTTCGTCGCGAGCTTTCCTTGGGGGCCATAGACGGGACGCGGTTCAACAGGGCTGAAGCCTAAGATGCGAAAGTTTAGTGCCGTGCCGGATGCAGCAAACTGTCTTCACCCCTCAACCGTCACTCGTAGGAATTTGCGGCTTCGTTCGCACGAAACCGCTGACCGAAAATGCACCTGATCACAATTTCAGGTCCAGCACTCTCTGCCATGGGCTCTCCAATGGCTGCCAAACGCTGCATCCCCAAGCCCGTGAGCAACATCTAAAAGGTTGACAGTGATACACTCAAGTCCTATCATGGGTCTGCTATAAAAGCGGATTTTACTGGCAAAGCATTCAACAACAATGACTTACAAGGACTAGCGCAGGAGGCAGTGGCAATGGCAAAGATTATCGGCATTGATTTGGGCACCACCAACTCAGTGGTGGCGGTCATGGAAGGCGGCGAACCCAAGGTGGTTCCCAACGAAGAGGGTGGCCGGACTACTCCTTCCGTTGTGAGCTTCACCAAAACCGGAGAGCGCCTGGTGGGCCAAGTGGCTAAGCGCCAGGCCATCACCAACCCGGAGAACACGGTTTATTCCATCAAGCGTTTCATGGGGCGTCGCTACGAAGAGGTCAACGAAGAGATGAAGATGGTGCCCTACAAGGTGGTCCGTGACGGCGACCACGTCGCTATCGAGATCATGGGCAAGAAAAACACCCCGCCCGAGATCTCGGCCATGATTCTGCAGAAGCTGAAGAAGGCGGCAGAGGATTACCTGGGCGAAAAGGTGACCGAGGCGGTCATCACCGTTCCCGCCTACTTCAATGACGCGCAGCGGCAGGCCACCAAAGACGCAGGGCGCATCGCCGGACTGGACGTGAAGCGCATCATCAACGAGCCCACGGCAGCGGCGCTGGCCTACGGACTGGACAAGAAAAAGGACGAGACCATCGCGGTTTACGACTTCGGCGGCGGCACCTTCGACATCTCGATTTTGGAAGTCGGCGAAGGCGTCATCGAGGTTAAGGCCACTAACGGCGACACCCACCTGGGCGGCGACAACATTGACCAGCGCATCGTGGACTGGCTGATTGACGAGTTCAAGAAAGACGAGGGCCTGGACCTGCGCGCCAAGGGCAACGAGATGGCGCTGCAGCGGCTGCGCGATGCTGCCGAGCGCGCCAAAATCGAGCTCTCCACCACCATGGAGACCGAGATCAATCTGCCCTTTATCACCGCCGATGCCGGCGGTCCCAAGCACCTGGTCAAGCGGCTGACCCGGGGCAAGCTGGAAGAGATGGTGCGCGACATCATCGAGCGCTCCATCGGCCCCTGCAAGCAGTGCATGAAGGACGCCGGCATCTCCTCTGACAAGATCAACGAGGTGGTGCTGGTCGGCGGCCAGACCCGCATGCCCCGCATCCAGCAACTTGTAAAAGAGCTGTTCGGGCGCGAGGGCCACAAGGGCGTGAACCCGGATGAGGTAGTGGCGGTGGGCGCAGCCATTCAGGGCGGCGTGCTTAAGGGCGAGGTCAAGGACCTGCTCCTGCTGGACGTGACCCCGTTGACGCTCTCCATTGAAACGCTGGGCGGAGTGGCCACACCCATGATTCCGCGCAACACCACCATTCCGACGCGCAAGACGGAGACTTTCTCCACCGCGGCGGATAACCAGACTTCGGTCGAGGTGCACGTGCTGCAGGGCGAACGTCCCATGGCGGGCCAGAACCGCACCCTGGGCAAGTTCCATCTGACTGGCCTTCCGCCGGCTCCCCGCGGCGTGCCCCAGATTGAGGTGACGTTCGACATTGACGCCAACGGCATCCTCAACGTGACCGCCAAGGACATGGCTACGCAAAAGGACCAGAAGATCACCATCACCTCTTCCTCCGGGCTCTCGAAGGAAGAAGTGGAGCGCATGGCCAAGGAAGCCGACTCGCACTCGGCCGAAGACAAGGCCAAGCGCGAGGAGATCGAGGTCCGCAACCAGCTCGACTCCATGGTCTACAGCGTCGAGAAGATGTTGCGGGAGCACGGCGACAAAATCTCCGGCTCCGAGCGCGGCGAGGTGGAGAACGCGGTCGCCGACGCCAAGAAGGCACTTGAGTCGAACGACAAGGACCAGATGAACAAGGCGCGCGAGCGCCTGACCGCCGCTTCACACAAACTGGCTGAGCAGATGTATCGTGCGGCCCAGCCGCAGGGCGCCCCGGACGCTGGTCCTCAACCTGGCGCCGGCCCGCAACCCGGGGGCAATGGCGAAGCCAAGAAAGAAGGCGAAGTCATTGACGCCGAGTACGTGGACGTGGAGGACAAGAAGTGATCGCGCTAGCGGGGCGTCTGAGCCCCGCTGCGATCATCCTGAGCGCAGCGAAGGATCGGGCCGGGTAGCTTCTCGCTAGCAGGGGGCGCCGCTGGCGCCCCTTGTGCCACTTGCTCAGGCGTCATGCTGAGGCGCTTCAGCGCCGAAGCATCTCGCGAGCGGCGCTGAGCATTCGGTCACGCGCGAGATCCTTTACGGCTGAAGCCGGTCAGGATGACGCCGGACGGCCATAGCGCAGTAAGAGTCGTATCAGGACACGCCTTCAGGCGTGCCGGCCAAAGCGGTTCGTATCAGGGCATGGCGTCAGCCATGCCGAACAAGCAAGGAATCATTCGGGCTTTAGCCCCTGCAAGGGTTCCAAGGGAGAAACAAGGTGCAATTCGCGGTCAACGGTAACGAATATTTTCTGAGCTTTGTGCCGGAGGAGGGCGAATGGTTTGTGTTCACCCCAACGGCGGAAGGCTTGCAGCGCGTTCCGGTGGTGCATGACGACGAACTGCCCATCGGCAACCCGGTCGTGGTCATTCCGGAGGATGAAGGTCCCAAGACGATAAACTAACTGGCAACTGACCACTGTTTCCTAATGCCAACGCAGACCAAAGACTATTACGGGATATTAGGGGTTAAGAAGAATGCCTCCGCGGATGAGATCCGCAAGGCTTTCCGCAAGCTGGCGCGCAAGTACCATCCCGACGTCAATCCCGGCGACAAGTCGGCGGAGGAGCGCTTCAAAGCCATTTCCGAGGCCAATGACGTCCTCAGCGACCCCAAGAAGCGCAAGATCTACGACCAGCTCGGCTACTACTCCGATAACATCAGCCCGGAAGCGGCGGAAGCTTACGCCCGGGCGGGGGGCGGGTCCGGGGGCGGCTTCCCTGGAGGAGGCTTTCCCGGAGGCAGCCGGGCAGGCCGCGCCAGCACCCAGGAGGTGCCCTTCGATTTCAGTGGTTTCGATTTTTCCGACCTGTTCGAAGGCGCAGGCCGCGGCGCACCCAGCGAACGCAAGCGCGGCGGCTTCCGCGACATCTTTTCCGGCATGTTCAGCGGACGCGGCCAGCAGCCCAGCGGGCCCGAACCGGGCAGCGACCTCGAGTACCAGGTCAACGTTGGCTTCTGGCAAGCCATTCGCGGGGCGGTGCTGCGCCTGCAGGTAGCCCGCCGCGACATTTGCACACAATGCCACGGAAGCGGCTTCCTGGAAGCGCCCGGCGTCTGCCCGGAATGCAAGGGCACGGGCCAGGTGACCCAAACCGGCGGGCGCATGAAGTTCAATACCCAGTGCCCGCGCTGCCATGGCACCGGCAAGAACGTCACCGTGTGCCCCACCTGCGGCGGAGATGGCGTAGTGGAACGCACCGAGCCGCTGGAAGTGCGCATCAAGCCTGGCACCCGCGACGGACAACGCATCCGCCTGGCGGGCAAGGGCAACGCCGGCTACCACGGCGGCGCGCCGGGCGATCTTTACGTCATCATTCGCACCGGCGAGCACCCCATCTTTCGCCGCGAAGGCGACGACATCTACCTCACTGTGCCGGTGAGCGCCACGGAAGCCGCTCTCGGCGCCAAAATCGAGGTGCCCACCATTGACGGGCGCGCGCTGTTAAAGATTCCTCCCGGCACGCAGAGCGGGCAGAAGCTGCGCCTGCGTGAAAAAGGGGTGCCCTCAGCTACTCGCGATGGCGCGCGCGGCGACGAAATTGTAGAAGTGAAGGTCACCGTGCCCATGCCCCGCGACGAACGCACTAAGGAACTGTTGCGCGAACTGGCCCGCCTGAATCCTGAAGACCCGCGGGCCGAACTCTGGCGGCAGGTGTAACCAGATTCCTGGCCCCTCACTCCTGTATATTCGCCACTTTGCAGGTGTTAGTTTCGCTTAAGGAACGGCTACTCCCCCTGCAAGGAGTATCGGGATAAGAAATCGTTACGCATCGGCAAATTATTTCCTGACTACAAAAATCCCTTCTGTTTCCCCGGTCCCTGTGTAACTCACCGCGACTTTCCCCACTCTTCTGCTCAACCGCGCGCGAGCGGTGCGGGAAGGAGAATCGTAATGCGACCTTTCAGGAGAGCAGCATTGCTTGCTATCGCAGTCACGGCTCTGGCCGCCTACAGCCTGCGCACACGAACTGCGGTCGGAGCACACCCGGCAAGCACGCATTTTGACGCTGCGGTGGTCAGGAACGCGGCCAGGATGCTCGACCAGGGACGGCACACCTTCCGCTATAACACCTTTGGCGACCAGGATTTCTGGGGCGGAACCCTGCAGCTGCACCAGGCTCTAGAAGGCAGCCAGTTCGGCGGCGTGGGCCCGGGAGTGAGTCCCGCTACCGCATTGGCCGTGGGACTCAAGGTGGATGTTGACGCCCTCCCTCCTTCCCTGATGGTGGCGCTGCAGCGCGGGCAGGTAAACCTGACCAGCCCGGCCGCCACCCTGGCGTTACTGAAACAGAACGCTGTTCTCGGCGTGACCGGCTACTTCAATCCGGATGGCAGCCTGCGCTCGGTGGGCATCCAGTGCGCCCTGTGCCACTCCACGGTGGATAACTCCTTTAGCGCCCCGGGCATTCCCCCCGGCAACATCGGCCACCGCCTGGACGGCTGGGCCAACCGCGATCTGAATGTGGGCGCCATCGTTTCCCTTGCTCCCAACTTGCAGCCCGTAGCCGACCTGTTGCAGGTGGACGTGCCTACGGTTAAAACCGTGCTCGCGAGTTGGGGCCCGGGAAAATTCGATGCCGAGCTGTTCATGGACGGTAAAGCTTTTCGTCCAAACGGCAAATCCGCCGCCGCGCTGATTCCGCCTGCCTTCGGTCTCGCCGGCGTCAACCTGCACACCTGGACGGGCTGGGGCAGCGTGCCCTACTGGAACGCATTCGTTGCCAACCTGGAAATGCATGGCAAAGGAACCTTCTTCGATCCCCGTCTGGATGACGCAGCGCAATTCCCCATAGCCGCCCGCAATCACTTCGGGCATGTCAGCAATCAGCCCGACCTAATTACAGGCAAACTGCCGGCGCTGCACTTCTACCAGCTTTCCATTCCTGCGCCTGCTCCGCCCAAAGGCAGCTTTGACGAAGCGGCGGCCAAGCGCGGCGATGAACTGTTCAGCGGGAAAGCCCAATGCACCACTTGCCACACCGAGCCTCTGTGGACGGAGCCGGGCTGGGACCTGCACACCGGCCAGGAGATTTGCATTGATAATTTCCAGGCGGACCGCGCCCCCGACCATCGCTATCGCACCTCGCCCCTGAACGGCTTGTGGACGCACACCAAGGGCGGTTTCTATCATGATGGGCGGTTTGCCACTTTACTCGACGTCGTCAATCACTATGACAGCTGTTTCAACCTGGGGCTGAGCGCCCAGGAAAAGGCAGACCTGGTGCAGTATTTGAAGTCGCTTCCGGAACGCGAGTAAAGGCATAAGACGGCGGCGCTCCGCCAACACGCTTTGCCAGCTACTCAGACATGTAGAACGGGCGAAACAAAACGCAAGGTCTTTCGACTCGGACCGACATTGTATGGCCGGTCCCTGCTCAAGATGACATTCGAGGAAGTGTTGCAGAAGAATAGATGACCGGTAATCCGTGCCTTTTTTCGCGGGCGGGGCGCCCGCGCCACAAATCCGTCCTCAAAAAATATTAAGAGTCCCGAGGTGATGTTGCACCCATTCGCCTCAGCCAGTAGCTCGCTTTAGACCCTTGCCGACCTGCCACTCGCTGCTTCCTTGCGGTTACAGCGCGCGATCGTTCCGCTCGGGCTCCGGGCTCACCGCCAACCGGGTAAACCTGTGCAACGCCTCGGGACTCCAATTGCTTTTCAGCAGGTTTTCCTGTTCGCCTCGACCAGCGCTTTGCTATAGACCCTTGCTGACCTTCCCTCACTCACCTTGCGGTTGCGAGGGTGATCTCGCTCGAGCCCCGGACGCTACGCCAACCGGGTAAACATCAGAAATTGCCGAAGAACGAGTATGGTTTTACTCCTTCTGCTTTTTAAGTCAACCGCGAAGGGAGAAGTTTATACGGCGTGTTTTCTTAAGCTTGCGGCGCTTCCACACACAGATGCCCAAGGATTGTGCAGCCTGGTTTTGGGAATCAGCAGGAAAGTGCTCCACAGCGCGGCAAATGCGGGCTCGCGCACACTCAAAGTCGCGGAATACACTGCTCCGACGACTTTAGCGATGTGGAAATTCGCCAAGATCGGCCACAGTAGCTGGTTTCGTCACTGTTGCTTTTCGCCTCACTGAGGCAACCACTACAATGACCCCTCATGCAGAGTAGAATCGTGCAACTCAAATGATCAACCCTCTCTGCAATCGGGCTCTTCGACGGGCGGTAGTGACGATAACGTTGCTGGCGTTGCCTCTGGCCGCGCAGAAGGTTTCCCCGGAGCAGCGCGCAGCGCGCTATCTGGAGTCGGTGCGCCACCAGCCTTCGCTGTTGCTCGCCTTCCTGCAGCAGATGCCCAAAGGCGGCGACCTGCACAATCACCTCTGGGGCAGCATTTACGCCGAGAGCTTCATCCAGTGGGCAGCGCAGGACGGATTGTGCGTGGAGCGGGCCAGCATGACCCTAGTCTCGCCTCCCTGCAATGAATCGGCAGGCAAGCCGCCCGCTTCCCAGGCACTAAAGGATCCCGCCTTGTATGCGCAACTGGTGGACGCGTTTTCGATGCGTGACTGGAACGCGGCCCGCGACTCCGGCCACGATCATTTTTTCGAGTCCTTCTACAAGTTCGGGGCCGCCGCCACCGGCCATACCGGAGACATGCTGGCGGAAGCCGCCGAGCACGCCGCCCAAGACCACGTCACCTACCTGGAGCTTATGTTTGGTCCTGGCCGGAGCCAGGCCATTGACCTGGGCTCACGGGTAGTCTGGAGCGACGACTTTGCCCAGATGCGCCAAAAGTTGCTGGCCAACGGACTCCCCGAGGTGATTGCCGCCGGCCGCAAGTCGCTGGATGAAGATTTAGCCCGCATGCGCCAGGATCTGCATTGCGGCGAGGCCTCCGCGCAGCCCGGCTGCCTGGTCACCGTGCGCTGCCTTTTCGAAGTGCTGCGCGGCCTGCCGCCGGGGCAGGTGTTTGCCCAGATTCTTGCCGGCTTCGAGTTGGCCCAGGCGGACCCGCGCGTGGTGGGCCTTAACCTGGTCATGCCCGAAGACTGGTACGTACCCATGCACGACTTTCACCTGCACATGCGGATGATTGATTACCTGCATGGACTCTATCCCCGAGTGCACATCAGCCTGCACGCCGGCGAACTGGCTCAGGGCATGGTGCCGCCCCAGGGCTTGAACTTCCACATTCGCGATTCGGTGGAAACCGGGCACGCCGAGCGCATCGGCCATGGCGTAGACGTGATGCACGAGACCGACCCCAGCGCCCTGATTAAGGAGATGGCGCGGCGCAACGTGCTGGTGGAAATCTGCCTCACCAGCAACGATTTGATCCTGGGAGTGCGCGGCAACCAGCACCCGCTGCCCATCTACATAAAGTACGGTGCGCCCGTGGCGCTGGCCACCGATGATGAGGGCGTCTCGCGATCCGATATGAACCAGGAATACTTGCGCGCGGTGGAAGGCTATGACCTCAGCTACGAGCAACTGAAAGGCATGGCGCGAGCCAGCCTGGAGCACAGCTTCCTGCCCGGCGCCAGCTTGTGGAAGGATGCGCATACTTTCCGCCGGGTGGATACCTGCGCGGCCGATTCACCTGCCAGATCAGGGCTTTCGCCGGCCTGTCGCAAACTTCTCGCCGGCAGCCAGCGCGCGCAGGTGGAGTGGCGGGAAGAAGCCGAGTTCGACAAGTTCGAAGCGAAGTTCTGAAAAACTGCCCGAACCTTATGAGCAGCAAACCACGAACCCAACCAAACCCCGGCGAATTCGCCCGCGCCGAGCAGGCGGCCCAGTTCATCCTGACCAAGACTAAGCTGCGGCCGCAGGTCGCGGTGGTGCTGGGCTCCGGTCTGGGCGCCTTTGCCGACGACCTGGCTGAGGCAACCCGCGTTCCCTACCAGGAAATCCCTTTCTTCCCCCGCTCCACGGCAGTCGGCCACGCGGGCGTGCTGGCCATCGGCAACTGTGCCGGCGTGCCGGTGGCGGCCATGCAGGGCCGTGTCCACATGTATGAAGGGTATTCGGCGCAGGAGGTAGCATTCCCCATACGCGTGCTGGGTCGCTTGGGCATAAAAGCCGCCATCCTGACCAACGCCGCCGGCGGCATTAATCTGGAATACAAGCAGGGCTGCCTGGTGCTGCTCAGCGACCACATCAACTTGCAGGGGCGCAACCCGCTGGTGGGCCCGAATGACGAGCGCTTTGGGCCGCGCTTTCCTGACATGACCCGCGCCCACCACAAGCCCTATCGCCAGGCGGCGATGGAGGAGGCGCGCCGCCTCGGCATTACCTGTTTCGAAGGTGTCTATGCGGCACTGCTGGGGCCCAATTACGAAACCCCGGCGGAAATCCGCTTTCTGCGTACCATCGGCGCCGACGTGGTGGGCATGAGCACGGTGGCCGAGGTGATTGCGGCGCGGCAGATGGGAATCAAGGTGCTGGCCATTTCCTGCGTCACCAACATGGCCGCCGGCATTCTCGATAAGCCCATCAACCACGAAGAAGTGCTGGAAACTGGCGAGCGCGTGAAGGGACAGTTTATCGCGCTGCTGCGGGGGTTGATTCCGCGGATGGCGAAGGATGTGGGGTGACTGCTGACTGCTTCCGCCATTTATAATCAATGCCTGCAAACGACACGCAGGAGGACACCCTCATGGCTGGAGTCATTCCGGAAAAATACACCGACCTGTTCAAGAAGAAAGCTTTCGCTAGCCTGGCCACGCTGAAACCCGACGGCAGTCCCCAGGTGACGCCAGTGTGGGTTGATTACGATGGCAAGCACGTGATCGTCAATACCGCCGAAGGCCGGGTCAAAGATCGTAACCTCAAGCGCGACGGGCGCGTGGCCATTGCCATCATGGACCCGGACAATCCCTATCGCTACTTGGGCGTGGAGGGCAAGGTGGCGGAAGTCACCAAGAACGGCGCCGACGCTCACATTGATAAGATGGCTAAGAAGTATCTGGGCATGGACAAGTATCCCAACCGCAAGCCGGGCGAAGTGCGGGTCATTTTCAAGATTGAACCGGAACGCGCGCACACTATGGGATAGCGGCTGCCGCGTTTTCACAAAATTCCAGTAGAGACGTAATTAATTACGTCTCTACAGAAGAACTCTATGCCCTCCACCAAACCCGCCGCCAATTCGCTTCGAATTATTCGCGCCAGCGCCGCCGACGTGGAGCGCATTGCGCCGCTCTTCGACTCCTACCGCCAGTTCTATAAGCAGAAACCCGACTTGCCGGGAGCGCGCGCCTTTATCGGCGAGCGCCTGCAGCGGGATGAATCGGTGATTTTTCTGGCTCTGGCCGGCGAAGATGCCTTGGGCTTCGTCCAGCTATACCCCTGCTTTTCCTCAACCGCCATGAAGCGCATGTGGATTCTGAACGACCTTTTCGTTAAGCCGGGCGCGCGCCGGCAGGGTGCGGCCAAGGCTCTGATGGAGCGGGCTCGACAATGGGCGCTGGAAACCAGGGCTGATGGCTTGTGGCTGGAAACAGCGGTGGATAATTATCCCGGGCAGCGCTTGTATGAGAGCCTGGGCTGGAAGCGGGATAACGACTACTATCGCTACCTGATGCCGCTGTGATTCTTACCCTGTAACGACTCAATTGACAGTCAACACCTACAACCTGGCGCTGCTTGGTTTCGGAAATGTGGGGCGAGCCTTCCTTTCCCTGCTGGAACGCAAGCGCCAGGACCTCCGCGAACAGTACGGCATCGCATGGCGGCTGACGGGCGTGGCCACGCGCCGTATGGGATGGATTGCGGCTGCGGAGGGACTGGATATAACGGCCTTGTTGCGGGGAGAGACTCCGGCTCGGGCTGAACCGCGGCCGAACAATCTTCGCGATTGGCTGCGGGCCGCCCGCAGCAACGTGCTGTTTGAGGTCACCTCGCTCAACCGCGAAACCGGACAGCCCGCCATTGAACATCTGCAGGCTGCGCTGGAGTTGGGCGCGCATGCCATCACCGCCAATAAAGGCCCGGTGGTGCACGGCTATGCCCAACTGAGCACCCTGGCGCAGAAGGCCGGGTGCAGATTCTTATTCGAATCCACCGTCATGGATGGTGTGCCCATCTTCTGCCTGTTTCGTGACGCCCTGCCCACCGTGGAAGTGCGCGCTTTCCGTGCCATCCTGAACTCGACCACCAATCTCGTTTTGCAGCAGATGGAAGAAGGCAGCACTCTGAACCGCGCCATCAGCAAGGCGCAGGAACTGGGTGTAGCGGAAACCGATCCCAGCGACGACCTGGAAGGCTGGGATGCCGCGGTGAAAGTAGCGGCTCTGGCCACGGTGTTGATGGGCGCGCCCTTGAAGCCCCAGGCAATCGAACGCCAGGGGATTGAAGATCTGCACCCTCTCGCCGTACAAGCCGCGCGGCGCGCCGGCCGGCCTTATAAACTGGTATGCGAAGCGCGGCGCGCGGACGATGGCGCGCGGGCCAGCGTGCGGCCGCAGCAGTTGCCGCTCAGCGATCCCCTGGCCTGGGTGAACGGAACCTCGTCCGCGATTTATTTCGAAACCGATATCTTCCCCGGTCTGGCGATAACGGAACAGAACCCCGGGGTGACGGAGACCGCTTATGGCCTGCTGGCGGATCTGGTAAGGGCGGTCGGTACCCGTACTGAATGCATGTCATCTTGAGCGAGGGTGCACGCCCGAGTCGAAATTGAGGCGCTTAGCGGGCGTGAGCGAAGCGGGAGCCCGCTGCCGAAATCCTGAGCGGAGCGAAGGACCGTCTGTTCACGACAGCACAAGGTCCTTCGGCTCGGGCTTGTTTTCCTGGGCTCAACTTCCGCGGCTTGTTTTCCTGGGCTCAACTTCCGCTCTCTACAGGATGACGTAAAATGTGGCGTCTGGAAACATGGAAACTCCCACTTTAAATCGCAAATCGGCAGCGCTCGACATCACCTGGGTGCGGGAGCAGTTCCCTTCCCTCCAATTGCAGGTGAACGGCCGCCCGGCTGCGTTTCTCGACGGGCCTGGCGGCACGCAGGTTCCGCAACGGGTGATTGACGCGGTCACGAATTACTTTCTGCACTCCAACGCCAACGTTGGCGGCGCCTATCTGACCAGCCAACGCAATGACGCCATGCTGGCGGAGGCGCATCGCGCCATGGCCGACCTGCTGGGCTGCGATGCTGACGAGGTTGCCTTCGGCCAGAATATGACCACTCTCACGCTGCTGCTCAGCCGAGCTATCGGGCGCGGACTGGGACCCGGCGACGAAATTCTGCTTACCTGGCTCGATCACGATGGCAACGTCTCGCCCTGGCTGGCGCTGGAAGAAAGAGGCGTAGTCATCAGGCGCGCCGAGGTCAACCCGCAGGATTGCACTCTGCGTCTGGATGATCTGGCCGCCAACATCACTCCCAAAACCCGAGTGGTGGCCGTGGGCTACGCCTCCAACGCCGTGGGCACCATCAATCCGGTAAAGGAAATTGTGCGCCTGGCGCATGCTGCCGGGGCGCTGGCAATCATTGATGCTGTGCACTATGCGCCGCATGGCTCCATTGACGTGCGCGACCTGGATTGCGACTTCCTGCTGTGCTCGCCCTACAAATTTTTCGCACCCCACTCCGGAGTCATGTACGGCAAGCGTGCAGTCTCCAGCCGGTTGCGGCCGTATAAAGTCCGGGCGCAGTATGACCGCCTGCCGGAACAGTGGGAAACGGGCACGCTGTCACACGAAAATATCGCCGGAGTTCTGGCGGCAGTCGAATACCTGGCGGACCTGGGCCGCCTTTCGGAACCAGCGGCAGCGAGCCGCAGAGCAGCGCTGCTGGCGGCCTATGCAGCAATCAGCAACTACGAACGGGGATTGATGGCGCCGCTCATTTCCGGACTGCTGCAAATTCCCGGGCTAAAGGTGTACGGCATTACCGATCCGGCGCGATTTAGCGAGCGCACCCCTACCGTAGCCGTACGCGTCGAAGGCCACAGTCCGATCGAACTGGCGCGAAAACTGGGAGAGCGCGGCATCTTCACCTGGGATGGGCATTACTTCGCCCTCGACCTGGCCCGCCGCCTGGATGTGGAAGTGACGGGCGGCTGGTTACGCATCGGGCTGGTGCACTACAACACCCGGGAAGAAGTGGGAAGGGTGCTAGAGGAGTTGAACAGAGTCGTCGGATGAAAGAGTGTCATTTTGAGCGAGGACGCGCCATACAGATGCGCGTCCCAGTCGAAAGACCTGGCGGTTCAAAAAGACACAAGGTGCTTCGACTCACCGTCACCGCTGGCGCGGCTCCGGCTCGCTCAGCATGACAGACCCGGTAGTACCAACTACCGCCTACTTCTTCAGCGTGCGGATAAACTTCACCAACTCCTGAATCTGATCGCCCGTCAGCTTGCCCTCATAACCCGGCATCTTGCCCTTGCCTTTGGTGACGATCGTGGTCAGGTCGGCGTCCGACTGCTTCTGCACGTCGGCTGAGCCCAGGTCCTTGATGCCGAGGCGCTTGCCCATAGCGGTCTCGCCCTTGCCATCAGCCCCGTGGCACATGGCGCACTTGGTCTTGAACAGGTCGGCGCCGGAATCGGCGGCAAAAACCGAGGTGGAAAACATCAGGGCAACAGCCAAAACGATGAATGAGGCAATGGTTTTCATTCTCTTTTATCTCCTTTGACGGTGGGCGCAACTATTCCCACAAGGGGAATGGCATTTGGCCTGCCAATCAGCGGCCAAACTATGTATTTGCCGGACAATAAGATAGCTCGCCCGTCCCACGGATGCCAGAGGGGGAAGCGGGGGAAAATACACGCCGCAGCGTGTTATCCCGCAATGGAACAACCGCTGTACTCCGCCGTACAGCTAGCGCTGCCGGTCCAAACTCCTGAAAAGACTTGGGGGGAACCCGTGCTCCCCACCGCCCCCTGTTTGGCAGTGTGAATGCCCTAACAGGGGTGATCCTGGGGGGCTGCCTTGGAACCCAACCTGATGGTAATCGGGCTTAACCACCGTACGGCGCCGGTAGCGGTGCGCGAGCGTTTTTACATCAGCGAGACTCGCCGCTGCCAGGCGCTGGTGGAACTGAGCAATGCCGAGGGCGTTGACGAGGTGGTGGTGCTGGCTACCTGCAACCGCACCGAGTTCATCCTGTGGTCGAGCGAGCCCAGCGTGGCCGCCACCTCCATCCTGTCCTACCTGGCCCGCGAGTACGGGCTGAAGCTCTGCGAATGGCAGCATTTCTACCGTCTGCTCGATGAAGCCGCGCTGGTACATATTTTCCGCGTGGCTTCCAGCCTGGATTCCATGATTATCGGCGAGCCTCAAATCATCAGCCAGGTCAAGGCGGCCTGGAGCCAGGCGCAGCAGGTGGGCACCACCGGGCGCTTCCTGGATGCGGTGCTGCAGAAAGCGCTCACGGTTTCCAAGCGGGTGCGCAACGAAACCGCCATCGGCGCTTCGGCGGTTTCCGTGCCTTACGCGGCGGTAGAACTGGCCAAGCAAATCTTCGGTTCGCTGGAAAACCGTATTGTCCTGCTGCTGGGCGCGGGCAAGATGAGCGAACTTTCCGCCCGCTATCTGGTGAATAACGGCGCCCGGAAGGTGCGGGTGATCAACCGCACCTTCGAGCATGCCGCCGAAATCGCCGAGAAGCTGGGCGGGGTACCGGTGGCTTTTGAAGACCGCTGGCCTCACCTGGTGGAGGCGGACATCGTGATCAGTTCCACCGGCTGCCCGCACATCATCCTCACCAAAGATGAAGCGGAACGCATTGTCCACGAGCGCGGCGGCAGGCCGCTGTGCCTGGTAGATATCGCCGTGCCTCGCGACATTGATCCCGCGGTGCGGCACGTTTCCGGAGTCTTTTTGTATGACGTGGATGACCTGGAGCAGGTGGTAAAGCACAACAGCGGGGAACGCCAGGCAGCCGCGGCGGAGGGACAGAAAATCGTGGCGCTCGAAGCCCACGAGTTCCGCCGCAAGCTGCAGGCGGAGCGCGTGGTGCCCACCATCGTCGCCCTGCGCCAGCGTCTGGAAGAGCTTTGCCGGCAAGAGCTGGACTCCTTTTGCCACGAGTTCGGGCCATTCAGCCAGGAGCAGGACAAGACCTTGCACACGGTGACGTCGCGCATTACCCAACGCATCGCAGGATCGCTGGCCCGCGAGCTCAAGGAGATGCCAGAAAAGGTGGAACAGGAACAGATGACGGCGGCAGTACAGCGCCTGTTTCACCTGGGTTCGCCGGAAAAGGCGCTTGCCGGCGCCACTATTGCGAAAGGAAACTGATTATGGCCAAGCAAGTGGAACCTTCGCGCGCGCAGTCGGGGCCAACCTGGACCAGCGCCCAGGCTTATGTGCTGGCGGTTTTTTGCCTGGGTTTCGGACTGATTTTGGGATATTTGTTCCGCGGCTCGGCCCCGGTACCCTCGACCGCCACGGCAGCAACCACTTCCGAGCCGGCAGCGCCCGCCGGCATGCCCGGAGTTCCCGCCAGCATGACTGCGCCGGGCACCGGCGAGCTGAACTCCCAGCAGACTTCGGAAATGGTACAGAAGGCGGCGCAGCCGCTGCTCGAAAACCTGAAGCAGAACCCGCGCGATTTTGACACTCTGGTGAAAGTCGGGAACCTCTACTACGACTCCAAGCTCTACCCGGAGTCAATCAAGTACTACGAACACGCTCTGAAGCTGCGGCCGGAAAATTCCGACGTGCGCACTGACATGGGAACTGCTTACTGGTACACCGGCAATCCCGACCAGGCCATTGCCGAATTCAACCGGGCTCTGAAATACAATGCCACCCATCCCGGTACCCTGTTCAACATGGGAGTGGTGAAGTGGCAGGGCAAGATGGACCCCGCGGGAGCCGTGCAGGCCTGGGAACGGCTGCTCCAGACCAATCCTGGTTATCCGCAAAAACAACAGGTGCTGGACCTGATTGCCAAGGCCAAGCAGCACGCGAAAACTTGAGCCGTTCTGCGGGCGGGAGCCCGCACAGCCTGCCCTGAGCCTGTCGAAGGGCGAAATCCTAAGTGAAGCGAAGGACCTCCGCATCCGTGCTCAGCCCAAAAGCACGCTTGCCGGCTGAGTGCTGAGTGCGGCCTGCCAAGCGCTACTCCACCACAAATCCTTTCAGCCTTCGCAGCAGCGATTCGGGCGCCTCGGCCTCCAGTACCACCACTCCATCGCTGTACTGGCGGGAAAAGATGCGGGAACGCGCTTCCAGGGCGGAAAGCAGCTTGCCTTCGCTCTGCGGCACTTTCAGGCGCACTCGGCTGATGGGGTCCTCCACCAGCATCTGGTCAATTCGGTCGAGCAAAGTGGTAAGCCCAATGCCCTTGAGCGCGGAAACGTGCACCGTGGCGGCTTCATCGCGCAGAGCCTCGCGCTCGGCCGCGGGCAACAGGTCAACTTTGTTGAGCACGTGCAGGCGGGGCTTGCTCGCCGCCTCCAGTTCGCTCAGCACCGCTTCCACCTGGACGGCCTGCTCGACAGCAATTGGGCTGCTGGCGTCGGAAACCTGCAGCACCAGGGCGGCGCGCTGCACCTCCTCCAGTGTGGCGCGAAACGCCGTCACCAGCGTGTGCGGCAGGTTGCGGATGAACCCCACGGTATCGGAGAGCAGCACCTTGCGCCGCGAAGGCAGCGTGACCGGGCGAATGGTGGGGTCGAGCGTGGCGAACATCTTCGCCGATTCCAGCACCCCGGCGCTGGTGAGCGCGTTAAACAGCGTGGACTTTCCGGCGTTGGTATAGCCCACCAGGGCGACGGTGGCCACGGGCACCGATTCCCGCCGCTGGCGCTGCTGGGCGCGGCTGCGCCGCACTTGTTCCAGCTGCCCGTGGATGTGGCGGATGCGGCGGTAGATTTTGCGGCGGTCGGTTTCCAGCTGGGTTTCGCCGGGACCGCGGGTGCCAATGCCGCCGCCCAGCTGCGACATCTCGATGCCCCGTCCAGCCAGGCGCGGCAGCAGGTACTCAAGCTGGGCCAGTTCCACCTGCAACTGGCCTTCCCGGGTGCGGGCGTGGCGGGCAAAAATGTCGAGGATGAGCTGGGTGCGGTCAATTACGCGGGCGGAAACTTCATTCTCTACGTTGCGCTGCTGCGAGGGCGTAAGCTCATGGTCGAAGATGATGAGGTCGGCGGCGGCAGAAGCGGCAGCGCCGGAAATTTCCTGCAGCTTGCCGCGTCCGATCAGGGTGGCGGGATCGGGCCGGTCGCGATGCTGCAGAAATTCGCCCGCCAGCTGAGCGCCGGCGCTGGCAGCCAGCTCGCGCAATTCCGCCAGCGATTCCTCGGCGCTGAAGCGCGCTGCCGGACGTTTCTCCTGATCGGCGTCCTCGGCTGAGGCTGTGCTGCGGGCCATTCGTGCCTGGGGCGGCACTGCCGGCTCGCTGCCTTTGGCGCGCACCCGCGTGGAATACTCAATGCCTACCAGAAAAGCGCGTTCCGGCCTCCCCCATTTACCAGCGCCAGCCGTGGTGGCGACCCCGCGCGAGGATTTACCCGACTTCAGCTTGGTGGACAGACGCAAGGACCGTACTGCTCCTAACCTTCGGTTCCCGAACTCGTGCCTGCTGTGGCCACGTCCGCAGCATGCTGCGCCGGTTTGGCTTCGCCGCTTGCCGCGGGGCGCTCCACATGGAGACTTTTGGGCATCACCACGGTGGAGATGGCGTGCTTGAAGATGAGCTGTTCCTGGTTGCCGGTTTCCAGCACCAGCGAATATTTGTCGAAGGAACGGATGCGGCCCGTCAGCTTGACCCCGCTGAGAAGATAAAGGGTAATGGCAGTTTTATCTTTGCGTGCCGTATTGAGAAAGGAATCCTGGATGTTTTGCGCCGGCTTGCTGTCCATCTGCCGATCTCCTTTTGTTAGAAACCGCCAGTCCGCGCACCGACGACAAAACGGGGAATCGTGAGCGTGGACGAAATCTGCTGTTCCCGCCAGAAAGCACACCCATACAACCAGTCCGCACGGGACACTTGTACGATACGGCGTTGGCCCCTAGTTTTCAACCTCGCTCGCCTGCGGGCAAAGCTTATACAATCGCCTGCTCCGGCGCGGGCGCCGGCAGGCACGATGGACATGCCCGGAGGCCACCTATGGAAAGCCACCTTTTCGCTGCACTCTCTGTCCCCCCTCCCAGCGCCACTACCCAAATCATTCTGCGCTGGATCCATTTTCTCGCCGGCATCACCTGGATCGGACTGCTTTACTTTTTCAACCTGGTGAGCAATCCGGTGATGAAGCGGATGGATGCGGGCACACGGGCCCGGGTGGCGCCCGCGCTGCTCAGCCGCGCCATGTGGTGGTTCCGCTGGAGCGCGCTGCTCACCGTGCTGGCCGGCATCGCTTACTGGATGATGATCGTGACCGCCGATGCCCGCAATGCGCAGGCCTCCCCGGGCGTCGCTATCTGGAGCTTTTTTCTTATCTGGACCGTAGCCTTTGCCATCGAAAACGGCCTGGTCATGCCGCTGAAGGGGCCCCTCAACAAGGGACCGGTGCTGGCCATTTTGATGGCCATTGACGTCGCCGCCGCCAGCTGTCTCTACGTTCACTTCAACAATCACGGCTGGGAGAGCAACCGGCTGCTCTCCATCGGCATTGGCGGCGGCATCGGCTGGATGCTGCTGCTGAATGTGTGGGGAATCGTGTGGCGCATTCAAAAACGAATCATTCTATGGACTCGTGCCTTCGCTGAACAGGGCACGCCCATTCCGGAGAAGGCGCAGCGCATGGCCCGGCAATCGTTTCTGGTGTCGCAGATCAGCGCCTGGCTCACGCTGCCACTGCTGTTCTTTATGGGCGCGGCCAGCCATTTCCCGGTGCTGGGGAAATAGCTACGCTTTTGGCTTTTGGCTTTTGGCTTTTGGCTTTTGGCCAGCGGCTGTTTGGCTACGCAAGCGGGCAGTCAGGGGCCAACATGCCCGGTTTGTTATTCTGGGAAGTGGCTGAGAGCTGACAGCTAAGAGCTGACAGCCAAAAGCTAAAAGCCAAATGCCATCTTTCCCTCCCATTGACGACCAGCTCGCGCTCATCAAAAAGGGCGCGGTGGAAATTATCCGCGAAGGCGAGCTGCGCGAGCGCCTGGAGAAGTCGCTCGCCAGCGGCAGGCCGCTGCGGGTGAAGGCCGGCTTCGATCCCACCGCGCCCGACCTTCACCTGGGCCACACCGTGCTCATCCACAAACTGCGGCACTTCCAGATCCTGGGACACACGGTCATCTTTCTGATCGGCGACTTCACCGGCATGATCGGCGATCCCACCGGGCGCATGGTCACGCGCCCGCCTCTCACGCGCGAGCAGATTACCGACAATGCCAGAACTTATCTCGACCAGGTGTACAAGATTCTCGACCGCGATAAGACTGAAATCCGCTACAACCGGGAGTGGTTTGGCAAGTTCACCGCCGATGATTTTGTCCGTCTGACCTCCAGGTTCACTGTTTCGCAGATTCTGGAACGCGAGGACTTTCATAAGCGCTTCCAGGAAGAAAAACCCATCGCCATGCACGAACTGCTCTATCCCCTGGTCCAGGGCTACGACTCGGTGGCGCTGGAGGCCGACGTCGAGCTGGGCGGCACCGACCAGAAGTTCAATTTGCTGGTGGGACGCGAGATTCAGCGTGCTTACGGGCAGACCTCGCAGGTGGTGCTGACCACTCCCATCCTGGAAGGCCTGGATGGCGTGCAGAAGATGTCGAAGTCGCTGGGCAACGCCATCGGGCTCACCGAGCCGCCGCTCGAGATGTACGGCAAAGTCATGTCCATCTCCGACCCCATGATGTGGCGCTACTACGAGCTGCTGACCGATGTTTCCACGGCGGAGATCGGCAAGATGACCGCAGAGGCCGCGGCTGGCCGCGCCAATCCCATGCAGCACAAAAAAGAACTCGCGCGCCGCATCGTGGCTGATGCCCACGGCGAGGACGTCGCCAGCAAAGCGTCCGATGACTGGGCAAAACAGTTCCAGATGCACGAAGCGCCGGAAGAAATTGAGCAGGTTGGGCTCAAATACTCCTCCGTCGCCAAGCAGACATCCTCGCCTGACGAGCCCGTCAGGTCGGAACTTGGGTGGCCGGTGAAGTTGGACAAGCTCTTAGCAGTTGCCGGATTCGTAAATTCCGCGAGTGAAGGTTTACGAAAAATAAAAGAGCGGGCTGTTCGCGTAAACGACCAGATCGTAACGGACCCAGTGTTATTTCTCAAAGAGCTGGATTCCCCCATCACGATCCGTTTGGGTCGTAAAGTCAAAAAAGTTGTCGTCTCCTCCTGAGCCATAACGTACATGTCTTCAGCCATCCTGCCCAGGTCAGGATTTGTGTCCACACGCCGGCTGTTCCGTTAGAGGCGGTCATTCGAATCGTTAGAAGCAGTAAGTAAAGTGGTAACTGGCTAATCAACTGCTTCGAATCCGCCTTACTCCAGCAATTCCTCTGTGTCCTTTGTGTCCTCTGTGGTGAAAAAGGTTTTGTTGGTTTAAGCTGCGCGGCACATGCGCGCGCTGGCCATTCTCGGCCCCAATGCACGAGAGCAGGACCTTGCCCCCTTCCGCGCGGCGGGCGCGGAAATCACTCCTGCCGAAAATCTGGCGCAACTGACTCAGAACACCGACGCCGCACTGCTCCTGGGCGGAGATGGCACGGTGCAGCGGCACCTCGCAGCGCTGGTACAACGGCAGATTCCGCTGCTGGTCGTGCCCGCAGGCAGCGCCAATGACTTCGCGCGGGCGCTGGGACTGCGAACCAGAGCACAGGCACTGCGCGCCTGGGCACAATTTGTACGCAGCAGCAACAATGTCCGCCAAATAGACGTTGGAGTGCTGCGCTTCGCGGGCGAGGACACAAACAACCCAACTTACTTCTGCTGTGCTGCGGGCGCAGGCGTGGACGCTCTGGCGGCGCGGCAAGCCAGTTCCATGCCCGGGTGGCTGCGCGGCCATGGCGGTTACTTTCTGGCCGCCATTCCAGCTCTCCTGCGTTTCCGCGCCCAACCGATCCGCGTATCAGCCAGCGGACGAGAGGGCGCGTTTCAACAAACTATCTCCGAACCCGGCATCCTGGTGGCCGCCGCCAATACGCCCTGGTATGGGCACGGCATGCGCATTGCCCCTCACGCCCAACTTGACGACGGCGAGTTCGAGGTCTGCTTTGTGCGCCGGGTCGGCAAGCTGCGCCTGTTGCGCCTGTTTCCCAAGGTGTACCGGGGAGCCCATGCCGAGCTTCGCGAGGTGGAATATTTTCGCGCTGAGCGCCTGCGCATTGAGAGTGAGCGCCCGCTGGACGTGCACGCCGATGGCGAAGCAGTTGGCCAAACCCCGGTGGAGGTGAGCGTGGCGCGCAAGGCGCTGCGGGTAATTGTGGGGTGACGGGTTCTCGGTTCTCTGCCCTCAGCTATCAGGTCTCATTGAGTGCTGAATGCTGCCCACTGGCCACTAAGCACTGCCCACTGGTGTTAAACTACGCCTTCCTATGGCAGATGAAGGGCAGCCTCAACGCAGGGCACGCGTCCTGCTCTGGGTTCTGATTGGCGGTGGCGCTTTCTTTCTCTTTCTGCTGGCCGTCTTCGCCCTGCTTTACATCACCCTGCGGCCATCCAGCGAATCGGCCTCCGTCTTCGGCGGAGATAACAGGATCGGCGTGGTGGATCTGGAAGGCCTGATTGTCACCCCGGAAGTAGTGGTTCGCCAACTCAAGCGCTTCGGCGATGACAATTCCATCAAGGCCATCATTCTGCACATCAACACGCCCGGCGGCGGTGTGGCCGCCACCGAAGAGATCTACCAGGAAGTGCGGCGCATCGAGCAGGAAAAACACAAAAAAGTGATCGCCTCGGTGGAAACGGTGGGCGCCAGCGGCGGCTATTTCGTGGCTTCAGCCTGCAGCAAGATTTTTGCCGACAAGGGCAGCATTGTAGGCAGCATCGGGGTCATCGCCGAGTGGGTCAACTACGGCAAGCTGATGGACTGGGCGAAACTCCAGGACATCACTATGAAAGCGGGCAAACTGAAAGATGCTGGTTCGCCTACCCGTCCCATGACCCCGGAAGAGAAGGCCTATTTCCAGGGTTTGTTAGACAACATGCATAGCCAATTCATCCAGGCGGTAGCCGATGGCCGCCACCTGAAAGTGCAGGACGTGCAGGGCATCGCTGATGGCCGGGTGTGGACCGGCGACCAGGCGCTGCCGATGCACCTGATTGACCAGATTGGGGACTTCCGCGCCGCCGTCAAGGATACGGCGCGGTCGGTGGGCATTAAGGGCGAACCCGAATTGGTCAGGCCGGCGACCGAGCGCCGAACCCTTCTCGACCTGCTGTTCGGCGACTTATCCAATTTTTTGCCGGATCGGGTCAAGCTGCTGCAAACGCAGGTTGGCTTTTATTACGTCTGGCAGTAAACTCAATCGTTCCATACGAGTACCGGAAAAACGCTGTCCCCCCGGCGTGTTCCCAGTGCAATGTCCTCCCCAACCGTTACGGTCGGTCAGACGATTTCCCATTACCGCCTGCTGCGCAAGCTGGGCGGCGGGGGTATGGGTGTGGTGTACGAAGCCGAAGATCTCACCCTTGGCCGGCATGTAGCGCTGAAGTTCCTCCCCGATGAGCTTTCCGATGACCCGCAGGCACTGGACCGCTTCCGCTGGGAAGCGCGTGCCGCTTCCGCCCTCAACCACCCCAACATCTGTACCATTTACGAGATCGGAGAGGCTGCCGGCCAGACCTTTATCGCCATGGAATTGCTGGAAGGCAAGACCCTGGGCGAGATTATGCACGGCCAGCCTCTGCCGCTGGAGCAGGTATTAGATTGGGGCGTCCAGATCGCGGAGGCGCTCGATGCCGCGCACATCAAGTGCATTCTCCACCGCGACGTCAAACCGGGGAACATCTTTCTAGTCGCGCGTGGGCAGGTTAAGTTGCTCGACTTCGGGCTAGCCAAACCGACGCTGGAACGCCAGCTGGCGCAAACCGTCAACGCACCCACCGTGGCTCTGCCAGTCTCGCAGGCGGAAGCCACTAGCCGGGGTTTGACCTTGGGAACGGTTAGCTACATGTCGCCCGAACAGGCGCTGGGAAAGGAACTGGACGCGCGCAGTGATGTGTTCTCCCTGGGTGTGGTGTTGTACCTGATGGGCACAGGCACTCTGCCCTTCAGCCACAAGAATCCGATAGCGACATTCGACGCCATCCTGCACCGCACTCCGCAAGCTGCGGGACAACTCAACCCGGAAGTGCCGCCCGACCTGGAGCGGATCATCAACAAGGCCCTGGAGAAAGATCGCGAGCTGCGCTACCAGTCAGCGGCGGAAGTGCGCAGCGACTTGCGACGGCTCAAGCGGGACCTGGAAACGGGGCCGTTGCGAGCCTGGTCCCGCTCGGTGAAGCCCTCAGGTAACCGCCGCCTTACAGGGCGGTCTTCCATTCTTGCCGGAATCGCCGTGGCAGCCGCCATTCTTGCCTTCTTTCTCTGGCTGCGAACGCCATCCACTCCGGCCAGAGTGGTGGCATCGGAGCAGTTGACCAGCGACGCCTTGCCCAAGTCTTCCCTGGTTACCGATGGCGCGCGCATTTACTTTTCCGAAGAGAAGGGCGGCCAGTTCCTGCTGCAGCAGATTTCCACGGCGGGTGGGGAAACCGCGCCCCTGACGACGCCCTTTGCCAGCGCTGATATTTTTGATATCTCGCCCGACCACTCGGCGTTGCTCATCACCAGCGAGGCGGGCGGCACACAAACCGAGACGCCGCTGTACCAGTTGCCAATTCCTGCGGGGTCGCCGCGCGCTGTCGGCAACGTGCGGGCCCACTCCGCCGCCTGGACGCCTGACGGCCAGTACATCATCTACGGCAATGGTTCTGATCTTTACCAGGTGCACCCGGATGGCAGCCAGTCCCATAAGCTGCTGACTCTGCCCGGCGCCGCCATGAACCTGCGTTTCTCACCCGATGGCGCCTGGATCCGTTTCACCCTGCAGGACCCGGAGAACAACACCTCCGAACTCTGGCAGGTGACGCCAGCCGGCAAAGGACTGCGCCGCGTGCTGCCCGAGGAGTGGAATCAGCCTTCCCAGGAATGCTGCGGAAACTGGACGCGCGACGGCAAGTATTACTTGTTTGAAAGCTCGCGCGGGAACAGCCACAACATCTGGGCCCTGGCGGATTCAGGCTCGCTTCTGGGCCGGATGAACCAGGCTCCACAGCAGCTCACTGCCGGGCCGCTGGCATTTCTTTTTCCCGTTCCGGGAAACGGCGGCAAAAAACTGTTCGTAGTGGGGCAACAACTGCGCTTCGAGTTACAGCGCTACGACCAAAGCGTCCGTCACTTCCTGCCATATCTGAACGGCATTTCTGCCGGGGAACTGGACTTCTCCGGCGACGGTAAGTGGCTTATCTTTGTCAATTATCCCGACCACACCCTGTGGCGCAGCAAACTGGACGGGAGCGAGCGCACCCAACTCACCTACCCTCCCCTCCAGGCCCATCTGCCTCACTGGTCGCCGGATGGCGCGCAGATCGCCTTTATGGCTTCACAGCCGGGCCAACCCTGGAAGCTGTACCTCATCTCCTCCCAGGGAGGCACGCCCCAGGCTTTGACCAAAGAAGGGGTAAACGAGAGCGACCTCACCTGGATGCCCGACGGCAAGTCACTGGTCTTCGGCCACATGCCCTGGCTGCAATACGCCAACGCTTCCGAATCAGGCATTGAGTTGCTGGACTTGCGAACAGGCAAAATCTCTGCCCTGCCCGGCTCCGAAGGCCTGTTCAGCCCCCGGGTTTCTCCCGACGGACGCTACGTGGCCGCCTTGACCGCCGATTCCAAGAAGTTGATGCTCTACGAGTTCGCCACCCGCAAGTGGTCAGCCCTGGCGCAGGCCACCTTCGCCTACAACAACTGGTCGCACGATAGCCGCTATGTTTACCTGGAAGATTACAGCCGGGGAGACGACATTGTTCGAGTCAGCGTGCATGGCGGCCCGCTGCAAGTGATGCAAAGCGTGAAGGATGTGCCCCGTGGCTCCGACCCGTGGGCTTCCTGGCTGGGATTGGGGCCGGATGACGCTCCCCTGCTCATGCGTGACCAGAGCACCCAGGAGATATACGCTCTCGATGTGCAACTGCCCTGATTGGCTATAAATTCCCGATTGGCTGTAAATTATTGAGTTGACAGGCGGCCCACCCTACAAGGCAGAATCTTGAAAACTGGCGCGCGGGAAAATTTGGGTTTAGGCTAATCGAGCCATCAGCCGGTTTTTAGGGTTAAAGCGGTAGAGCACCCGCGTGGCAAGGGAGCGGAAAAACACATGACCAAAGCCGATTTGATCGACGAAGTTTCGCGTCTGGCGGAGCTTACGCGCAAGGACAGCGAGGTAATCGTCGAGACCATTTTTGACAGCATCGTGCGCTCGCTGCGCGTGGGCGACAAGATCGAAATTCGCGGTTTTGGCAGCTTCCGCACCCGCCAGCGCAAGCCCCGGGTGGGACGCAACCCCAAGACCGGCGACCGCGTGGAAGTGCCCGCCAAAAAAATACCTTTCTTCAAGCCTAGCAAAGAGTTAAAGGACCTGGTCAATACCGGGGCAGAAGCCACGCCTGGTCCCCCGGCGGCGGGTGGGATGGCGCAGTAAACAAGCGCTTAGCAATTAGCACTTAGCATTTAGCCGTTGACGGTTTCCTGCTCGGTCGGAAACCGGTTAGACAATTCCGAGTATCCAGTGCTCAGTACTCGTTATCCAACCCAGCACTCTGAGACTCGCAAAACAAAGCTGCGGCATAAATTTGCCTCGCCCACGGAGGGTGGAAATCTCGAAGGGCCGCCTGCACCCCTTTTAAGGGCTAAGTGCTAAAGGCTAAATGCCAAAGTCTGTTTTATGGTTTTCGTCCTCGACAATTACGATTCCTTTACCTACAACCTGGTGCAATACCTGGGCGAATTGGGAGCGAAGGTGGAAGTGCGCCGCAACGACCAGGTTACGGTGGAAGAGGTGGAGGCCCTGCAGCCGGAGCGCGTCCTGGTCTCTCCCGGTCCGTGTACACCGCAGGAGGCGGGCATCAGCATTGATCTGATTCGCCATTTCGCCGGCAAAGCTCCCTTGCTGGGGGTCTGTCTGGGGCACCAGGCAATTGGAGCAGCTTTTGGGGGCCAGGTGGTGCGCGCGGGCAAGCTGATGCATGGCAAGACCAGCCCGGTGGAACATGATGGAAAGACGATATTTAGAGGGTTGTCATCACCGATGACCGCCACTCGTTACCATTCTCTGATAGTCGCCGAAAAAAGCCTGCCGGAAGATTTGGAAATCAGCGCCCGAACGCGGGAGCGAGACGGCACCAGCGTCATCATGGGATTGCGGCACCGGCGCTATCCCGTTGAAGGAGTGCAGTTTCATCCCGAAAGCGTGCTCACCAGCGAGGGTAAACAGTTGATTCGTAACTTCCTTTCGCTTTAGATCCAGGGCGGGGCCCGGCCAATCCGTCGCAGAACGGTGTGCAAGGGATTCAGCGAGATAATAGTGCTTTAGTTGTCAGGCGATGACAGGCTTGACAGCCCAGCCGACTCAGGCCCATGCTAGCACCACCTTCTGGGAGGCTCCATGGCCGAGCGCCAGCAGGACAAGCGCGCTACTCGTCGTTTTTCGCTGCGGCTGCCCATCTCGGTGAAGTACCAGAACGGCCCAAGCGGGGAGAAGACCGCTTTCACCCGGGACGTAAGCGCCCGCGGCATCTGCTTTTATCTTGAGAGCCATATTGGGGAAGGCACGGAAATCGAATTCACTCTCACCCTGCCGCCCGAAATCACGCTTACGGAAAGCATCCGAGTGCGCTGCAAAGGCACCGTGGTCCGCGCCGAGCCGGGCAACAACAATGGCCAACTGAGCGTGGCAGCAGTCATCAACGAGTACGAATTCCTGGCCGAGAGTTGACCTTTAGGGCAACTGGACTATTAGCCCAGCCACTTCTCTGGCAAGCTTGCCGGTGATATCTTTCAAGCAGGTCCTCCGCGAAATGAGGTCACAAGTGTCGCAGTTCGCGCTGGCGGCGCTGCTGGCAGTTATGACCGTTACCAGCGCCCCGGCTCAGCCTGGTCTGGCAGTGGTGGAGCACATCGCGGTTGTGCCCAGCAACAAGGGGCTGAGCGTACAGATCACGGCCAACCGGGCGGTCAAACCCCACCTGACTCGCCTGGACAATCCAATTCGCATAGTGATTGACTTACCGGGCGCATTCCTGCCCGGCGGCCTGCGGCGGATTGATGTAAAAGATCAGGCCATCGTTGAAGTCCGGGCCAGCCAGTGGAAGCAGTCCCCACCCATCGCCCGCATCGTGGTGCAGATGCGGGTAGCCCGCGAGTTTTCCGTAATCAGCACCGGCAACAAAGTGGCGTTGTGGCTGCTGCCAGGAACGGCGGAGGCAATGGGCCAGCGGGGACAAAGCGTGGCGCAACAACAGGCCCCGGCGCCAGCCGCGACGAGTGCGGCGGCAGCCCCCGCACCCACTTACCAGCCTGCTACCGCCTATGAGCCGGCAGCGAATTTTGAAACCCTGCGCGGCGCGCAATCGGTGATGGCCATGGGCAATCCAACCGTGCTGCGCCTGCCGCGCGGCGGGGAAATCCACGTCTGCCCCGGCACAACCCTTTCGGTAACGCCTTCCAAGGCGGGAAGTGATTTGATGCTGGGACTGAGCACAGGAACCATGGAGACGCACTATCCGCTGGGTTCGGCCGCCGATGTAATCCTGACGCCGGATTTCCGCATTCTGCTACCCGGCCCAGGGGAGTTCGATATGGCGGTGAGCGCCGACCGCCAGGGAAACACCTGCGTGCGCACGCTCCCGGGAAACACCGCGGCGGCAGTGGTTTCAGAAATCATGGGTAATGACAGCTACCAGGTGAACTCCGGCGATCAAGTTTTTTTTCGTGCCGGGCGCCTGCAGAACGCCAGTTCGGCTGCCGGTCTGAGTTGCGGCTGCCCACTGCGCACAATACCGGTAATGCGCACGCAGACGCAACCGCCGGCCGCATCTCCCTCCGCCGTGCTGGCGCCTCCGAATTCGGGCGCGCCGGCGGGGCATATGAATGCCGCCAACGATCCTGCGCCCGCGGAGCCCAGCGGCCCGCCAGTGCAGGTGGAAGCCCCGTTCGTTTTTCGTGCCACTCAACCTAGGGCGCCGGACGCGGTGCAGGTAGCGCAATTGCATTTCATCAATGGCCCGCCCCCCGAGTTGCTGAGCTTCAGGCTGGCTGGTCCGGCACGAGTTACCTACTACAAGGCACCGCGAAGCAAGATGACGGCCAGCAACAAGCCGCGCGGGTTCTTTGCCCGGGTGCGGGGATTTTTCGGCAACATGTTTCGTTAAGGGGCTGGAGAGGCCTTCCCGCGGCTCCACAGGCGGAGGACCTTCGCCTGCCATTTGTGACAGCGGGCACAGCCTGGGTCTTGATTTCTGGCCTATACTTAAGCAGGGTAGGAAGCGGCGATGCCCAATCCCGCTGCGCCAGAAACGCCGGCCATGATGCAGGCCCCGCCTGCACCGCAGGCCGGGGTGCCGCCGGCGCCGGATACGACCATTTTGCCCACGCTTTTTGGCGAGGGCTATGGACTCTACAACACCAAGCCCATCACTTTTGTTTTTTCCTTTGTCGGGCACACCGTGCTGGTGGTGCTGGTGGTGTGGTCGTCAATGTTCGTGGTGAGCCATCGCAAGCAAATCCAGCAGCAGGTGGTGGGCATCGTAACCGACATCAGCCCTTACGTACTGCCGGCTTCGGCAACCAAGGCGGGCGGTGGCGGAGGCGGAGGCGATCGCGACAAACTGCAGGCTTCCAAAGGCGCGCTGCC
>DATJEH010000148.1:0-7839 GCA_035496875.1 Terriglobales bacterium | reverse complement strand
TTCACTTCCAGGATGGCTTTGCTGGGAACGTGCGGCTTGCGGCCGGCCAGTAGAACCGCAATGACGATGACATAGACGATGGCCAGCGCGCCGATCGCGGCGAGAAATCGGACCAGAAACCTCTTCATGTCGTCTCTCCTGAGTTCAGCTGGGAACGGACGAGTGTAGCGCACAAGAAAGGGTGATACCCAGTATCTGTTTTCTGCCCCTGAGCTCAGGCCAGGCACTCAGCCAGGCAGCTAGCCAGCCAGTGAGCTCTAAAACTGCGAAAATAAGAGGATGCCGGTGCCCGCTCGCGAGTTCAGTCAGCAGGTGAAAGCCGCCGCCGCCGAGGCCGGCTTTGACTTGGCCGGCATTGCCGGCGTGGGCGAATTCCCCGAACTGGAGTACTTCCCTGCCTGGATCGCCGAGGGCCGTGGCGGTGAAATGGCCTACCTGCAGGCGCGGGACGAGCAGGGCTCCCTGAAGCGCGCTTCCTTGCGCTCGGTGGCGCCATGGGCGCGCAGCGTGGTGGTGTGCGCGCTCAACTACAACACCGCTCAGCCCTACTCCACACAGGTCAACGATTCGGACCGCGGTTGGATTTCCCGCTATGCCTGGAGCCGGCGCGACTACCACAACGTGGTGCTGCAAAAATTGCAGCAGGTGGAAGCAAGAATCAGTGGCCAGTGGACTGTGGCCGGTGGCCAGGAAATTCAAACCCGGGCGTATGTGGATACGGGGCCCTTGGTGGAGCGAGTTTACGCCAAGTACGCAGGCGTTGGCTGGATCGGCAAAAACACATGCATCATCAACCAGCGGCTGGGCTCCTGGCTCTTTCTTGGTGTAATTCTGAGCTCGCTGGAACTGACCGCCGACTTGCCCGCGCCCGACCGCTGCGGCACCTGCAGGCGCTGTCTTGAGGCTTGTCCCACCCAGGCGCTCACCGCTCCTTACCAGCTCGACTCAAATCTTTGCATTTCCTATCTCACGATTGAAAAGCGTGGCGCCATTCCTGAGGAGATGCGCGCCGGCATGGGCCGCCAGGTATTCGGCTGCGATATTTGCCAGGACGTCTGTCCCTGGAATCGCAAAGCTCCGGCCGGCGCCGGACCTGACCTGCAGCCGCGTTCGGAACTGGTGAACCCGGCGCTGGAATGGCTGGCGGAAATGAAAGCTGAGGAGTTTGCGGAGACCTTCCGCGGTTCGCCGGTCCGGCGCGCCAAGCTCTCAGGCCTGCGGCGGAACGCGGTAGTAGCCATGGGCAACAGTGGCAATACCAAATTTATTTCAAGCCTGGAAAGGCTGAGTTCAGATCCGGATCCTGTGGTGGCAGAGCACGCGGACTGGGCGCTGGCAAAGGTAAGGACCGCGCAGCCTGAGTCCCGCAATGACGGCTGAATCTTTTCCAGCGCGGGTTCATCCGCGACAGCCGGCCACAAGTGCTAGCATCTGAGATAGCGAGTTCCGCTTTCGGGGTTCCACAATGCATCGCCCGTGGCTTTACTGCCTGGTCTTCAGCTTCAGTGTCCTGTTGTGTGCGGGCGCGCGCGCCGATACCTGGACCCAGGTCCGTTCCACGCATTTCGTGGTGAATACCGATGCCGGCGCGGATCGTGGGCGCCAGCTCACTTTGCGTTTCGAACAGATGCGCGCCATTTTCGGACAGCTCATCCTGCGCAGCGAAGTGAATCTTCCCATCCCACTTACCATCATTGCCTTCCGCACCAGCGATGAAATGCAGGCCCACGTTCCGGTGTTCCAAGGCAAAGCGGTGGATCTAAGTGGCTTCTTCGTGGGCCGGCCGGACCGCAACTATATCGTCCTGGACCTTTCGGCGGCCAACGACAGCACCACCGTCGTCCACGAATATGCCCACATGCTGCTCGACAGCAACTATCCGCCCACCCCGCTGTGGTTTGACGAAGGTTTTGCCGACTACTTCTCTACCATCGGCGTTCAGCGCAACGGGGTGGAGCTGGGCAAAGCGCCGCCAGGCTATAACGAGTTGTTGCGCAGCTCGCAGTGGATACCGCTGGGCGAACTGTTGCAGGTGGGGCCCGATTCCAAGACTTATAACCTGAGCGACCGGCGCGGGCTGTTCTACGCGGAATCCTGGGTTCTGGTGCATTACCTTTTCGACATGCGGCAACTGCCCGCCGCCGGCCAATATTTCGGCCTGGTGGAGAGCCAGCACGTGCCGGTAGAACAGGCCGTACAACAGGCATTCGGGATGGGTTCCCAACAACTCGAGCAGCAGGTGAAGAAGTACTACCTGTCGCCGCAAGCAGTCTCCCGCATGCTGAAGCTCCCGCTGGACGTGACCAAGGGCAACACCTACACGGCGGAGAAGATTCCGCCGGTGGATGCCCAGGCCATGCTCGCCGGCCTGGATGTGCACATGGAGACCCACCAGCAGCGCGGCATCAAAGTCCTGCAGGACCTGCTGCAGCAGCACCCGGACAATGAACTGGCGCTGTGCAATCTGGGCTACGCTTACCTGCAGAGGGACGACTCCGACCAGGCAGCCGAGTACTTGGAGCGCGCCGCCAAGCTCAACTCCGCCGATGCCTGGGTGCACTATTACTCGGCGGTGCTGCGCCACGGCAGCGGCGAGAAGCTCTCGCCGGAAGAACTGGAAGTTACCAAGAGCGACCTGAAAGACGCCATTCGCCTGAAACCGCAGTTTGCCGACGCCTATAACCTGCTGGGCCTGGCGGAAATGGAAAGCGGCGACCTGCAACTTTCAATCCGCGACCTGGCCACGGCGATGCAACTCAGTCCGCGCAACGAGAGTTACCGGGCCAACCTGGCGCAAGCCTATGTCTTCGCGCGCAAGTGGGAAGACGCCACCGCGCTGCTGCAGATCCTGAGCAACAGCAAAGACCCGAAAATCGCGGCCCAGGCCAACCAGCAACTGGCGCAAATGGACCAGGCGCGCACCCGCGAGCGGGTCGAAATCCTCGGCCGTCCCGCCGATGACTACACCGCTCCCCAGTGGCGGCCCAGGAAATCCGCGGCCCAGCCGGCGGGCGAAACCAAGGCTGCCGAGCAGCCGCAATTGCCGCAGCACGGTCCGGTGCGTTATCTGAAGGGAACTCTAGTTGGGGTAGACTGTGCTGCTTCTCCTGCCGCTACCCTGACCGTGCACGCCGCCGGCAGGAACTGGAAGATGCTGACTGCCGATTACCAGAAAATGACGGTGATCGGTGCTGACCAGTTCTCCTGCCAGTGGCACGACCGCAAAGTTGCTGTTAACTACCGCTCTATGGGACCCGCGCAAGGAGCTCTGGTATCTCTTGAATTGCAGTAAACTTTGGCGATGGCATTGTCGCAACCCATGGCAACTTTCACCGGATGGACAGAGATTAGGGACTATGGGCCGCAGGGCTGGCCGCCTCAGGCGGATGCAGCCCTCCGCTCCCGCCACTGCTGTGAGCAACTGGAGAAGGGAGAAATCCTGTTCTTCTCGCGCCCCCCATTTCCACTGGCAGAGGAGGATCGCAACTTCCTCATCAGCCAGCGCCACATGGATTCGCGGCTGCACAAGAACATCTCTTACCGCCCGGGAGAAGACGTGCTGCGCGGCTTCTCCGACCGTCAGGAAAGCGAAGATCGTATTCATCAGATCATGCGCCAGTATTCCGGAGCCATTATCGACTTCGTCAGCCGTTTTCTCAGCCCCTATGCGGGAAAGCTCCAATTGGACTATGCCAGCTTTCGCCCGCTGGAGGAACAAGGCCGCGACTTGCCGTTACACAAACGCAACGACCTGCTGCACGTGGACGCCTTTCCCAGCCGTCCCACGCGCGGCGGGCGCATTCTGCGCGTATTTACCAACATCAACCCCCGCCAGGAGCGCATCTGGCTGGTGGGCGAGCGCTTCCCGGCCCTGGCCCAGCATTACGCCCTGCCAGCCGGGCTGAGGGAGATTTGCGGCGCCCACTCCGGCCTGCGCGCGCGCCTGGTTCACCTGCTCCATGCCGCCGGGCTGCCGCTAACCGAACGCTCGCATTACGACGAGTTCATGCTGCATTTCCACGACTGGCTGAAAGAGAACTCCCAGTTTCAGAGTGACGCGAATAAGTCCCGGCTGGCTTTTCCTCCCCTGGCGACCTGGCTGGTGTTCACCGATGGCGTACCCCACGCCGCTCTCTCCGGCCAGTACGCGCTGGAACAGACGTTCATTATCCCGCCGGCAGCGCTGGCGGCCCCCGATTTTGCTCCCATTCGCATTCTGGAAAAGCTCTGCGGCCGGCCGCTGGCTTGAAGAGACTTTTGCCGCTCTTTCAGTCTCGGAGCATCGCGCAATTGCGCCTCCGGCAGCGTCGGCGGGAAATGGAGGAGGGGCGGGGAACAGCGGCGCTCCATGCTTGCAGCTGATAACTATCACTACCGTAATGATAGCACTGCGGGCCGCAAAAAAACCCTCTCACGCAGAAGCGCCGAGAGGGTGCAACCGCTAGCCACGCGTCTAGACGCGTACTACGTTCGCGGCCTGGTAACCCTTGGGGCCTTTCAGCAGATCAAACTCGACCGTCTCGCCCTCGTTCAAAGTACGATAGCCGTTCTCCTGGATAGCGGAGAAATGCACGAAGACATCTTCCCCGGTTGATCGCTGAATAAAGCCGTAACCTTTCGCCCCATTAAACCACTTTACTGTACCCTTCTCTCTCACTTAAGAAACTCCTTTCGACATTCGTCAAATATGCTCTCCGGGTCGTCGCCTTGGGCTCCAGGTTTGGAAGCGGGGGGCAAAACCTAAGGAGAAAAGTGATGCGCGGCTTCCGCCACCGAGTGCAACAGAAAAGGCCCCCGAGTCACCTGCCGCAGCGCACACGGCCAGCGACTCCGGAGCCCGAATCTGTTACGCGTAATAACTCTGCTGCGGAATTGAACATCAACTTAAATCTCCTGGCCTCACGGCCAGATTCGTTGCCATAAATTTACGCAACGAGCAGGAGATGATATTCAGGAAGTCACACTTTTGTAAAGCAAATTCCTCGCGGAAGTGACGATTTAAAACGTTTTTTTCAGGTTATTTTAAGGTTGGCGCTTCCTGTCGTCTTTTGGCCTGTACTGCCGTAACTTATCGCACCCCGACCCATTTTGATACGATTTGCTAATGGCTGAAGTTGGCAAGCCGCCGCCTGCTCCCTCACTATCGGCGGATCCCGAAGCTAGCGCCCATTCTTCCCCGCAGTTGCGGACGCGGCCCTCCTGGAAAAGCCAATTGTTGCCTACTCTGCGCTATCTAATGCGCACCGACGTACACACTTTTGCCTTTTCCGTCGCCGCCAACGCCATTCTTTCCTTCTTTCCCTTCGTCGTCCTGCTCATGACGCTGACCCGGCGGGTTTTCCACTCCCAACTTATGTACAACGTGGTGTTGCAGTTGCTGCGCGACTATCTGCCCGCGGGGCAGGATTTCGTAATCCGCAATCTCAATGCGCTGGTCAGCGCTCGCCATCGTGTGCAGCTTTTTTCTCTGGTTATCCTGCTGATTACCTCCACCGGCGTTTTCGTGCCCCTGGAGGTGGCGCTCAACCGGGTTTGGGGTTTTCCCAAAAACCGCTCCTACCTCGGCAACCAGCTGATTTCGCTGGCACTTGCGTTTGCTTGCGGTTGCTTGGCCTTGCTTTCCGTGTTTCTGACCGCGGGCAACCAGCAATTGTTGCAATTCATGTTTCTGGGGCACAGCGGAAATTTCGTTTTCCGGGCCGCCGCCTTCCTGATTATGAAGACCTTTGCCATCGCCGCCAGCATCGCCATTTTCTTTCTCATCTACTGGCTGCTGCCCAATGGCCGCGTACCTGTGCAGGCGGTGTTGCCGGCGGCGGTCATGATCGGCCTGGCCTCAGAAGTCCTGAAATATGCCTACATCGTGGCCCTTCCGCGGCTGAACTTCCAGGAGGCTTATGGACCGTTCTCCATCTCCGTCACCCTGATGATCTGGGCTTTCCTGGTGGGGTTGCTGTTGCTGGCAGGGGCCTACCTTTCCGCTTTCGGACAGGACTCCCACCTCTCCTAGCGCAACTGGCCGGCCCTTCCCGGTTTGGGAAGGACGGACCCACATATTCCGCAGCGTCAGGAGTTCTGCGTACGGACAGAAGACTAGACTACAAGTGAAGAAGGCGAGAAGCCTTCTCAGGTCTGTGTTGTGAGCCCCAAGTCGCACCCCCGCGCACTTCGGGTAGCTCTGCTGGCGGCGGGACTGGGATTTTGCTCTTTAGCCCAGGCAACTGGCCCCGCCCCCCTCAGTCTCACCCAACTCACCCGCAAGGCGGGTTTCATCTTTGCCGGCCGGGTAATGCGTGTAGAACGTCCAGCGCCGCAGCCGGGCAGGGTTCCGGTGGTGCAGGTGACGTTGCGGGTGGAGCGCGCCCTGCGCGGCACCCGTGCTGGCCAAACATTCACCCTGACGCAGTGGACTGGCGCTTGGGACAGTGGCCCTCAGTATCGGCCCGGGCAGCGCCTGCTGCTGTTTCTTTATCCCCGCGGCCGAACCGGACTGACCAGCGTGGTCGGCGGCCGACTGGGCCAATTTGACCTCGACGCCAAGGGAAACATCGTCTTACGAGGCGATCAGCAAGCGCTTCTGATGCCTCCCCACGCTCCTCCCGGCCGGAACGGCGTACGTTCGCCCGCAAAATACGGTTACCAGGACTTCGCCGGCCAGCTACGGCGGGCAAGCGAGCCATGAAACCGGAAGCCCAAACCGGAGTCCTCAGGGAACACAAGGTTGCCGTCATTAACGCTCTGTGCCTGCTATTGGCTGCAGGGCTCTGCCTGTTCGCTACCCGGCTGCATGCCGGAGGACCTCTGAGGGTGGCCGGAGTAAGTGGGTTCAACGCCGGAACGGCGGGCACACCATTGAACTGGTCAGCAGGCGTAGTGCGGTACTACACCGACCAGGGCGACCTCAGCCCCCTGCTGCCGCAAGCTGAGGCCAATGCCTTCGTGGCGGATGCTTTGGCGCGTTGGACTTCGGTGACCACCGCCGCTTTGAGCGCTACCCGGAGCGGCCAACTCGACCAGGATGTGAACGGCAGCAACGTGGTCTTCATTGACTACGGCCAGGTCAATATGCCGGTAGATATCGAGCCGGCAGCACTGGCCAAGCCGCTGGCCATTGTGTATGACTCGGACGGCAAGGTCACCGATGCCCTGCTGGGCCAGGGAGCGGGCGCCGCCGACATGTGCGGCAGCAATGCTGCTTATGGCGGTCCTGATAATTACAGCTCCGATGCTCACCTGGCGCACGCCCTGATAGTTCTGAATGGAAATTGCGCGCAAACCACCGCCGCGCTGACCGGCCTCAAATACCATCTGATCCGCGTGCTGGGCCGCGTTCTGGGGCTGGATTGGGTGGACCTGAACAGCAACGTTTTTACGCGCAGGCCATATCCCGCCCCGGATGATTATCTTGGCTTCCCCGTGATGCATGCGCTGGACCCGCCCTGCCCCAACTCCACCCAGTGCGTCACCGCCGGGGAACAGTTGAAGATGGATGACCGGGCCGCCATCTCCCGGCTGTACCCGGTGACCAGCGCGAACATCGGCAACTTCTCGGGCAAGCAGATCTTCAGCGATAACACCGCGCGGGTTCAAGGAAGAGTATATTTCCGCGCACGGAACGGGCTGGGCGGGCAGCCCATGCAGGGCGTGAAGTTGGTCGCGCGCTGGATTGATCCCGATAGTGGCTTGCCTTCGCACCGATATACCGCGGCGTCAATTTCCGGTTTTCTTTTTCGCGGCAGTGCCGGAAATCCAGCCACGGGCTTCAGCAACATCAGCGGCGAGCGTTATGACAGGTTCGGTTCGGATGATCCCACGTGGGAAGGCTACTTCGATTTGGCC
>DATJEH010000147.1:0-5166 GCA_035496875.1 Terriglobales bacterium | reverse complement strand
AAGCGGCTGCCGCAGGACGGCCGCATCATGCTGAAGGTCAACCTGGCGGGCAAGAAGAAGACTCTCGATTTCCGCGTCAGCACCCTGCCCACCCTGTGGGGCGAAAAAATCGTGCTGCGCTTGCTGGACAAGGAAAACCTGCGTCTGGACATGACCAAGCTGGGTTTTGAGTCGGAGTCGCTGGTCAAGTTCGAAAAGGCCATTCTAAAGCCCTACGGCATGGTGCTGGTTACGGGACCCACGGGCTCGGGCAAGACCAACACCCTCTACTCCTCCATCGCCCGGCTGAACACGCCGGACACCAACATCATGACCGCGGAAGACCCGGTGGAGTTCCAGTTGGGGGGCGTGAACCAGGTGCAGATGAAGGAGCAGATCGGGTTGAACTTTGCGGCCGCATTGCGCGCCTTTTTGCGGCAGGACCCGAACATCATCCTGGTGGGCGAAATCCGCGACTTTGAAACCGCGGAAATCGCCATCAAGGCGGCGCTCACCGGCCACCTGGTGCTCTCCACTCTGCACACCAACGGAGCGCCGGAAACCATTACCCGCCTGATGAACATGGGCATTGAACCCTTCCTGGTAGCGACCGCCGTGCACCTGATCTGCGCCCAGCGCCTGGTGCGCCGGGTATGCAGCGAGTGCGCCGAGGTGGTGGATGTTCCTCAGCAGACGCTGCTGGAGGAGGGCTTTACTCCGCAGGAAGTCAAGACGGTGAAGATCAAGAAAGGCAAGGGCTGCACCACTTGCAATAACACCGGCTACAAGGGGCGCTGCGGCTTGTACGAGGTGATGGAAGTAGATGACGAGATTAAGGACCTGATTCTGGTGGGCGCGTCCTCCCTGGAGCTGAAGAAGAAGGCCATCGAGCGGGGCATGCTTACGCTCCGCCGCAGCGGCCTGGTGAAGGTGATGCAAGGGGTCACCACTCTGGAAGAGGTAGCCCGAGAAACCATTCACTAAAGGGGAAGGAAAAAAGGACTCATGGCTCTGACGTTAAGCGAACTGTTGAAAAGAATGCTGGAGATGAACGGCAGCGATCTGCACATCACCACCAACTCGCCGCCTCAGGTGCGCGTGCATGGCAGCCTGCGGCCGCTGGACCTGCCGCCGCTTTCCCCCGCCGATACCAAGCAGCTCGCCTACAGCGTCATGACCGATGCGCAAAAGCACCGCTTCGAGGAGAACCTGGAACTGGATTTCTCCTTCGGCCTGAAAGGCCTGGCCCGCTTCCGCGCCAATTGCTTCAACCAGCGCGGCGCCACGGGCGCGGTTTTCCGCGTGATTCCTTTCGAGATCAAGTCCTTCAACCAACTGGGGCTGCCGGCGGTGGTTTCCAAGCTCTGCGACAAACCGCGCGGCCTGGTACTGGTGACCGGGCCCACCGGCTCCGGCAAGTCCACCACCCTGGCAGCCATGATTGACAAGATCAACAGCGAGCGCCACGAACACATCCTGACCATCGAGGACCCGATCGAGTTCGTGCACCAGAACAAGAACTGCCTGGTGAACCAGCGCGAGGTGCACTCCGATACCAAGTCCTTCACCGACGCGCTGCGGGCGGCGCTGCGCGAAGACCCGGACGTGGTGCTGATCGGCGAAATGCGCGACCTGGAAACCATCGAATCGGCCCTGCGCATCGCCGAGACCGGCCACCTGACCTTCGGCACGCTGCACACCAACACCGCCTCCTCCACCATCAACCGCATCATTGACGTATTTCCGGCGCACCAGCAGCCGCAGATCCGGGCCCAGCTCTCGCTGGTGCTGGAAGGAATCCTCTGCCAGAGTCTGCTGGCCAAAATGGACGGCCAGGGGCGGGCCATGGCCATGGAGATCATGGTGCCCAATCCCGCCATCCGCAACCTGATTCGCGAAGACAAGATCCACCAGATTTATTCGGCCATGCAGTCCGGCCAGGAAAAGTTCGGAATGCAGACCTTCAACCAGGCGCTGGCCACCGCCTACGCCAACCGGCAGATTTCGCTGGAAACCGCGCTGCAGCGCTCCAGCCTGCCGGAAGAGCTGCAGGAAATGATCAACCGCGGCGCGGGGCTGCTGAACCGCACCACGACCGGGGCGCAGGCCATGAAAGCGACCGCTCCCGGCAAGCACTGAGGAAGCGCTAGGTAACCGGCCTCGCCGCGGGGCGGGCCGGAACAAGTTCACAGAAGGGAAACGTAGACCATGCCAGTCTTCACATTTAGCGGCAAGAACGCGGCGGGAGAAAAAGTAGCCGGAGAGCGGGTGGCGGGCAGCAAAGAGATGCTGGCGTCGCAACTGCGCCGCGAGCGCATTACGCCCCGCGCCATCAAGGAGAAAGGCAAGGAGTTCGCCCTGCCCACGTTTGGCTCGGGCAAGGTCAAGACCAAGGAGATCGCCATCTTCTTCCGCCAGTTCTCGGTAATGATTGATGCCGGCCTGCCCCTGGTGCAGTGCCTGGAAATTCTGGCGGCCAACCAGGAAAACCCCGCTTTTCAAAAAGCGCTTACCGGAGTACGAAGCTCGGTGGAGAGCGGCGCCACTCTGGCCAATGCCATGCGCGGTTTCCCCAAGATTTTCGACGACCTGAGCACCAACATGATCGAAGCCGGCGAAACCGGCGGTATTCTCGACACCATTCTGCAGCGCCTGGCGCAATACGTGGAAAAAGCGGTGAAGTTGCGGGCCGCCGTGAAATCGGCCTTGATCTATCCCGTGTCCGTCATCAGCATCGCGATTTTGATCGTGGCCGCGCTGCTCAAGTGGGTAGTTCCGATTTTCGCCAACCTGTTTGCCGGCTTGGGCGTGGCCCTGCCTCTTCCTACCCGCATCGTCATGGGTCTGAGCGCCTTTGTCGGCCACTTCTGGTGGGTATTCATTGCGGCGGTGGTGGGCTTCGTGTTCGGGCTCAGGCAGGTAAACAAGCATCCCAAGGGCAAGTACGCCCTGGATGCCATGCTGCTGAAGGCGCCGGTAATCGGCAATCTTCTGCGCAAGATCGCCGTCGCCCGCTTCACCCGCACCCTGGGCACCCTGATCACCTCCGGTGTTCCCATCCTGGAAGGCTTGTCCATCACCGCACGCACTTCGGGGAACGCGGTCCTGGAGCAGGCCCTGATGAAAGTGCGCAAAGCCATCGAAGAAGGCCGCACCATTGTGGACCCCCTGAAAGAGTGCGGCGTTTTCCCCAACATGGTTTCGCAGATGATCGGCGTAGGCGAGGCTACGGGCGCCATGGATGCCATGCTGCAGAAGATTGCCGACTTCTACGAGGACGAAGTGGACGCGGCCACCAAAGACATGCTGGCCATGCTGGAGCCCGTCATCATCGGCATTCTGGGCGTGTGTGTGGGCGGCATCGTGATCTCGCTTTACATGCCGCTGTTCTCCATGATCGCCAAGCTGGCAGGGTAAGCGCACAGGCGGCGCGCGCCGCGCGGGAGGGCAATGGCAGCGGAAATCACATTCGACGAGCGCTCCTGGCTGGGTTGGCTGGTCAAGGTTCGCGTCCTTATCGTCACTTTTCTGGTAGGGATCGAACTGGCTATCACCCGTCTGACCCCCACTCAGCTGCCGGAGCGCGAATTCGTCAGCCTCATCCTGCTGTGGTACACGCTTTCGGTATTCCACATCGTGCTGCACTCTTTCTGGCGGGAGCACAGGGTGCAGGCCGTTCTGCAGGTATTGACCGACCTCGCCCTGGCCACGGGCATGGTGTACGTCAGTGGTGGAATTGACAGCTCGTTCAACTTCCTTTACCCGCTTATCATTGTGGTGGCGTGCATCCTGCTGCCGCAGTTGTGGGCCTATCTGACCGCGGCCCTGGCCTTCGTACTCTATGGCGCGGTGGTGGAGCTGGAGTTTTTCCGCATCATTCCTTCTTACTCCTCCACCCACGCCGGCTTCACGGCCCTGGTGGTCATCCTGCTGATTAATCTCTTCGGCTATCTGGCCATTGCCTACCTGGCGGGACGCCTGACCGCGCGCTTGCGCCAGGTGGACGTGCAGCTGCACGACACCAGCGGGGCCCTGGAGAGCCTGCAGGCGCTGCATGAAAACGTGATTCGCTCCATCAGCGGAGGCCTGCTCACCGCCGACCTGGAAGGCCACATCACCCTGGCCAATCCCGCCAGCCAGACTTTCCTGGAGAAGAGCGAGACTGATCTGCTGGGTAAGCAGGTGGCCCAGCTCTTCCTTGACCCTCTGCCCGCTCCCAGCGGCGCGCCGACGCATGCGGAAGTGCGCTATCGCACCGCTAGCGGCGAAATCAAGACCTTCAGCGTGATCGCCTCCCGCCTGGTAGTGCCGGAAAGGGGCAGCCTGGGCTGGGTGTACACCTTCGACGATCTGACGGAAATCCGCCGCCTGGAGCGGGAAGTGCGCCTCCGCGACCGGCTGGCCGCGGTGGGCCGCCTGGCCGCCGCTATCGCCCATGAGATTCGCAATCCTCTCTCTTCCATTGCCGGCTCGGTGAGCGTGCTGGAGGGCATTTCCACCCTCAGCGAGGAACAAAGAACGCTGGTGCAGATCGTGACCCGCGAATCGGAGCGGCTGAACAACATCATTTCCGACTTCCTGGCCTACGCCCGCGAGAAGCGTTACGAGTTCCAGCAGCAGGACCTGATTCCGTTGCTGGAGGACACGCTCACTCTGCTGGAGAGCAGCACGCCTCCGGAGTCCACCCGGGTGCAGATCGTTCGCCGCTTCGAAGTCGAGCGGGCGCCGGCCCTGGTGGACGGCGACAAGATCAAGCAGGTGTTCTGGAACCTGTGCAGCAACTCGCTGCGCGCCATGCCCCAGGGTGGGTCGCTCCATGTCTCGCTGCGGGCAGTCGGAATGGACTGGGTAATCGGTTTCGCCGATAACGGCCACGGCCTGAGCCAGCAGCAGATGGAAAAAATCTTTGAGCCCTTCCAGGGGCACTTCGAGGGCGGCACCGGGCTGGGGCTGGCCATCGTTTATCAGATTGTGCAGGCTCACGAAGGAAAAATCATGGTGCGTTCGGTGCCCGGCCAGGGAACCGTGTTTTCGCTGCAGCTGCGCCGCCCTGACGTGGAGGCCGAAGGCGCGCGCCCGCAAGAGCGCGGCCGTGCCGCGCAGCCTGAACTGGCGGCGGTGAGCGCCGTGGCGGCAGGCGCGGGAGGAGGGCCGAGCCATGGGTAACATTCTGGTGTGCGACGACGA
>DATJEH010000146.1:0-3647 GCA_035496875.1 Terriglobales bacterium | reverse complement strand
ACAGCGGCAACTCCGGCCATGCTGAACAGTACTAAGGTCCTGTCCAACTCCCCGTACCAAACCGCCTTCAAACTGTAAAAGTGGGGACGAAGGAGGGCAGACTGTGAAGCAGCTGAGTATGACATTGGCTTTGGCGGCGGGATTGATGCTGGGAGCCACCGCCTACGGGCAGAATACGTCCAGCCAGAACAATCAGAGTTCCACAAGTTCCACATCCAGCCACACTACGCAAAACGTATCCCGAACTCCGGAGCGGGTGCGCACCAGCAGGACCGACGTTTTGCCGGCCGACACGCAACTGATGATTCGAACCAACGAAAACATTAACGCGACACAGGCAGACGTGGGCAAAGCCTACTCCGCCGAAGTGGCGCGAACCATTGAAGATCAGAATGGAAACGTTCTGGCGCCCAAGGGCGCGCCGGTGCAGCTGACCATTGCCAGCGTGAAGAATCCGACCCTGGGAGAATATCAGGCGGAATTGGCGCTGCGCTCCATCACCATCAACGGCCATCGTTACCTGGTTTCCGCCAACACGGTGACCCAGCAAGGCACTGGCGGGCTGGGGAAAAACAAGAAAACGGCCGAGATGGTAGGTGGCGGAGCGCTGCTGGGCACAGTGATCGGGGCCGTGGCGGGCGGCGGCAAAGGCGCAGCCATCGGAGCAGTGGTGGGCGGCGCCGGCGGCGCGGGCGCGCAGGTCCTGACCAAGGGCAAGCAGGTGAAGGTGCCGGCCGAATCGGTGCTGACTTTTCAGCTCAGCCAGCCCATACAGCTGCAGCGCTGAGGCAGCAAAGGAGCGGGAGAATTCCCGGAGACGGCTTTTGCCGCACCAGCAAAACGCGGGGGTCCTTCGACTCCGCCGGGCGGTCCCGCAAAGCGGAATCGCCCGGCTACGCTCAGGATGACACTTCTTATAAGATTTCACGCCCGCGCCACAGCTATTGTGGCTTGGGCCCCCTCACCACCTGCACGAAGTCCTGAGGCTTGATCCACTTGGCAAAGGCGGCCTTCACCTGCTCCCCGGTAAGCGCGGAGTAGAGGCCGGCGGCTTTGACGGGTTCGTCCAGCGGCAGACCAATCACGGCGCGCCCCAGCAAGCCACCCGCAATGCTGGCCTCGCTGGATTCTGCCAGCGGGATCTGCCGCAAAATAAGCGCCTTGGCCTGGTGCAGTTCTCCCGAAGTGGGCGCGGTGGTCTGCATATCACGAAGATCGCGTTCCACGATGGCGCGGGCTTTGGACACGTTCCCAGGATCGCAGGCGTAGGAAACGGTGAAAGCAGCGCGCGTGCGTCCCGCATCCAGGCGGTTGGAAACGGTGTAAACCAGCCCCGTCTTTTCGCGCAGGTCGCGGTAAAGGCGAGTGGCATAAAACCCGCCGCCGAGCACGTGATTGCCCAGCTCAAGGGCGTAGTAGTCCGGATTGAAGCGGTTCATGGGCAGCTCCTGCGAGAGCTCCACCAGGTCCTGGATACGGGAGGGATCGGGAACGTTGGTCGCCGAGGCCTTATTGGGCGGCACGGACGGCAGGTCCACCTGCGGCTTGGGCCCGTCCGCCTTCCAGGAGCCAAACCACTTCTCGATCTCCATTTTGGCTTCAGCGGTAGTCACATCGCCTATGACTACGATGGTGGTCAGGTCGGGGCGGTAGGCGCGGTCGTAAAAACCATGCACATCCTGGAGAGTGAGGGCGCCAACCGTTTTGGGAGTGGGATGGCGCAAAGCGGGATCGTTCTTGGGCAGCAGTCCAAAATCCAAAGCGCGCTCCGCCAGATACCCGGGACTGTTGAGCAAGCCGGCCACCGCCTCAGCAGTTTGGGCCTTCACCACCTTGAAGGCTGGCTCAGGTATGGCGGGATGAAGTTCATTGTCGGCAAGTAATTGCACCCCACGATCAAAGTATTTCTTTAATACCTCTACGGAGAAGCTTGGACCCGCGGATTCATCGGCGGCAATATCGTCCAGAGCTTTTTGAAAGGCGAGGCGGTCCAGGGTGGTGGTGCCATAAGAAAACAGGCCGCTCAAGACGTCCTGCACGCCTTCGCGGCCGGCCGGGGTTTCCAGGTCAGCCTCGGTGCGAATCTGTCCCACCACGGTCACGGTGGAGCTCAACTTCTCGGGTTGCACGATCAGGCGAATGCCGTTAGAGAGAGTGGTGTCGGTGGGGTAGAGGTCCCATTTCGGAGGCTGAAGCGGGTTGAGCAGAGACTTGGCCCATACCGGCAGCGGTACCGGCTTGGTGGGCGAGGAGGTGAGCTTCTCCGTGCCACCGAAGCCTTTGCCGGCTGCGGGCGCCCCCGAGGGCTGAGGCTTGAGCGTGGCTACTATGGCTCGATTATTCAGCAGATAAGACTGAGCGGCGCGGTTTACGTCGGCGACATTGACCTGTTGCACTGCGTCCACATCTTCCTGAGGGGAAGTGCGGCCTTCTCCGGCTACTGCTTCCGACCAAAGATCGGCTAGCCCGGGAATGGAATTGCGGGCAAACTCGTTGGAAGCGAGCACGGCCCTGCGGGAAGCGGCTACCAGATCGGCGGGCACCCCTTTGCTGGCGTAGTTGGCGACAATTCGCTGCAAGTCGGCAATGATGGGCTGCGGGTCGGCGCTGGCGGGTAAGACGGCGTAGGCGAAGCCGACACTGGCCTGGCGGTATTCTTCCGCCAGTTCGAAACCGGCATCGAGCGCTTTGCCTTGCGGCACCAGGGCATAAATGTCGCCGCGCTGGCTGCTGAGGACGTCGCTGAGGACGCGGGTGGCGGCGAAATCTTTGCTGTCGGTGCCAGGCATGCGGTAGCTGACAATCGCCAGGGTATAGGGATAATCGCTGGGCAGAGTGAAAGTCTCCGCCTTCACCGGCTGTAGCTTGACGCTGGGCCGTGGAGGCAGAGGACGGCGGGGAATGGATTCGTAGAGCGCCTTCACCTGGGCCAGGGTAGCCGTGGGATCCACATCGCCGCTGATGATCAAGATGGCGTTATTGGGGGCATACCAGTCGCGGTAGAACTTCTGCAGCATGGCACCGGTAGTAGCGTCAAAAGAAGGTTTGGTGCCCAGCGCGTCATGCTCGTAGGGCGTGCCGGCAAAAATATCCTGGTTGAGCCGGGTAAGGAATTTGTAAGTAGGATTGGAGAGGTCGCGGGCGACTTCCTGCTCGATGGCGCCGCGCTCCTTGTCCCACTCCTGCTGCGAATTGACTACTCCACGCATGCACGCCGAATCCACGTGCAGGACGATATCCAGATTTTGAGCGGCTACGCTGGAGAAGTATTGCGTAATGTTCTGCTGGGTATCGGCATTATCCTCGCCGCCGAGCTGAGCGTAAATGGCAGCCGTCTGATCGGCATTCACACCCTGGCAGCCGCGAAAAGCCATGTGCTCCTGCGCGTGCGCCATGCCCGGGAAACCGGGAGGAGTCTCATTGCCGCCCACCAGATAATTTTCCTGCACCGTGACCACGGGGGCCAGGGTGTTGCGCACGATGATGACACGCAGGCCATTTTTCAGGGTGGCACGGGTGACATCGGTTTCGCCGGGGGCAGCGAAAGCGGAGATGGTGAAGGCGGCGATCAGGGCGATTAGAAAGAACAGAGAAGCAAGGCGCGTCCGGGTTGAGGTCATTGTCGTTCTTGAATTCTCCTGGCCAAC
>DATJEH010000145.1:0-6283 GCA_035496875.1 Terriglobales bacterium | reverse complement strand
ACGTCGGAAGAAATCGCCAAACGCATGGACATTCCTGTGGCCAAGGTGCGCAAGGTGCTGAAGATCGCGCAGGAGCCCATCTCGCTGGAGACGCCCATCGGCGAAGAGGAAGATTCGCATCTTGGCGATTTCATCGAGGATCGCGCCGTGGTTTCGCCTTCGGACGCCGTCATCAACGTCAACCTGAAGGAGCAGACGGCGCAGGTGCTGCGCACCCTGACCGCACGCGAGGAGAAGGTGATCAAGATGCGCTTCGGCCTGGAGGATGGCAGCGAGCACACGCTGGAGGAAGTAGGCCAGTCGTTTGCCGTTACCCGCGAGCGCATCCGCCAGATCGAGGCCAAGGCGCTGCGCAAGCTGCGCCATCCTTCACGCTCGCGCAAGCTGCGCGCCTTTATGGATGGGGTGCACGACTAGCTCCGTTCTTCATCACGGAGGCACAGAGAACTTCATTTCCGCCGCGGATGAACGCGGATAATTCATTTAGAAGGGGCGCGGGTCATTGCGACCTGCGGCCCTTGTTTTTTTCCTTAATCCAAGAGTAGTTCAATCCACCCAAACATCCAGGAATGTCATCCTGAGCGAAGCAAGCCGGTGGCCCACTCAAGCTGTGTTGGCTTGAGTGGGGCAGTTTGGGAGTAATTTGAGCCCTGTTTTGACCGCGCTGTCGACTTTGTCCCACTCAAGCCAACAGAAGGCTTGAGTGGGCCACCAGCCGTGTCTCTGCGGTGAAGGGGCAAAAACAAATATGGCCCGGGCCAGCCACCCGGGCCATATTGTTTGGGTGAAACGTCCTGCGGCACGCCAGCGGGGCCGTCACCGCACCGATGTGCTGTCCGCGTTGGGCCAAGTTTCTCCTGCGCGCTCGCGCGCTCAGGCGTATGTTGCATCTCCAGCATTCGCAGCGGATGCCGAAGGCCTCATACCTGTCCGCGGGTTACCAGCCCGCGGGCCGCTCTGCCAGCCGTCCAGTCCCGTTTCCAGGACTTCAGGAGCCGCAACGCCCGGGTCCAAAATGAACCCTCCGGCAATTCAACCCTCGTGGAACCGCCGGGAACCGCTGGCTTTCTGCGACGCTCTGGCTCAACGCTCAGGACCTCTCACGTCTGCATTGCCAGCAATTTGCCTGAGCCCCGCACGGGCCGCAATAGCAAATCCCTGCCGCATTGTGCAGAACCTGTGCGTTTGTGACGTTTATTGTGGATGATTGCGGAAAACTTCAGCCGGTGACCCGAATCACTGACGCCCTCCCCCCTCAGTGAAAGCATTACAGGCGATCCAGGCGGGACCACGTAGCAACCGCGGAGGTGTGCAATGCTTCAGTGCCCTGATTGCGATTCCATCCGAATCTTTTGCGACCCTCCAGAAGGGAATGGCAGGTGTTCAGTGTGCCACGGCACTGGACTGGGCGGGCTTTTCGACAGCACCGTCCTGCCAATCCTGAATGGAGAACGGCCGGCGTGTGAAGAATGCTGCGGCACCGGTCAATGCCAAACCTGCACCGGAACGGGCGTGGTCGCGGAGGAATACGAAATCAGCATAGCCGCATAGCGCAAGTCTTTAGGGCGTCGTTAAATCTGCACCCCGGAAGCTAATACACGCCCAGATCGTGCGCCGACACAAATTTACCCTGATAGTAGCGCCCCACCTGCTCCACCAGGTCCTGTTCCGGCAAATGTTCCAGCACCTGGTGGTAGAGGACGAGCAGTTTGGGATGGGCGCGCGTGGCAATATCCCCCAACTGCCGCGGCGAGGTGTGGAAGGCGGCGAAGTACTCCTGCCAGTGCGCCTGCCGCATTTCCGCTCCTTTGGGGTTGTAAACCTCGTGCAGCAGAACGTCGCAGCCGTTGCAGGCCTTGACCACGGCATCGGTGGGCGCGGTGTCGCCGGAGAGCACGATGCTGCGGTCGGGCGTGTCGAAGCGGTAGCCAAAAGCCTGCTTCCATGAGCCGTGTTTCACCGGGAACGCGGTTACCTTCACATTCTGGTCCTGATAAACCACGCCGGGTGAGATCTCGTGAACCTCCACTCTGTAGCCGGTGTGATTGGCTTCCTCCAGGCCGGTGGTGCGCACGTGAATGTCCTGCTGCCAGGCCTTAAGGATGTGACTGGTCATGCTCTTGAGTCCGCGCGGGCCGTAAGCCTCGAGCGCGACGCGGCGATGCAGGACCCAGGGACTGAAGATCAAGTCGGGGTAGCCCAGGGTGTGGTCGGTGTGCAGGTGGGTGAGGAAGACGATTTTCAGGTTCTTGACGTTCAGCGCCTTGATGCCGTTCTGCTCCGCCGCTTCCGCCCGCTTCACCACGCCCGTCCCGCAATCCACCAGGTAGGCGGCGCCGTTCACCACGATGGCCACGGATGCGCCGGCGCGGTCGGGATAAGGTTCGGGCGTGCCCGTGCCCAGCACCACCACCTGGGTATGCGTAGGGGGAGGGGCTTGGGCGGTGGCAGCGCAGGCGAGAACGAGGGAGCAAACTAGCAGCTTCAACATGAGCGGGCGCGCAGTCTCCTGACCAAGAATAGTATCGGGAAACGCAAGGGTCTTCGAGTCGGATGCGCCTCTTTATGGAGCATTCTTGCTCAGCATGACCAAGAGAGCGGTTGACTTCGCTTTTTATTCGCCGCATAATTTCTTCTCCAGAGTCAAGCCATGCGGCCGCAAATTTGGTCCCTGATTTCCGAATTCTTCGCGCGCAATTCACACGCACTCACAACCACTTTCCGCGCTACATTCTTCGCACCGATTCCCCATCATGGCGACCACTGACTACACCCTGGAAAGCACGCTGCCCGCCAGCGTTGACGCCGAGCGCTCCATCCTGGGCGCCATCCTGCTCGACAACTTTGCCTATAACCAGGCGGCCGAGCACCTGCGCCCCGACGATTTCGCCCTTGACGCCCACCGCCGCATTTATTCCCGCATGGTGGAGCTGGCGGAAACTTCCCGGCCCATTGACACGGTCACCCTTACCGAAGAGCTGGCGCGCCGGCGCGAGGTGGAGGCGGTGGGCGGCGTGGCTTACATGACCTCGCTCACCGACGGCCTGCCTCGCCGGCCCAACATTGAGCACTACGTCAAGATCGTGCGCGACAAGGCGCTTCTGCGCGGCCTGATTCATGCCGCCAACACCGCCATCGCCCGCGCCGCCGAGCAGTCTGACCCGGCGGAAGAGATCCTCGACGCCGCCGAAGCCGCCATCTTCCAGCTCTCCGAAAACCGTATCGGCCGCGGCTTCCTCGACGTCCGCGAAATCGTCAAGGAATCCTTCGGTTCGCTCGACGCCCTTTACGAGCGCGGCCAGCGCATCACCGGCCTGGAAACCCATTTCGTGGATTTCGACAACATGACCAGCGGCCTGCAGCCCTCCGACCTGATCATTGTGGCTGCCCGTCCTTCCATGGGCAAGACCGCCTTCGCCATGAACATCGCCGAAAACGCCGCCGTGCGCGACAAAAAAGTTGTGGGCATGTTTTCGCTGGAAATGTCCCGCGAATCGTTGCTGCTGCGCCTGCTCTGCTCCCACGCCCGAGTAGACTCCCACAAGATGCGCACCGGCTTTCTCGGCCGCGAGGACTATGCCAAGCTGGTGACCGCGCTGGGTGAACTGAGCGAGTCGCCTATCTTCATTGACGACACCCCTGGCATTTCGCTTTCCGAAATGCGGGCCAAGGCTCGCCGTCTGCAGCAGTCGCAGGGCCGGCTTGACTTGATCATTGTGGATTACCTGCAGCTCATGTCGGGCAGCGGCCTGGGCGGAAGGCGTTTCGAAAACCGCACGCAGGAGGTTTCCGCCATTTCCCGCGGCCTGAAGGGCCTGGCCAAGGAACTGCGCGTGCCCGTGGTCGCTCTTTCCCAGCTCAGCCGCGCCCCGGAAAGCCGCGGCGGCGACCACCGGCCGCAACTCGCCGACCTGCGCGAGTCCGGCTCCATTGAGCAGGACGCCGACGTGGTGGCTTTCATCTTTCGCGAGGAAGTCTACAAGCAGGACGATCCCGACCTCGAGGGCCTGGCTGAGCTCATCATTGCCAAGCAGCGCAACGGGCCCACGGGCAAGGTGGATTTGGCGTTCATCAAGCGCAGCACGCGTTTCGAGTCCCGCGCCAGCGAATAAAACCTTCACCACAAAGTACACGAAGGGCACCAAGGATTCGCGAGTTAGGTTCTTCGATACCAATCTGCGGAACTGGACGAACAGCAGCCCTGACAACTGGCCACGACCCAAAGCCAGTCCCTTCGTGTCCTTTGTGGTGGTTTAGGTTTTCTGTGCAAAACTGCCGGGTTGCCCGAAATTTTCTGGCTCTCGACCACTCCGAGCGCCAATTCCCGCAGCAAGCCTAAGGTGTTGCATCTACAACCTTTAGGCCATGCTCCAGGAGTGCTGCACTCCGGGTAAGTTGATGAATTCAAGTCATCTGACTAGCCGGGGGTCTGCGAATCCACAAGCTTTTCCACAGCTTGTTGGAAAAGGAAAAGCCAGCCCTTGGCCTTTAGCAGTTAGCATTTAGTCCCTGAAACGTTCACTTCAAAGTTGGATGGCGCGGAGGCAGTTGACCGGAGATTTTCGGGGAGAGCGATGCGGTTCACCGGCTAAATGCTAAGTACTAATTGCTAACCGCTTGTTCTATTTAACCGTTGCTCACCCGGCCCTGTAAACCATCTTCCCCGCTACAATGGCCGCCACCACCCGTCCCGTGAATTGCCAGCCGTCAAAGGGACTGTTGCGGGCCAGGGAGCGAGATTTGCGCACGTCGTAAGTCCAGCGCGCCTTGGGATCGAAGATGGTCACGTCGGCGTGATAGCCGCGCTGCAGGCTGCCGCGCGATTTCAGACCGATCACCCTAGCCGGCCCGGACGTGAACAGCTCCACAATCCGGCCCAGGGGCACTCCACGGTCGCGGTGGAGCTTGGTGATGGCCAGAGCCAGTGCGGTCTCCAGTCCGATAATGCCAAAGGCGGCACGCTCGAACTCCACCTGTTTCTCGTGCAGGGCGTGGGGGGCGTGGTCGGTGGCGATGGCATCCACTGTGCCGTCGGCCAGCGCAACCTGCAAAGCCTCCCGGTCGGCCGCCGAGCGCAGCGGCGGGTTCATTTTGAAGTTGGTGTTGTACTCGCCCACATTCTCATCGGTGAGCGCGAAATGGTGAGGCGTGGTCTCGCAGGTTACCTGGGCCCGCGCGCGCTTGCCCCGGCGCACCACCTTGAGGGCCTCCGCCGTCGAAAGGTGGGCTACGTGGTAGTGCCCTCCGGTGGCCTGCGCCGCCTGCACATCGCGCTCGATGATGCTGGCTTCAGCCGCTACCGGCATCCCTCTCAAGCCCAGGCGGAAGGCCGTGGGACCGTCGTGCATGGAGCAGCTCGCAGTCTGGCGTGTGTCCTCCGCGTGCTGGATCACGGGGAGATGCAGTGTGGCGGAGAGCCGCAATGCCTCCTGCATTACTCCGGAGTTAAGGATGGGCTTTCCGTCGTCGGTGAAGCCCACCGCTCCCGCCTGGTGCAGGGCGCGGAAATCAGTCAGCTTTTCTCCCAGGCTGCCCTGGGTGGCGGCAGCGATGGGCAAGACATTGACCACCGCGCCGCGCTCCGGCTGCAGCATCCAGGCGGTGATTTCCGGCGAATCGTTCACCGGCACCGTATTGGGCATGGCGCAGACCGTGGTGAAGCCGCCCGCGGCTGCGGCGGCTGTGCCGCTGGCGATAGTCTCCTTGTAGGCTTGGCCGGGCTCGCGCAGGTGCACGTGCAGGTCTATAAAGCCGGGAGCGACGATGAGCCCGCGGGCGTCGAAAGTCTCGTTGGCCGCACCGCGAATCTTTTTTGGCGGCGCCACCTCCGCTACCCTCCCATCGCGCAATAGCACGTCGAGTTCGGCATCCACTGGAGCCAGCGGGTCAATCACCCGCCCGCCTCGAATCAGCAGAGACCCCGGTTTGTCGTTCCCTTTCGCCACCATTGAATTCCTTGCCGCAGATGCAGTCAGATTTCCGCGGAGCTGTTACTTCGTGTATGACACGGTTAACCGCCGAGCGGCGACGAACCGATAACCGAGAGCCAGCCACCGACGACTAACGACCGCCTCTTCCCAGCGCACGCGCCAGAATGGCCATGCGAACGGACACGCCGTTGCGCACCTCCTCGCGGATTACCGCCTGGGGAGAATCAGCCACGTCGCTGCTTAACTCCATGCCGCGGATGATGGGACCGGGGTGCATGACCAGCGCTCCCGGCTTGGCCAGGCGCAGTCGCGCCATGGTCAGCTGATACTTGGCGATATATTCGCCCACGTCG
>DATJEH010000144.1:0-3157 GCA_035496875.1 Terriglobales bacterium | reverse complement strand
GAATTTCCACGCATTCTGCAGCAGGTTCTGCAGCGCTACTCCCAGCAGACGGCGATCGCCATGCGCTTGCAGTCCGGTGGCCACATGGAACCGCACTCGCCGTTCCGGATCGGCCTTCTGGATCACCGCCGCGGTGGCGAGTGCCAGAATGCTCAGGTCCACCGGCTCCCGCGACAGCTCGCTGCGCATGACGCGCGAGAGCTGCAACAGCGCATCAATCAGCTGCGCCATGTTCTGGCTGGCCGCGCGGATGCGGCGCAGGCAGTCCTGGCCTTCTGCGTCTACTTTGTCGCGGTAGTCTTCCAGCAGGATCTGGCTGAAACCGTCAATACTGCGCAGCGGAGCGCGCAAGTCGTGGGACACGGAGTAGCTGAAAGCCTCCAGTTCGGCCACACTGTTTTCCAGCTCCAGGGTGCGCTGGCGCAGGCTGTCTTCCAGTCGCTTGCGGTCGGTGACATCGCGGGCGGCGGCAAAGACGCCTTCCACTTCGCCTGCCTCATTGCGGAAAACCGAGGCGTTGTATAAGACCTCGGTTACTTGCCCGGAGCGGTGTCGAATGGCCAGGGGATAATCTTCCACCAGGCCTTCGGCGAACACCTGCTGGTAGCCCGCGCGCGCTTTTTCCGGTTCGGTGAAGTAAGTGGAAAAGTCACTGCCCACCAAATGCACGCGGCCAACTCCCGTCACCTCCTCGGTGGCCCGGTTCACGTCCGTGATCTTGCCGTCGGGAGCGATGGTGACCAGAGGATCGAGGCTGGATTCGATCAGCGAGCGCGTATACGCCTGCCGGGCACGCAGTTCCTCTTCCAATCGTTTGCGTTCGGTAATGTCGCGATTGATCTCCAGAATTCTGGCCGGAGCGCCATGGTGGTCGCGCTGCAGCGACCAGCGGCTGGCCACGATAATGGTCCTGCCGTCGCGGGTGCGGTGCTTGAGCTCGCCCTCCCACTCGCCGTGCTGGTGCACCGCTGCCCGAATTTCCGGCAGGGCCACGGGGAAGTCAGTTTGAAGGAGCTCAGGACCCATTCGGCCGACCGCTTCCTTCGCGTTCCAGCCATAGGTTTCCTCGGCTCCCCGGCTCCAGAACACAACGCGATACTGCAGGTCAGACACCATGATGGCATCGTGGGCCAGATTGAGCAGCACCGCCTGCCGGCGCAGTTCGTCTTCAATCTGCTTGCGTTCGTGAATGTCGCTGCAGGCCCCCACCCACTCGCGAATGCGACCGTCCTCCTCGAGCACGGGAACGCCGCGAATGGCGAAGTGGCGGTATTGCCCATCGGCGCGCCGTATGCGGTATTCGGTTTCGTAGATACTGCGCGTCTCCAGCGCTCTCTCCCAGATCGCCGCCGTGGGCTCCCGGTCGTCGGGATGGATCGCGTCCAGCCAGCCCCAGCCGCGCACCTGCTCCAGGGCCTGGCCGGTGTAGTCCCGCCATATGGGCATGTCCTCCACCATGCCGTCCGGTGGAGTGGTCCAAACTATTTGGGCAGTGGCGGTCAGCAGTGCACGATGGCGTTTCTCGCTGTAGCGCAGAGACTGCTCGGCCCGCTCGCGTTCCGCGAGTTCGATCTGCAGGGTGCTATTGAGCTGGCGCAGTTGCAGCGCACGCTCACGCATGCTGCGCAGAAGGTGCAGTACCAGGTAAAGCAATGCCGCCTGCGCCAGTCCCACAACCAGCGCCAGAGTATCCAGCGATTGCCGCGGATGGAGTGCATGCAATGCCTGCGACAAGGTGGCCGAACCGGCCATCAGGCCCAACCCGCCCACCAGGGGCGACCAGGCAGGTATGGCGGCGGAAACGGCCGCGGATTGCCGCCAGGCGAAGGCAATCACCCCAAAGCCGAGCACGGCCATTACTGCCGCAGTCGGCGCCGCCATGGGCGTAAATCCGCCCCATCCATAGGCGGTGGGAATGTCGGCGAGGTAGCCGATGAAGCCCGCCAGGGCCAACGCCGTGACCGATGCCGCGACTACCGCCTGTGCGCTGTTGCGTAGGGTTCGCGTTTTTCCCGCTGCCAGCAGCAGCGCGCTTCCTAGCAGGGTGAAACACAGCGCCGTGTTGGGGGCCATGCGCGGCGAAACTCGCCCGCTGTGGATCAGCAGCTCATCAATTCCCAGGTCCAAGCTGAAAACGTACTCGCAGCAGGTGAGCAATCCCAGCAGCGCCAGAGGGGCCGCCGCAAGTCGCGCCAGCCCAATGCGTCTGCGCGCCAGCAGCAGGAGGGCGGCGCCGCTAAAAAGGAAGCAGACTCCGGCGTTGTAGCGCACTGGCACCGATTCGGGGCGAAAGGCAAGAGGAGAAAGAATGTGGCCGGTGTGCCAGCCGGCAATCACCAGCCCGCCCAGCAACACTCCCAAGGAACCCGCGAGCGTCATCACCGCTTCCGGCCAGCGTGGCGACTCCGGCGCCGGCTCGGGAAGAGGTGCTTCGCGAGTCCCCTCCGCCGGATGGGGCGGCATTACCCTCTGTGGGCCTAAGCGGTTGTCCGGGGGAAGGGATTGTGCGGGGCTCGCCATGAGTCAGTCCTCTCTCACGGGCGCCGGCTTTGGGGTATCCAGCACCTCGCGAATCTTGGCGGCCAGCGCCTTCAGGGTGAAAGGCTTTTGCAGAAATCTGCTGCCCAGATCCGCCAGCCCATGTTGCAGGACGGTGTTCTCGGCGTAGCCGGAAACGTAGAGCACCTTCAGTCCCGGACGCCTCGCCACCAACTGCTCGCCCAGTTCGCTGCCGCTCATTTTGGGCATGACCACATCGCTGACCAGGAGCTGAATTTGCCTGCCGCAACTGGCCGCCAGTTCTAGCGCGGCGGGGCCATTAGCCGCCGCCAGCACGGTGTAACCGTGCTGCTCCAGGTACTCCCGCTCCGACTCGCGCACCGCATCCTCGTCTTCCACCAGCAACACGGTCTCGTTGCCGTCCAAGTGCCGGGAGGAGCGCGGAACCGGCTCCAGACCAGCCGCGTCGGCCGGGACCCGGGGCAGGAAAATCTTGAAGGTCGTGCCCACCCCCGCCTCGCTGTGCACAGTGATGTGGCCCCCGCTTTGCTTGACGATGCCGTAGATGGTGGCCAGCCCCAGCCCCGTTCCCTTGCCCTTCTCCTTGGTGGTGAAAAAGGGCTCAAAGATGCGGGGCAGGATGGCGGGGTCAATGCCG
>DATJEH010000143.1:0-17978 GCA_035496875.1 Terriglobales bacterium | reverse complement strand
TCTGACCCGTGAAGTTTGCAGCTGGGCCGGTCCCGGCGTGCCGGTGCACTGGCACGGGCACAATGATTTTGGCCTGGGCACGGCCTCGGCCATAGCCGCGGTGCGCGGCGGCGCTAGCTGGGTGCAGGGCACCATCAATGGCATGGGCGAACGCGCCGGCAATGCCGATATCTGCGAGATCGCCCTGGCTCTGCGTTGCCTCTACGACGTGCCCGTGGCCATGGACCTGACTAAGGTACGCGAGGTCTCAGACGCGGTATGCCGCGCTGCCGGTTATGAACTGGAGGCCTGGAAGCCGCTGGTGGGCGAAAACCTGTTTACCCGCGAAAGCGGCGCCGTGGCCAGCCAGTTCCACATTCCGGAAGCGATTGAGCCCTATTCCGCCCGCCTGGTCGGGGCCGAGCGCCGTATTGTGCTCGGCAAGAAGAGCGGCCTCGACAGCATTGACTTGAAGGCCCGCGAGTTGGGCCTGGAAATCCCCACCGACGCCCGCCCCGTCATTCTCGCTGAGGTAAAAAAACGCGCCATCGCCAAGCGCGGCCTGCTCACCGACGCCGAATTCCGCCAGATCGTGGCCGGAACTGTCGCGACAAAAATGAACATGTCATCCTGAGCGAGCGCGAGTTGGGCGTAGCGAGATGAGCGGGTGTCGAAGGACCTTGCATTTCCGGCTTGAATTCCCGGCAATCTCCGCGCCTCTGTGTTTCCGCGGCTATTCCCTCGCCGCCGCGGCCACGCCCTTAAAATGCGGCAAAACCGCTTCCCCGAAGAGCTTGGCCTGAGATTCGCGGTCCTCGCCCCAAAGCTCCAGCAGAATGTGGGTGCATCCCGCCTCGCGGTATCGCTCAATGGCCGCAATACAATCGTCCGGCGTCCCGGCAATCGGGCAAACCTTGCGCAGAATGTCGTCGGTCACGGCGCGAGCCGCGGCGGTACGGCCCCAGCGCTCCATGGCATCGGCGATAGGCTGAATTTCCTCGAACGTCAATTTCGCGTTCTGCAGGATCATGTCCGCGGAGCCGCGAATGTTCTGCACCTTGTTGGCCAGGTACATAGCCGCCATCTCGCGCGCGCCTTCGCGGCCCGTCTGCCTGTCCTTGCCGATGCTGCCCACCACCACCGAGCCCAGCTCCAGCGTCTCCGGGTCGCGTCCCGCCTTTTTCGCGCCCTCGTCCAGGTTCTGGCGCGAGTAGCGGACGAAACCCGGCGTGGTGATGCTGGCGGTAAGCAGGCCGTCATAATGTGAGCCCGCCAGGCGCTGCAGCACCGGCCCGGTGGCCCCGATGAAGGTAGGCGGCATCCAGCGCGGGGTCTCCGCCTCATCCTGCAGCGGCGGCACCATGGCGGTGAAGGCCTTGCCCTGGTAGTCCAGCGCCTTGCCCGCCAGCACCGCTTTGATAATTTCGACGCTTTCCCGCATCACCACCGCCGGGGACGCCTCTTTGCCCTTCTCGCCTTCCCCGATCTCCTTCATGAAGATTTTGGAAGCCCCCAGGCCGAGCAGGAACCGGCCTTCGCCCGCAACCTCCTGCATCACCCGCGCCTCCATGGCGATCTGCACCGGATGGCGCGTGTAGGGCGAAATGATGCCCCAGCCGATGGGAATGCGATGGGTCTCGCGGGCGATGATGGCGGTCAGCGAGGTCGAGGAACGCGCCTCCATGGCGTGCTTGCGCCACCAGGGATAGGCTTCCGCCAACCAGAAGGCGTCAAAACCCGCCGCTTCGCAGGCCTTGGCCATGCCCACCGTTTCCTCCAGCGGCTCCATGCTCAACTGCAGCACTCCAATGCGGAACGGAACGCTCATGCGGGTCCCTTCTTCCCCTCTAATCTCAGAATAGCAATTCAGGCGGTATATTTTGGACAGTTATCCGGAAAATATATTTCGTTGTGCCGACAACAGATTGCGTGCCAAATAACGCCCGTATGATCTTGACAAGGTCTTTGTGGCGCGTGCGCCTGTCCGCGGTCCGACTACCGGCTACCGACTCCCGACTTCCGGGTTTGCTCCCGCTCTTCTTCCCACGAACGCTCCAGGCCCTTGATCAGCGCCCACATGGCTTTATTCAGCGGGGTAGGCACGCCCGTCTTCCCGCCCCACTGCACGATGGCGCCGTTCATGAAATCCACTTCCGTCTGCCGCTTGGCCAGCACATCCTGCAGCATGCTGGCTTTGTGCTGGCCGGGCGCGTTAGCGCCTTTCATGACCAGGTCCCAAGGTTCTCCGTGCAGCGTAATGCCGAGCGCCTTGGCCACCGCCTTACCTTCCTCAATCAAGTCTTTGAACAATTGTCCGGTCGGCGGCAGAAACGTGGCCGCACCATGGTGCAGCAGAGTGAGCGCCCCCACAGGGTTGGTGGAAGCGTTGAAGATCAGCTTGGTCCATTGCGCCCCGCGCGCGTCTTTGAGCGGGATGGTGTTCATGCCCGAACTCGTGAGCATGGCTGCCAGTTCTTCCACGCGCTGCATGGGGGTGTTCGTAGGCTCAAAGGGGCCGATCCAGGTATCGCCCTTGATGTCGTAGCCGATATGACCAGGCTCAATGGGGTGGCCGGCGGGAAAGGTCGTGCCTCGGATCACGTATTTGACATGCTCGGCGATGATCTCTTCGTTGCCCACTCCATTCTGCACCGAGCACACGGCGCTGTTCTCATCGAAAACCCGCGCCGCCTGGGCGATGGCGGAGCGGGTATGGATGCTCTTGGTGGCCACAATCCCGTAGTCGCAGCGCGGAATCTCCGCCGCGTCGCTGCTGGCCTTGAGCCGGGCGGTAAAATCCGCCGCGCCGGAAAGGCGCAGGCCGCTCTGGCGGATGGCCTCCACGTGCGGCTTCCACACGTCGTACGCCCAGACCTCGTGCTGCCCGGAGCGCGCCAGGTGCGCGGCAAACAGGCTGCCCACGGCGCCGCAACCAACAATGCAGATTCTCATGCAGTTCTCAGTTCTCAGTATGTAGTTAGTAGATCAACTTGTGCCGCAGCGGCTGAAGCCGCACTCTAATAGCTAACCACCAACTGACAGCTTCTAACTACCAACTACCTCGTCGCTACTGAACTGCGGGTTTCCTTGCCACTGAAAAACTTCCAGGGCACATCCGCCAGGCACTCACCCTCGGTCTTGCCGATGCGATACGTGTCCTGCGTATACAGGCAAACCTTGCCATCTTTGTCCACTACCTGCGGATGAAGCGAAAAAATCATGTTTTCGCGCAATGACACCTCGCTCTTTCCGCCAATAGCCGGGTGTTCAATCATGGTCGCGCCAATGGAGTGTCCGGAAAGGTGCCCCAGGGCGAAGCCATGGCGAGCGAAGGTATCAGCTACGGCGCGATGCACGGTGCTGGCCAGTTCGCCTTCGCGCATCAGTTTGCGCGCGGCCTCCAGCGCCTCCGGATAGGCGTCGGCCATGGCCTGAGTGCGCGGACTGGGCTTCCCGCTAATGAGCGCCCTCGAAAACTCCACCCAGTAGCCGCCAGCTCCGGTGATTTCCAGCGAATAGAGCAGCAGGTCATCGGCGCGCACCAGGCGGTGTCCCGGGACTTTGAACGATGCTTCCGCCTCGCCATGCTCTCCGGAAAGCAGAATGTTCATCATGCGCGGCCCGGCGCCGCGGGCAAAAAAGCGCGCCACCGCCGGCGCCATGATCTCGGCTTCGGTCTTTCCCGGCCGGTAGGCTTCTACCAGCGCCCAGAAGCCGTCGAGGATGATGTCCATGGCGTCGCGCACTTCCGCCAGCTCTTCTTCGCTTTTGACGGCGCGCGCCATGTCGAACTGGAAATCAAAAGGAACCAGCTCAAACGGCCCCTGCGCCAGTTCACGGTAATCGCGCACCGCCATGGTGAAGTTCATGCCGTACACGCCTAAGCGTTTCCAGCCCTGGTCCTGCGCGCGCTCGCGCAGCCACTGGCCGGGAACCGCGGGCCACGCCTGGTCCCGCACCCAGGGTTTGGTCTTGTCGCCTATCCAGCGCGCTTCCGCGGGAAACACCAGCGTGGGTTCGCCCTTCAGCGGCAGCAGGACATAAACGTAGCGGTGCACGATTTCGAAGCCGGAGGTATAGAGCACCGCACCCTCGAAGCCGGCGTACTGGTTGCCGCAAACGATAAGCGCCTCCAGGCCCTCAGCCTGCATGGCGGAGCGCAGCGTGGCGTAACGGCGGGCGATTTCCTTTTGGCTCGGCAAATGTGTCCCCAGATAACTGGCTGGCAAGCTTCCTAGCCAGCAGCTAGTCAGCCAGGCAGCTATGTAGTGATCTTCAGCGTAAACCCGTTACAGATGCGCGCCGCACAACTCGGCGGCGGTCAAAGCATAAATCTTGGTGATCTCCACGAGCGTCTTGATATCCACCTTCTCGCCCTCCGCGTCTCGCGGCCCGCTGGAAGGACCATAATTCACCGTATCAATGGCAAAACGCGTCATCACCGAGGCGTCTGAGCACCACAGCACGGTATCGTGTCCGGCGGGCTTGCCTGTGATCCGCTGGTGGTTGGCCTCGATCGCTTTCACCATGGGATGGTCCGCGGCAATCGCGGCCCCGGGAACGGAGACGAAAGTTTCGAATTCCAGGCCGTACTCGGGGTATTTCTTCTGCAGGTCACGGAACAGGGCGCGCGCCTCGCGCCGCGCCTGCTGCAGCGTCATGGTGGGCGGCACGCGCAGATCGAGAAACAGATCGGACCGCTCGGGCGTGCGGCTCACGCGCCAGGGATACCCCGCCTGCAGGCAGCCAATGTTGGCCACGCCCTGGTGCCCGCCGTACGCGGTCTTCTTCTCCCACTGCTCTGTCCAGTTCACCACCGCGTCCAGCACATCCTTCATCCGGCGGGTGGAAGTTTTCTGCGCCCGTCCTTCAGCGAAGGCGCTGTGCACGTAAATGCCGTGCGTGGAAATCCGCACCCAGAGCGAGCCAAAGTGCTCCAGCACCACGTTCATGTCGGTGGGTTCGCCCAGAATGCACATGTCAGGCAGCACGCCGTGGTTCACCATGTAATGCGTACCTACGCCATAGCCGCGATACTGCCTGCCCTTGTACTCTCCCCACTGGGTTTTTTCGATTTCCCCGGCCACGGCGCCGAGGATGAGGTCGCCCTGCAGTTTCACACCGGCCCGCTTCAGCGCGCGCACCGCGTGCGTGTAGCACACCAGCGCGCCTTTCATGTTGTAGATGCCAAGGCCGTAAATCATTCCCCCCTTGATCACGGCCTTGGGCTTGTAGCCCAGGCCGGTGAGGAAGGGCTCATCGCCGGTGTTGGAGGTATCCATGTGGCCGTTGAACATCAGGCTCTTGCCCTCGCCTTCGCCCTCCCAGCGCCCGATCACGTTGGCCCGGCCTTCCTCCACCTCTTGCCAGGTCACGTTCAGGCCGAGCGCGTCCAGGGCCGCCTTCATGTACTCCGCCATGCGCCCTTCTTCGCCGGTGGGGCTGGGAATGTTAATGACGTCGCAGCACATGGAGACGATCTGCTGCTCGTCCACCTCGGCCAGAATGCGCTCGGCCAGCTTGGCGGGAATGCCCGATTCTTTCTTTTGCGGGGCAGCCATGAGATTGTTTCAGTCGAGAAGCGGGTTGCAGTATAGCTGGCTAGATGACTGGCTGGCTAGCTATCTAGCCATAGCTGACTAGCTGCCTTCCCAAGCGTTTGGGTGGAGACCAAATCCAGAACTCACTCAACCCGGTGCTCATCCGCGTTCATCCGCGGCGAATGAAGTTGGTGGTGAGCTAAGTAGCTAGTCAGCCAGACAGCTATTCAGCTGCCTGCGAGCCGAAAGTCATCGGGATACGTACACAACTTCTCGCTTCCCTTGTCGGTAATGAGGAAATTGTCCTCCAGGCGCAATCCTCCACCCTGCGGCCAATAAATTCCCGGCTCGATGGCCAGCACCATGCCTTTGCGCATCGTGCCTGTGCCCGCCTGGTGGGCATAGGGCGGTTCATGCGCCCGCGCCCCCACGCCGTGGCAGATGGGGTGCGAAGGCTGCCCGGGATAGCCACCCTCGGCGATGCGGGCGCGAATCAGCCGGTCCAGTCCGGGAAAATCAGCACCCTCGCGGGCATAGCTAACCGCCTCGTTGAACACCTTCAGCAAGAGCTCCAGCAGCTTCTGGTAGTCCCTAGTCAGTTCGCCGGGGCAGGCGTTCTTGGTTAAATCAGTCCAGTAGCCGTCGGCGCACACCCAGATTTCGAACAGCGTAGGCTCGTTCTTCTGGATGGAACGGTCGCCGGTTGCGGTGAAGGTGCGAATGCCCGGGCCCGACCACACCAGGGTGAAGGCGCGCGCCATCTCCACCTTGCCCTGGTAGCCCACGCCGATGCTGTGCACATAGCCCTCGTACATGGCGCCGACTTCGCTCTCCCTCATGCCCGGGCGCATGTGCTCGCGGGTGTGCTCCATGGCCAGCGCCGCCAGTTCGTTGGCCAGGCGCATGCGCTCGATCTCCTGCGCTGTCTTGATGGCGCGGGCTTCCACCAGCACCGGGGTGCCATCCACCACTTCGCGGGCGACTTTCTTGAAGGCGTCAAAGAATGTTTGCGTTGGCGTGGTGGGCTCGCCCACCATGCGATCGGCGCTCTGCGTGCCCATGTTGAGTTCCAGGCCGACCTTGTCGCCCAGATCGCGCTCGCGGATCACCTGCAAGGCAACATCCAGGGCGCGGTACTGCGGCGGCCGAGGGTCGCGCTCGTCGTAGCCCTTGAACAGGCGCAGGTCCCTGGTCCAGGAGTTGCGCTCGGCGTCGGCCTGCTGCGGCTCCAATGCGATGAGCGTAGGCTCACCCTCGCGCGGGAACACCACCGCGTCGTAGCCCTTCATGCACCAATAGTTGGTGAGATAAAGAACATTGTCGGGCGCACGCACCACCAGCGCGCTCAGGCCGCGCTCCTTCATCAGGGCGCGCATGCGGTCGAGCTTCGGTTTGTCAATGGGATAGGGCATGTCAGGGTTTGCTGAACGCGCGAACGATTCTCCACGGGCGAGGAGTTGGGATCCGTGGATGCTGCTCCGGCAGTAACAGGAGCAACTCACCTTCGTGTTCGTTGGTCAGACGCATCTTCCAGTTGATAACCTCCGCGGTATCCTCGTTTTTCGTTGTAAAGAAGAGAGTATCTCCGGTGAGCTTAACATCGCTGATCTGGCTGTCGTCGCCCGTTCCCTCGGCCGAGGTCAAGTTCCCATCCTTGTCCATATTGATGTTGGCGCCGGTCATCGAGCCGGTCAGTTGATTGTCCCTGGCCACGAGCTTCAGCGTGGTAAAGGTTTTGCCTTGAAAACGCGCATGCCAGGTCCCTGCATAACGCTGCGCCGACGTTTTGCTTTGCGCGACGGAAGAAATGGCGATAACCACCAGCAATAGCCCCGCTGAATGCAGTGCAGGCGATTTCACGTGTCCTCCTGTCCAGTACTTGCTGGGACCTTTGTTGCACCGACGGCACGGTTCTCCTCGGTAAAATTCCATGACGCTTCCTTGGCTTTAATCAGCCGGTACATGGCGGTATGAAGCGGCGCGGGAGCGCCGCCGCGCTGTGCTTCGCGGGCAATCGCGCCGCACAGGAAGTCAACCTCCGTCGGCAGATGATGTCGAATGTCGTAGAGCATGGACGGAGGATGATTGGTCTGCGCCCCGATCTTGTTCATCTCCCAGGGATCCTCGTGCAGCTCAACTCCCACGGCTGCGGCTACGGTCTTGCCTTCTTCAATTAACGCGTGCAGCAGGTGGCCGAGGTCGGAGAACTCGCGCTCCGCCGAAAAATGCGGCGAGTGCGGCAACTCGGTCAGCGCCGAGGCCGCATTTACCGACGAATTGAAGATCAGCTTCGACCATTGCGCCGGACGCGCATCTTGCAGCGCTTCCGCCTTCAGACCTCCGGCCACGATCAACTGTGCCGCCTGCTGCACCACAGGGAAAGGCGTCCCCCGCGGCTCAAAGGGCCCGATCCAGGTGGCGGTGTCGAGCTCGTACTGCACGTGCGTGTCGCTGTGCCGTGTGCCGCTCATGAAGGTGGTGCCGCGGATTACGCCACCACGCGTGTGTGCGGCGATTATTTCCTCGCTGCCCAGACCGTTCTGCGCCGAAATCACCGCGCCTTTGTCGAACAGGTGACCCACCGGAGCAAAGGCTTCTTCCGTCTGCGTCGCCTTGCAGGCCACAATCCCCAGGTCGAAGGGCGGCAACTCACGCGGATTAGCGCTCGCCTGCAGCTTGGCCGTGAAGTTGTGCGCCGGTGACGTGCTGGTCACCCGCAAGCCATGGCGGTTGAGCGCCTCGGCATGCTCGCGCCTTCGCACAAAGGCGTAAACCTCGGCCACCCGCGCCAGGTGCGCGGCGTACAAACTGCCGATGGCGCCGCAACCGATGATGCAAACGCGCTGGATAGCTGCTGGCTCCTGGCTGCCGGCTCTTAGCGCTCGGGCAGGCGCTACGCCGGCACCGCGCGCGGCTTTACCCGCGCCGGCTTCTTGCTCGTGCCCGCCCGCTGCATCAAACGGAAAACGCGATCGCCGTTGTTGAACGAATCATCAATGATAATGCCCTGGTCGAACAGCGCGTCCTGCAGCGCGGCAGAAAGCGTATGAATGGGCGCCGCCCCGCCTTCGCCCATTCCCTTGGCGCCATTGAAGCTGTGCGGCGAGGGAGTCTGAATGTCGCCAAACTTTACGTGTGGCATGTTGACCGCCGTAATGGGCGTGTAATCGCTGAAGGTGGAGGTCAGCATATTGCCCACCTCGTCATAGAAGCAGCCCTCCATCAGCGCTGCGCCGATCCCGTGCGCCGTCGCGCCATACACCTGGCCTTCCACGATGGGCGGGTTGATCACGGTGCCGCAGTCGTCCACCGCCACGTAGTCGAGAATGCGGGGCACACAGGTGTCGCGGTCCACCTCCAGCACCGCAATGTGCAGCTGTGAAGCATAGGTCAGGGTCAGATTGCCGTACTTCTTGGCCTTGTCGGGTACATGAAAGGGGGCACGCCAGATATAGCGGCAGTTCAAAGTGACTTCGTACAGTTCTTCGGGCAGCACCGCGCTGTTCACGTTGACGATGTTCGCCAGTCCGCCGTAGGGAATACTGCGCTCGGCGCCGCGCACCCGCACCTCCGGCCCCTGCGCCCCGATCCCGAACTCCAGTTCGTCCTCTTTCGCGTTGAGGGCGAAAGCCGCCAGGCGCCGCATTTCTTTTTTCAGCTTTTGTGCGGCTCCGTGTACGGCCGACAGCCCCGACACCGCGAACTGGCTGGCGTAGGTGCCGGAAAAGCCGGTGTGCACGTTGCGCTCGGTGTCGAACCCGGTGCGCACCGTGATCAGGTCGGGCGTGACGTTGAGCACGTCCGCCACAATCTGCGCCGCCGTGGTTTCATGTCCCTGGCCCTGCGGACAGGAGCCGACCGCCACCACAATTTCGCCATAGATATCGAGCTTGACGTTGGCGCCCTGCGAGTTGCCGGAAAAGGGCGCGTAGGGATTTACGATCTGCGATTGCCCAAAATTGTTGGTGCCGGAATCCAGGGTGGTGCCGATGCCGATGCCGATCAGCCGCCCATCCCGGCGCCCTTCCGCCTGTTTGCGCCGCCATTCGTCCCACCCAATCAGCTTTTTGGCCAGCTCCAGCATCTTGGGGTAATTGCCAGAATCGTACACGCAGCCATTGGGCGTGGTGTAAGGCATCTCCTCCGGACGAACGTAGTTGCGCAGGCGCATCTCGTCCGCGGGAATTTTGAGCTCGTGGGCGCAGATGTCGCACACCCGTTCCAGGAACCACAGGTGCTGCATGCGCGAGTAGCCGCGATTCGGACCCACCGGGCACTTGTTGGTCACCACCTGGGTGAAATCAATCTTTGCGTTCTTGAAGCGGTACACGCCGGGAAACACCTGCGACCAGATCACGCAACCCAGGGGCTCGTAACGTGGGTAAGCGCCGCAGTCATCAACATGGCGCGAGTCAATAGCGGTGATGACGCCATTCTTGTCCAGGGCTACGCGCGTGTTCAGAAACGTACGCTCGTTACCGTGGGCGCTGGAGAGCATGTGCTCGGTGCGCGTCTCCACCCACTTGATGGGCCGCCCGCCGCATTTGCGAGAAGCCAGCGCGCACACCGCCATCTGGGTGTAGTTGGTGATCTTGATGCCAAAGCTGCCGCCGATGTCGAAGGTCTGCACACGGATCTGGTCAATATGAATGCCCAGGTGCGGCGCCAGGAACTGGATGGCAAACGAGGGAAAGGAATTGTTGCACCAGTAGTAGAGGCGGCCATCTTTGTTGTCCCACTGGGCGATGACCACGTTGGGCTCCAGCGGCGTGCTGGAGAAGCGGTGGAAGTGCAGGCGGTCAATCTCCACCACGTTAGCGGCTTCGCGGAAGGCCTTCTCCACGTCGCCATACTCGAAAACGCCGCGCCAAACCACGTTGGTGCCGGCGCTCTCATGCAGAATGCTCTCGTTCTTCTCCGCCTCTTCCGCATCCACAACCGCGGGCAGCGGCTCATAATCCACCTGCACCAGTTCCGCGGCATCCTCGGCCAGGCGCGGCGTTTCCGCCACCACCGCCGCCACCGGTTCGCCCTGAAAGCGCGCCTTGCTGCCGGCCATAGGATAATCGGCGATTTTCTGGCACTGGTCGGGGCCGATCTCGATGAAAGGGCTGGTGAGCGACTCGACTTCGTGGCCGGTCAACACTGCCACCACTCCCGGCAGAGCCTCCGCCGCCCCGGTGTTCACGTTGGCAATGCGGGCGTGGGCGTAAGGGGAGCGCACGAAGGCCAGATAGAGCATTTCGCGCAGCTTGATATCGTCAATGAACTTGCCCTGGCCGCGCAGCAGCCGCCCTTCTTCCTTGCGCGGCACACGCTGCCCTACCCAGCGCTTCTGCCCGTCGCTTTTGTCGTGTTCGGCCATAGATGGAAGGTTGTAATAAGCCGACTAGCTCTTAGCTGACTAGCTTGGACAAGCTAATTAGCCAGTCAGCTATTCAGCTAGCCAGCCAACTTCGTGACATCGCCATCCGGAGGGGGCGCTTGCGCCGGCGCCGCCGCTGAAACCGCTCCCGTCCCGCTCAGAGCCGCCTGCAGGGAGTCAATCAGCTTCTGCACATTCTTTTTGCCCAGCGGCTCCAGAAGTCCGCCGGCAATGGAAGCAAGTTTGCCAAACACCTGTGCCTCGCCCGCCCAAGCTACCTTGGTGCCGCCATTGGCTCCGCTCAAGTCGAAACCGGCAACGATGTTCGCTCCCCCGCCCGGGACGCTGCCTTGACCGGTGTATTTGGCCCGCCCGGGCCTAGCCGCTTCCGCCAGCGCCATTTTTACTTCGGCCGTGCCCTTGATGTAGGAGACGCCTACGTTCACCTTGACCGTGAAGTGGGTGGGGTCCTGCACCGACATGCCTTTGAAATCCGGCAGCAGCGGCCCGAACTTCTCCGGGTTGGTGAGGAAGTCGTACACCTCTTCCGGGCTGCGCTTGACTTCGAACTCTCCCCCAAATTTGATTGCCATGTCTTATGCTCCCTTGGCCGCAGCCTTAATCGCCTTGAAGACGTTCTGGTAGCCGGTGCAGCGGCAGGTGTTGCCGGCAATCGCCTTGCGGATGTCCTTCTCGCTGGGATTAGAGTTGTGCTGCAGCAGCTGGTAGGTGGAGATCAGCAGCCCAGGTGTGCAATACCCGCACTGCAGGCCGTAAGCATCGCCAAAAGCCTTCTGAATGGGATGCAGTTCGCCGTTTTTGGCCAGACCCTCGACCGTGAGCACTTCGCCGCCATCCGCATGAACCGCGAGCACGGTGCAGGACTTGACAGCCCTGCCGTTCAGCAGCACCGTACAGGCTCCGCAGTAGCTGGTATCGCAGCCGACGTGCGTGCCGGTCAGGTCCAGGTTCTCACGCAGCAACTCCACCAGCAGCAGGCGCGGCTCCACCTGCAGCTTGTGCTCCTTGCCGTTGACCTTCACCCGGACCGAAACCAGTTGCTCTGGCTCAGGCATAGATGTGTCCCAGTTCCACCCTCTCGCCGCGCGCCCGTTTGAGCGCGACTTCCAGGGCGCGTTTGACCAGCGCCGTCACCAACTGCCGCTTGTACTCGGCCGAACCGCGCATGTCGGGCTGCGGATCGGCAGCGGCCCGCGCCGCCTCGGCCGCAGCTTCGATGGTCTTCGCGGTCACCTGGTTATTGCGCAACACCGCTTCCGCCTCCACCGCCTGCACCGGGGTCAGGCCCACCGCGCCCAGCACGATGGCGGCATCCCGGCAAACCCCGTCTTCCATCGCGAGTCGCACCGCCGCGCTGGCGCTGGCATAGACCGGCGCCGAGCGCTTGAACGCCAGGTACGCGCCGCCACTGCCCTTGGGCGGCGTTTTGATCACAATCTCGCTGATCAACTCGTCATCGGCCAGCGCGCTGGTGTAGGCATCCACAACAAATTTTGAAATGGGCACTGTGCGCTCGCCCTTCGGTGAAAGACACCGCACCTCGGCACCCAGGGTAAGCAGCACGGGCGTCCAGTCGCCGCTGGGGTCCGCTTCCGCCAGCGATCCGCCGATGGTACCGCGGTTGCGAATCTGCACGTCGGCAATGCCCGCTGCGCAGTCGTGCAGGATGGGAATAACGGCCGCGGCGTGCGAATCTTCAATGTCGGTGTGGCTGGTGAGCGCCCCGATGCGCAGCCCACCTCCATCCTGCTTTACGTATGCCGCCCCCGGCACAAAGTTTAAGTCCACCAGGTGCTGAGGGCTGGCAAAGCGCAGCTTCATGAGCGGGACCAGGCTCTGCCCGCCGGCCAGCAACTTGGCCTCAGGGCCCAACTGCGCCAGCAGGGTGGCGGCTTCCTTCAGCGAGCCGGCGCGATGGTAGTGGAAGGCGCGAGGAAACATGACGAGGGTCTGGCCAAACGGCGAACAAGCTTATCAGAGATAGACGAATCTTGGGTAGGGCGGTCACAGCAGCATGCCCGCAATGGAGGCCGACATCAGGTTGGCCATGGTCCCGGCCAGCATGGCTCTCAGGCCCAGCCGCGCCAGCTCGCCCTTCTTATTGGGGGCGAGCGCGCCTATCCCTCCAATCTGAATGCCGATGGAACTGAAGTTGGCGAACCCGGTGAGGGCAAAAGTCGCAATCGTGAAGGAGCGTTGGGCCAGCACCGCCTTCTGCGGTCCCAGGAGAGAAAACGCCACCAGTTCGTTCATCACCATGCGCGTGCCCAGAAGGTTGCCGACGGCCATGCAGTCCTTCCAGGGCACGCCGATGACCCAGGCAATGGGAGCAAAGATAGTTCCGAAAATGGTTTGCAGGCTCTCAGGAAAGTGGGTGAACCCCACGTGAGCCAGCCCGTTGTGAATACCGCCCAGAATGCCGTTGCAGAGCGCAATCAGCGCCAGAAAGGAAATGAGCATGGCGGCCACGTTGAGCGCCAGATAGAGGCCATCGGTAGTGCCGCGTGCTATGGCTCCAATCGCGTTTTCGCTCTTGTCCTCCGCCTCCGCCAGTTCGACTTTGCCGGCGGTGAGGGGCTTCTCCGTCTCCGGCACCAGCATTTTCGAAATCAGAATAGTCCCGGGTGCGGTCATGATCACGGCGCTGAGCAGCGCCTTGGCGTCAATGCCGAACATGATGTAGGCGGCCATGATGCCGCCGGAAACGTGCGCCATGCCGCTGGTCATGATGGTCATCAGCTCGGAGCGGGTCACGTCCGGCAGGTAGGGCCGGATGGTCAGGGGCGCCTCCGTTTGCCCCATGAAAATGCTGGCCGCCACGTTCAGCGATTCCGCCCCGCTGGCGCCCATAAAGCGCGTCATCACCCGCGCTGCCTGGCGAATGATGAACTGCATGATGCCGTAGTGATAGAGCACGGCAAAAAATGCGGCGATGAAAATGATGGTGGGCAGTACCTGGAAGGCGAAATACATGCCCAGGTGCGAACTTTTCTTGCCCAGTTCTCCAAAAACAAACTCCGAGCCGGCAAAAGAATAGGACAGCAGTCTGGTGACGTAATCGCCGATCACCTGGAAAATTCTTCTTCCCACCTCCCAGCGCAGCACCAGCACGGCGAAGGCGAACTGCAGGCCCAGGCCCCAACCCACCGTCTTGTAGCGGATGGCGCGGCGGTTGGTGGAGAAAATAAATGCCAGGGAGAGCATGGTCAGCAGTCCCAGGATGCCGGTAAAACGCCCCATTTCAGCTACCCTCGTTTTCTGTTCCGCAAATCAAACCATGAACAAGCGGCCGGACGGAAGAAGCAGGCTGGTCGGCGATCCGGTAACTCGCCTCGACCAGCTTCCGTGCCGCTTCCACCCGCGTTTCGGAATTGTAATGAACGGTGCATAGCGGCTCGCCCCGGACCACGCGCTCGCCCACCTTCTTGTGAAGGACCAGGCCGACCGCCGGGTCTATGCTGTCTTCCTTCTTTTCCCGTCCCCCGCCCAGCATCATGCCGGCGATTCCGACCTGCTCGCACTGCATCGCGGCCACAAACCCATTCCCCGGACTGAGCACCTCGGTTTTGTGCCGCGCCTGCGGCAGGCGAGCGGGATCGTCCACCACCCGCGCATCGCCCCCCTGCAGGCCCACCATCTCGCGGAATTTCTCCAGCCCGCGGCCTGTGGCAATGATCTCAGCCGCCTGCTTCATGCCCGCATCCTTGCTGGCGCTCGCCCCGCCCACCAGAAACATCCAGCCGCACAACTCCAAACAAAGCTGACGCAGGTCATCCGGCCCTTCCCCGCGCAGGACCTCCACACATTCCTCCACTTCGAGCGCGTTGCCCACCTTGCGGCCCAAAGGTTGGTCCATGTCGGTGAGCAGGGCGACTACCTTCTTGCCCATGCGCTGCCCGGTTTCGACCATCAACTCCGCCAGGAACGCGGCGTCTTCCTGCTTTTTCATGAAGGCGCCGCTGCCGGTCTTGACGTCGAGCACCAGCGCGTCTATGCCCTCCGCCAGCTTCTTGCTCATGATGGAGGCGCAGATCAGGTAAGGGCTCTCCACCGTGGCGGTCACGTCGCGCAGGGCGTAGAGCTTCTTGTCCGCGGGGGCGATCTCCGCCGTCTGCCCGATCATGGCGCAGCCGCACTGCCGCAACACACGCAAAAATTCCGGCAAGGCAAGATTGACATTGAAGCCCGGAATGGCTTCCAGCTTGTCCAGCGTGCCGCCGGTGTGGCCCAGGCCGCGCCCGCTGATCATGGGCACAAGCAGGCCCCCTGCCGCCGCCACCGGCGCCAGCACCAACGAGGTCTTATCGCCCACGCCGCCGGTGGAGTGCTTGTCCACCTTCACCCCGGGCAGTGACGAGAGGTCCAGCACCTCGCCCGAGTGCAGCATGGCTTCGGTAAGGGCGGCGGTCTCAGCGCGCGTCATGCCCTTCAGCACCACGGCCATGAGCCAGGCCGCCACTTGATAGTCGGGAATTTGTCCCCGAGTGTAGGCGGAAACCAGTTGTTCGATTTCTTCGCGCGTGTGCTCCTGCGCGTCGCGCTTCCTGCGAATGGCGTCCACCGCGCGGAAGGACACCAGGCTGGGCGAGGAGTGGCTCACAGCAGCAGAAAGCCCTCCGGCAGCAGATCGCGAATGGGCGTTTCCTTCCACCCTTCCTGGGAGCGGAACAGCACCACTGCGTTCGGCCCAAATTCCCAGATCACCTGTCGGCAGGCGCCGCAGGGAGAGCAGGCCACATCTTCCGGCGTGGTCACCGCAATGGCGCGAATGCGGACATTCTCGGCGCCGGAGTGGGCCACCGCGGAGAATATGGCCGTCCGCTCGGCGCATATGGTCAGCCCGTAAGAGGCGTTCTCCACGTTACATCCGGTAAACACTTCCCCCAATTCGGTAAGGATGGCAGCGCCCACCAGAAATTTGGAATATGGGGCATAAGCGCGGGCCATAGTCTGGCGCGCCGCTTTCAACAGGTGCTCGCGCTGTTGGCCAGGGAGAATGTCAGGCATTGGGTCCAGACTCAGTGCACTGCGTGTGATCAGGGCCGTGACTCTTGCTGAGGCACAATGTTGGCATGGCGGGCTACCTCCTGCCAGCGCCCGTGCTGCTTCATCCAAATCCCGGTGAAGCGGAGGTGCTGAGTGTTCCCGGCATTCGGCATCTTTCCGCTGAATACGAGCGTCTCGTTGCCCGCCACAATCACGGTATTGCCGTAGTCGCGGATGTATTCGATTTTCCGCTCGTAGGAGGTAAACGCCAGGAACCCCGACCTCACCATGTCCAGAACCTGTTTCTTATCCACCAACTTGTTGAGCGGATTGCTGACCACCAAATCATCCGACCACAGCCGAGCCATGGTATCGGCATCCCCATGCAGCATTGCCTGCACTTCCTGTTCATTCAATAGCCGCACTTCTTTTGTGGCGGCGCTCTCGGCCACCGGTTTATCCGGTGTGGCTTTAACTAACGCCAGCCCCGGCACGCCGCTTAATGACGCCAGCAGAAAAATTTCAATTAGAGATCGCATAGGACGAACGCTTTCCGCCGCGGCTGAATTCGGCTTGCTCGACGCGGCGCGATTGTAGCAGGCTAGAGTACCCAGTACCTAGCGCTCCCTCTGTGTCCTTTGTGGTGGATACGGAATTGCGATTGATCAGGAATTCGGCTTGCCGGAAGGGCACCCGCAGAAGCCGTTGGTGCCGTGTTTGGATTTCACGACGAACCCCGTGGGCGGAGTTTCCTGGTAGTCGAGCGTGGATTCGAAGAGAAAGATGAACGACCGGGGATCGAGGAACAGGCGCGCACCGTCCGCTTGCAGAATGCGGTCACGCTCGCCGGGAGCCGCCTCGACCAGCGCCTGGCAGGTCAGGCCGGCGCAGCCTCCACCCTCAACTTTCAACCGCATGCCGCCCTGCTGGGGCGAAATGCTGTCTCTGCGCAATGCCGCGTGGATCTCGGCCAATGCCTTGGCTGTTACCTGGATTCCGTGGGGGTGGGAATTGTAGTTATCCATTGAGAAAGTAGTCAGGAGTCAGCAAAACCTCCCGCCCGCTGACTCCTGAGCCCTGAGCCCTGACTCCTTCACTTAGACTCCAACTCCGGAGATAACTCCCGCAGACTTTCCACCGTTTTGCAGATGCGCTCGGCCACGTAATCCACCTCCGCCTCGGTATTGAAGCGGCCAATGCCGAAGCGGATGGCGGCGTAGTTCTCCGGCATGGCTATCGCCTTCAGCACGTGCGAGGGCGCAATCGAGGCTGAGGAACAGGCCGAGCCGCTGGAAACCGCTACATCCCGCAGGCCCATCTGCAGCGCCTCGGCATCCACGTGGCCGAAAGCCAGGTTCAGGTTGCCGGGCAGGCGATGCTCCAGGCTGCCATTTACGTGCACATCCTCGAGCCTGGCCAGAATGGCATCTTTCAGGCGGTTGCGCAGGCCGCCCAAACGCTGGTTTTCTTCTTCCATATCCTGGGCGCAGATTTCGCACGCCTTCCCCAGCCCCACGATGCCGGTCACATTCAGCGTGCCGGAGCGCATACCGTGCTCGTGCCCGCCGCCATGGATGATAGGCGCCACGCACGCCTGCGGCTTGCTGCGCACATACAGCGCGCCCACACCTTTGGGGCCGTAAAGCTTATGCCCGGAGATGGAGAGCAGGTCGAGATTGAGTTGGTCCACCTGGATGGGGATCTTGCCCGCACCCTGCGCGGCATCAGAGTGGAACAGCACGCCGCGCTCGCGGCAGATCCGGCCAATCTCGGCCAGCGGCTGCAGCACCCCAATTTCGTTGTTCGCCGCCATCACCGTCACCAGGATGGTCTTGTCGGTGATCGCCCGCCGCAACTCGTCCAGGTTCAGCAGCCCATCCTTGCCCACCGGCAGGTACGTGACCTGGAAGCCGGCCTTCTCCAGGTGGCGGCAGGTATCGAGCACGGCCTTGTGCTCGGTGACCACGGTGATGATGTGGTCGCCTTTGCCGCGGCATGCGGCGGCTACCCCGGTGATGGCCAGGTTGTCGCTTTCGGTGGCGCCGGAGGTGAAAACGATCTCCTTGGCTTGGGCGCCGATCAGGCTG
>DATJEH010000142.1:0-33064 GCA_035496875.1 Terriglobales bacterium | reverse complement strand
GCGTAAATCATGTGCTTGTACCAGGGACGCCGGGGCAGCCCGGCATCGTCGGTCAGCCGGCGCTCGCTGTCCATCATTTTGTGATTCAAGTCAGCCAGGGTGGCCGCGGACACCCCTTGCGGCGAAGCCCACGCCTTCTGCAACGCCTCCTGATAGCGCTGCGCGCTGTGGTTGAGCTGGGCCACGGCGTTTTCCAGGGGCGCAAAATTTAAATAGGGCGGCACCGGCTCGCGGGGTGGGGCCACGGTGGGCCGGCGCGGGTCGTTGATGGCGTGGAACAAACCTTCGTCCAGCTCGCGGTCGCGCTCTATGGCTTCGCTACGCTTATCCTGCGCCAGCTTTTTCAGCTGCGTAAGGTAGAGCTGCATAGTGTCGGCAAAATCTGTGAAGTCGAAGGGCAGCAGATCGGCGTCCGCCAGGCGCATCACCGCCGTGCCGACGGTCTGCGACAGCGCCCGCCCGTACACGAAATTGGTGTCAGAGAAGTGCGTGTACCAGTAGAAATCATCGTAAATGGAGTGATAGATGCCGGCGTCCGGGTCCTCCCCGCCGTACCCCAGGTTCAGGCTGGCCACTCCCAGGTGATCCTCAAACGTGGTGTAATCGGTCCCCGAACCCAAAGCTGCCATGCGCAGGTCGGCGCGGTCGCGAATCTTCTTGCGGTCTTCATCGCTCTTGGCCTGAGCGATGCTGTGCAGCTCATCACGCTGCCACACCGAGACGCCGCTCTCCGGATCCTGGATGTCCCGCGCCACGCCGTTCATAAAGTGTTCCAGCGTGTGCGAGCCCTCGAGCATCAGGTAGCCACGGCCGTTGCCGTCGGTGTTGATATAGGCCACCGCGTGTTGCCGCAATTCGTCGGCATGCTCTTCCGCCCATTCTGTCGAGCCCAGCAGCATAGGCTCTTCCCCGTCCCAGGCGGCATAGATGATGGTGCGCTTGGGCCTCCAGCCCTGTTTTAGCAGCTGCCCCAATGAGCGCGCCTCCTCCAGCAGCGCAACCTGTGCGGAGATGGGGTCGTCGGCGCCGTTCACCCATCCATCGTGGTGGTTGCCGCGCACGATCCAATCGTCGGGTTGAATAGAACCGGAGACTTTGGCAATCACGTCGTTCACCGGTTTGATGTCCCAGTTGGATTTCACAACCAAATGGACCTTTGCCGGCCCCGCCCCAACGTGGTAAGTGATGGGAAGCGAACCGCGCCACGATTCGGGTGCCACCGGCCCTCGCAGCGCCGCCAGCAGGGGCTGCGCGTCGCCATAGGAAATGGGCAGCACGGGAATTTTGCTGATGCTGGGTGCTTCCTTCACCGAAAGCCGCTTTGCGTTCGGGGTGGCGCCAATGCCGGGGGTCAGGGGATCACCGGGATTGGATGCCGCAAAATCCATGACGCTGCCGCGCTGTACGCCCTCCGCCGGGCGCGTCGGCCCTTCAGGAAACACGTTGTCTTCAAAGTAGCCATCGTCGCGCGGGTCGGAATAGATAATGCAGCCGAGCGCCCCATGTTCGCCGGCCACCTTGGGCTTGATTCCTCGCCAGGAATGCCCGTACTTGGCAATGACGATGGCGCCTTTAACCGAGACACCCAGGCGCTGCAGGTGGTCATAGTCTTCCGGCAAGCCGTAATTCACGAACACGAGCGGCGCGGTCACGTCGCCATCAATGGAGTAGGCGTTATAGGTAGGCAGCTGCTCGCTGGTCTGGCCGGATGTGGGATCCCCGGCCACCGGGGGTTCCTGCAGCCTGGCGGTGAATTTGGTGGGCTCAACCATTTCCACCAGCCGCTCCTTGGGGGTGGGAAACAAGACATCGAAAGTTTCGATGTGGGCGTCCCAGCCAAACTCCTTGAACTTGGAAAGTATCCACTCCGCATTGGCCTTGTCGTAGGGCGAGCCCACGTGGTGAGGCCGCGCGCTCAGGCGCTGCATGTAGTCGCGCATGAGCTGCGGGCTGGGCAGGGCGCGAAATTTCTGTTCCCATTGCCGCTCTCCGGCGGAGGATGATTTCGTGAATCCCTGCAGCAGAGGTTCGTCGGCGCCCAGCGGCGCAGCCATGAGCACCAGCAGCAGAGAGAAAAGAATCAGCCGTCGCATATCGCTCCTCGCCGGTTGGCGCCATCCCCGGGCACACTTCCGCCTTCAAGATCCCGCGTTTGCAACCTCAACTTTGCCAACCGATTTCCCCGCAGGAAGGGAGTAGAAGGTTAACCCATGCAGCGTAGAAAACAAAATCTATCTATTTTCTAAGTCCCTTATGACCGTTGGTTTCGCCCGCCCGCAGCTCGCGCACACAATACTCCTCCGCTCCACGTTGGCAGGCCTCCACCTGGTATAGCGGGAGGTCTTGCGGCCGCACCATATAATCTCCCGTGCCCAATTGATAGGAATCCTTGTAGCTGGTAACCACAATGCCGTTATTCTCCGCGACGCGGACGCGGAATAACCCGGTGGACGGCTCATAATTGGCGTAGCTGTAGCAGTAGTCCAGGCACACCCGGTCCATGAGGTGCAGAAGGGGGTCGAAGCGCAAATTCTTTTTAGCGGACAGGAACACCACACGAGCGCGGGGCGGAATCTCCCGGTGCACCAGCGCCTGGACTTGATCTTCTTTGCGGTTTTCCCGGTAGTGGTCGGCATATAAAAAGCTGAAGAAAAGTGCGCTGATTGCTGCCAGGACCACAACGTCTGCCCGGCGCACCCGCACCTGCGCCAACACTGTGCATAGCAGCACTCCCGCAGGCAGAGACATGCGGTCAGCCACATACACCAGTGCGTGGCCGTACTCGGGAAAATCAATGCGCGAAGGGATTAGCGCGACTCCGGCCGCGGTCAACAACAGCAGCTGTGTCGGAATCTGCAGGCAAAGCCGGGGGCCAACGGCCTTTAGTATTCGCCGCAACCACACCAGCCACAGCAGCAGCAGCCCCGCCATCACAGTCAAGTATTTGGGTCCATACACAAACGCCTGATCTGCGCCGGTCGCGCCAAATATCTGGAAGGGCGACCAAACCGCGTGAAAGCGAGCAAAGAGAAACTGCTGGATAGCTAATACTGCGGCCAAGCTCGCCCCCAGCAGATAAAGTTGTCGCCTGGGGGAGAGGTGCCGCGCAATAACCAGGTAGGCAGCAGCTCCCGCCGCCCACACGACAGGTAACGGATGTCCGAGCCATGCCAATATCAGCAAAGGGGCAACCGCGGCTCGCCGGGCAGTCGTCCCGTTCCAGAATGCAGCCAGGAACCACAAACAAATTCCCAGCGACAAATAGAAATTGAAAAAGCCGATGTGCAAGACGAAGCCATACGCCAGCACCGCAATACAGGGCGTCAGAAACCAGGGACGGCGGTCCGAAGCAGCAGAAATGAATGCAAACGTGCCGCCGGAAAAGACCAGGATGCACAGGGAAACCGCTATGCGTTGAGCCGCGCCGGCCCCGAAAGCGGCCAGAAGCCACGTCAACAGCCAATCAAAGGCAATATTCGACGATTGCCGGGCGATAAAGAGACCGCGAATCGTGCCGCTGTTGATCTGCAATGCCAGCCAGGAGTTATAGAGATGGCTGGATAGATCGCCGGCCTGGATTCGCTCTTGCCAGAAGCACGGCACCAGCACCAGCCCCAGAAAAAGCAAGAATCGCCATTCCCGCCATGAATGCCGCCCGACCGAGGGTTCGGGTTGATTCGCTGTCTGCTGGGAAGGAGATGCGGAGGCCACGCTCTCGGGATTATAGCTGCTGTCGGGTCCTGATCCAGCAGTATCCGTCAAGGATGGTGCCGGCCCGGATACCACCTCGGACAAGATATGGCTACTTCCACGTGCGCTGGGTGCCGTATGCTGGGCGAGAGTGGCGGAATTGAACAGGTGAAGATTCTTCGCTCCCAACCCGTGCTGCTCGCGGTCGCGCTTCTGCTCGGCCTGAGCATGACCTATTATTACTACGGCCTGCTCCTGCCGATGCGCCAGAAGGATTTCCGCCTGGCCAATGCCGCTGCCGGCAACTGGTCTGACCTCTACCCGCGCTGGCTGGGAGCCCGCGAACTTCTGCTGCATGGCCGCAACCCTTACAGCCCAGAGATGACCCGTGACATCCAGCGCGGCTTCTACGGCCGGCCTCTGGATACCTCCAACCGTGGGGAGCCCTCTGACCAAGAAAGCTTTGCCTATCCCCTGTACGTGGTTTTTCTGCTCGCGCCGTCGTTGAGCTTCTCCTTTCCAACTGTGCGCCTTCTCTTCGGCATTATCCTGTTCGTCATCACCGGTGCCAGCGTTTTCTTGTGGTCGCGTGCCCTGCGGCTGCGCCTGAATGCAAGCTCGACGGTGCTCGCGCTTCTGGCCGCGATAGCCAGCTATCCCGTTCTTGACGGTCTTCACCTGCAACAACTCACGCTGCTGGTGGCGGCCCTCCTGGCCGCGAGCATGGCACTGCTCGCCGGCAAGCGCCTCTTTTTCGCCGGTGTACTGCTGGCGTGCGCCACCATTAAGCCGCAGCTGGTGTTCGTGCTCTTGATGGGACTGGCTGTGTGGAGCTTCAGCCGCTGGCGCGAGCGAAAGAATCTAATGGCCGGATTTGCCGTCACCCAGGCCCTGCTGCTGGCGGGGGCTGAACTTCTGTTGCCGGGCTGGCTGGGCTTTTGGCGGCAGGCCACGCAGCGTTATGTCGCCTACGTGCGACCCTCGATGCTGGGCGCCATTCTAGGGGCGAGGACGGGGCTGGTGGTTGCCGGCGTTGCCGTGTGCCTGGTGCTTCTCCTGTTCTGGCGCTTCCGACAACATGAGCCCGGTTCGCAGCACTTCAATTTCCTGCTGGTGTCGGCCTTGCTGGTGCCGACCCTGCTTGCGCCTAATGCGGGAGCATCCAAGTACAACCTGGTGCTGCTCATTCCCGCGGTTCTATGGCTGTTCTCTTCCGGCTTAGCGCTGCGGCCGAGAAGCCTGTTTGCCGGTTTCGGCTGGTTGCTGGCATTCAATGGACTGCTCTGGCAGTGGCTGTTGGCTTTGGCTGTGGTTTTTGCGGTGGTTGTTTTGCGCCATCCCCTGCAACATGAAGCCACGGCCCTGGCCGCGGCCCCGGAGATTGCGGTGTACCTCTTTCCGCTCACCCTGATTCCAGTGCTGTTAAGCGCGAGCTTCCACCTGGACGAGACTGCGGACCGAGCCGGGCAGGCGTAGGACCAGCCGCTCCAATTGGCTTCTCACAGCCAACCCGCCGCCCTGCACCCTCGGCTCCCGGTCCGCGATCAGCAGGCGCTCCCGCCTACTGAACAGCCTTGATGCGGACCGTGCCGTCGCCCACTACCATCCACGCTGTGCTCAGCTGCGCGTTGGCATTGGCCACCGCGTTCTGCACCGTCTGACCCGCCACCAGGTTCTGGGCAATGGCTACCCACACCTGTGCCGCCTGCTGCAAGCTTACGTTCGACGAAGGCGGCACAATCAGCGCCTGGTGCGCGGTTGTCGCATCAATTCCCCACAGCTCTTCAAAGATGGCGCCGTTATCCGCCGAAGCCACGAACACCACCTTGGCCTTGCCCGCTAGCAAGTAAGCGTCCACCCAGTTCGTGGTCAGACCCGCCACCGAGACCAGGGTGTAGTTCGGATCGCTGGCGCTCGCGGTTTTCTCCAGGCAATCGGAGGAGAAGCACAAACCAACCGACTGCGGCCCGCCGCTGAAGTCAAAGTTCAGCGCATTGCCCAGGAATGCTACGGCATCATTCGGGCTGTCCAATTGCTCCAGGAAGCTGGCCACGCTCGCCTGGCTCGTCGCATAGTACAAATTGGCGCCAGGCGCGGCCTGCTGCATATCGGACTCAAATTGCGTCACCCCATATTGCCCGCTCGGTTGCAGAGGCAGGAAGTGGCGCAAGAACGGCACCGGGGGTGCCTGCTGTTCCGTAATGTTGCCCGCCAGCATCGGCCAGCTGGTTACGCCTGCCTGCAGCGCCGGACCGACCGCTGCTTCCAGCGAACTATCGTTATTGGAAAAACCCAGCCAGGTCGCGCCCGCGTATTGGCTTAGCGGCGACATGCCCAGGGCGTCCGAAAGCACGGCGGTGTTCCCGCTCGCGTCCGCGAACTGGATTTGGTTCCTATCTGCCAAAACCGCGCCGCCGCCCGCAAGGGAGCTCACGATCTGCTCGTTACTGGTGGTAATCGTCGTCGCCACCCCGCTGTTCACGTGAAAAGCCAGGACCTGGCCAGAGAACGAGCCCTGTTGCGCGAAAACCGTTCCCTGCTCGCCCAGCACCATCGCAAAGGTAATGGAGAAATTAGACATCCACGGCAGGGCATAGTCGGTTTTCGCCGCGTTCAGCAGGTGCGAGATGTAGGCCTGATTGCTGGAACTGGCGGTCACCTGCTTGTTCCACCCCGCCAGCAGTCCGCCCTGGCCGTCCGGCAACACCTGCCCTGGCTGGCCATGTGTCTGCGTCACGAGGTCGTTGAACTGTTCCAGACCGGTCAGAGTGCTGGCGCCGGAGGTCTGCACCTGCAGCACGCCCAGGTTGTCGGAGTAGCTTACGGTCGTGAAATTACTGCATCCATCCAAGACCGTGCTGGTAGCTTCTACCTCCAGGTACGCGTTACCGTCCGGCAATACCGCAAGCTGTCCATGATTGGGCAAGCTCTGCACCACAACTGTACCGCCTGGCTGGCATACCAGATTATTGGACGCGCCGTAGCCCGTGTTTTGGTAGGTTTGCGACGAGAGCGGCAGCGGGATGGTGAATTTCACCTGACCTGTCGCTCCATTCAGCACCAGCACCGCGGCGGAAGCGGTGGCGCTGCTGTTGCTGGTCTGCACAGCATAAACGTCACCATCGGGATGGACCGCCAGCACCGAATCCAGCATGCTGGGGCTGTTGTAGGTCCAGGCTACAGCCTGCGAGCCTGCATCCACTTTAATGACCGAGTACTGCGAATAATTGAAGCTGCCGCCATCAAATACCTGGCTGTCCAGCACCGCCAGCCCGCCATCCGGAGTTCCCGCCTGCAACTGCTGGTTATCCCACAGAAAAGCGGTGTTCGAAGTGACCGAACTGGACAGCAATGGCGTGCTCCACAACTGGTGGCCGTCGCCGGCCAGGGCACGCGCCAGAGTGCCGGTGGGCGTGCCTTCCAGAACGTACAGGTCGGGCGATCCGGGAGCGATGGGCTGCGCCGCCACGAAGTTGTTGATCCAGTCGTTGTTCACGTCCAACGGCTGCAGCTCCCAGCGTTCGGTGTCAACCGCCAGCGGGCCGGAGGCGCTGACTGTAATCAGCTCCTGGGCGGTCAGCTGCTGATAGGTGGCGGTCACGGTCGCCGTGCCCGGGGCCAGCGCCACCATGCTGCCGTCCGCATTCAGCTGCAGCACGGAGCCGTTATCCACGGTCCAGCTGGCCGGTATGCTGCGCCCGAGATTGTCAGTAGCGGAAACGGAACGCCGCTCGCCCACTGCCATGGTAATAACGCTGGGTGTAATCAGAATCTGAGTCGGCGGAGGATTCAAGCCGGGCGGCGGAGGCGGAGGATCGTTGGTGGGAGGAGCGCTGAACGTCACGCTGGCGCTGGCCGAGGCGCTGTTCCCCGCCGCATCCGTCGCCACCACCTGCACTGTATTGCTTCCGCTATTGAGCGTTAGATTACAGGTGAACGCGCCACCGCTGAAGCTGGCCACAGCTCCATCGCACAGCACGCCGGCGACACCCGAGCTCGCGTCGCTCACCGAACCGCTCACCGCCAGCGAACTGCTGGAAACGTTGCTGCCGTTGGCGGGCGAAGAAATGGACACCAGCGGAGAAGTGGTGTCTACACTGACAAAGGCAGTCGTCTGACTGGAGTTCCCCGCTTTATCTACGGCGGTACCGTTGACCTGGCTCACGCCATCGCTTGCAACCGTAACCGGCGAGGGGCAAACCGCCACGCCTGAAAGCGAATCGCTGCAGGAAAAATTAACCGTGACGGCGGTATTGTTCCATCCCGCCGAGTTCGGGGCCGGCGTAGCCACCGCGGAGATGACCGGAGGGGTCAGGTCTAGATTCAAAGTCACACTGGTCGTGGCGGTCTGGCCCGCCGCATCCGTGGCCGTGCCGCTCACAATCTGATTGGCTCCCTGGGTATCCCAAGTCACCGGCGGCGGGCAGGACACGTCCATGTAGGCGTCGCTGCAAGTGAAGCTGACGGTGACCGGCGTATTGTTCCAGCCGTTCGCATTGGGCTGGGGTGAAACCGACGCGGTGATGGTGGGCGGATCGTCATCCAAACCCAGAATTTCTACACTGATAGCTCCACCCGGATCAGAACGCAGCTCCACCGACAGAACGTTGGAGCTCTGCAGGATCACTGCCTTGGCCATGGCGTGGCGGTGGTCATCGAAATCATGTTCCCGCAGAACCACCATCCCGTTGATTCGAACTTCCGCGCTGTCCACCGGCCGCCCGCCAGCCCCGTTCACCACGTACAGCGTGTAATGGGCTTCCGGGTTCTTCACCGAAAACGGCACGCTCTGCGCCCACGGTCCCCCCTTACCACGCGTAAAAGTCTGCGGGCCGAAGGCCTTGAAGCTTGCGCCAAAGGATTGTCCCAGCAACAAGCAGAACAGAACACCCGTCCACATAGCGACGGTATGCCGGTAGTGCGCGCGATGCAGCATCTGCAACCCTCCCAGAACGGGCCACAGCGTACGCAATCTCTCCCACTTCGGCATCTGCCGCCAGTAATCCACTCCATGTGCCTTCAGTTACACTTGCGCGCGTTACCTGTTCCGTAGTCGCAACTAGCCTCCGGTGACTGCTGTAATCATGCTGGGACAACCTCCCAGTCCACTGGAGGTTAGAGGGAATTCGAAGTGGCGCGCAGGAGCAAAGGCCGAAACCCGACAGTGCCTGAAGGTGTTTTTTGTTGTGCAAGACTCCGGAAACAGGTTACCCGAACGGTACTTTTGTGTGTGGGCCGGGTTGCGTGCCGCCCCTGCCGCGCTCTGCCTGATTTGTGAACTCCTTTCGCCCTACGATATGATTCCCGCTTCTCTTCACCTCACATTGAGGAGGATTCATGCCTGCCCGGCGTTACTGGGTCTTTCTTGCGCTTTGTTCCACACTGCTTTTTGCCGCCGACGTTAACGACCACACAGCGCCTCTTTATGGCTATTCGGCGGCGCACTCGCGCGCCGAGGACCAGTGGGAGACCAAATTTCGCGCCATTCCCGACCCCAACATCCTGCGTGCCAACATGCAACTGCTGAGCGCCCGTCCCCACAACGTAGGCTCGCCTTACGACAAACAGAACGCGGAATGGCTCCTTGCCCACTACCAGCAATGGGGTTGGCAGGCGCACATCGAAGCCTTCGACGTGCTCTTCCCCACTCCCAAGCAACGGCTGGTGGAATTGATCGCTCCCACCCACTTCACGGCCAAGCTGCAGGAGCCGCCGGTTGCTGTTGACCCCACCTCCAATCAGCAATCCGAGCAGCTCCCCACCTACAACGCATATTCCGGCGATGGCGACGTCACCGGCCCTCTGGTCTATGTGAATTACGGGCTGCGTGAGGATTACGAACTGCTGGACCGCATGGGCATTTCGGTGAAGGGCGCCATCGTCATCGCGCGTTATGGCCGCTCCTGGCGTGGAATCAAGCCCAAGGTGGCATGGGAACACGGCGCCGTGGGGTGCATCATTTACTCCGACCCGCAGCAGGACGGTTACGCCAATGGCGACGTCTTTCCCCAAGGAGGTCTGCGTCCTCCCGAAGGGGTGCAGCGCGGCTCGGTTATGGACACCCAATACCCTGGCGACCCGCTCACTCCGGGGGTAGGCGCTATGCCCGCAGCCAAGCGCCTGGCCATCAAGGATGCGCCAACCATTTTGAAAATTCCGGTACTGCCCATTTCTTACGCTGACGCTCAGCCGCTGTTGGCCGCCATGACCGGCAGGGTGGCGCCGAAGGAGTGGCGCGGTTCGCTGCCCATCACCTACCACATCGGTCCGGGTGAGGCCAAAGCGCACCTCATCGTGAAACAGAACTGGGAGATCAAGCCTGTGTACGACGTGATCGCGAAACTTCCCGGTTCCACCTATCCCGATCAATGGGTGCTGCGCGGTAACCACCACGACGCCTGGGTGAATGGCGCTGAAGATCCCATCTCTGGCCAGGTGGCGGAACTGGAAGAAGCGCGCGCCTTGGGCGAACTTCTGAAGCAGGGTTGGAAGCCCAAGCGCACCATCATTTACGCTTCCTGGGATGGCGAAGAGCCCGGACTACTAGGCTCGACCGAGTGGGCCGAGGAGCACGCCGACGAACTGCGGCAGCATGCCGTGGCCTACATCAATTCCGACAGCAACGGGCGCGGCTTCTTTTACGCCTCGGGCTCGCACAGCCTGGAGCACTTTATCAATACTGTCACCCACGACATCCCGGACCCGGAAAAGGCGCCCATGTCGGTATGGCAGAGGCGGCGCATGACGCTGGAGGAGCGGGCCAAGCCGGAAGAACGGGACGACGTGCGCAAGCGACCGGATAACCGTATTGGCGCCCTGGGCGATGGCTCCGATTACGCTCCCTTCCTCGATCACCTGGGAATCGCATCTGTGGACATCGGCTTTGGCGGCGAAGATGAAGGAGGCATCTACCACTCCATTTACGACGATTTTTACTGGTACACCCATTTTTCCGACACCAACTTTGTATATGGCCGGGCGCTGGCGCAAACCGCCGGAACCGCGGTGATGCGCCTGGCGGATTCGGACCTGTTGCCATACGAGTTCAGCGACATGGCGGACACGATTCATCGGTATGCCGGCGAGTTGGAAAAGCTGTTGGCCGATCGCCAGAAGGAAGCTGTAGAGCGGCAGCAGGAACTCAAAGAAGGCATGTACCAGGCGGTCAGTGATCCCAAGCAACCAATGGGTCCGCCTCCGGCGCTGCCGCCGGTGCCCTACCTGAATTTCGCGCCTCTGGAGAACGCCATCGCCGCGCTCACCCGCAGCACCCAGCATTATCAGACGGCCCTGGTGGCGGCCTCGGCCGGTGGCTTGCATTTGCCTGAGGCTACCTTGGCTGACCTGAACGCCAAGCTGTTGCGCAGCGAACGTCTGCTCACCGATGCGCAGGGCCTGCCCGACCGCCCCTGGTTCAAGCACCAGATCTATGCGCCAGGAGCCTACACCGGCTACGGCGTAAAAACGCTGCCGGCTATCCGCGAACCGCTGGAGGAAAGAAAATACCAGGAGGCCGATGCCGGCATTCCCGTGGTCGCCAGGGTGCTTGCCGATGAGGCCGCGCTGTTGGATTCTTTGGCCAGCGAAGTGGAAACAGCGCGGAATGGAGAAGAGGCCGGGCGATAACCCACGGCGGCGCAAGCGAACTGAGACCACCACTTTCGCGTTGCTCACAGCTGCGCTTCTGCCTTGTTCACGCCCGAACACCACTGTTCGAAAGCGAACGATTGCGGCTTAGTCCAATTCACTCACTCGCTCAATATATTCCTCGTTATCAATCACTTACCGTGTTTTCCATGATTGGTACCGGGAATGCTCTCTCCTTCACGCACTGCGAGGCGAGGATATGCAGGTTGAATACAGTTCGGTTAGTTCCGGCAACAAGCCGCGGATCCTGCTGGCCGATGATCAGGGCATGGTTCTGGAGGCGCTGCGCCTGCTGCTCAAGCAGGAAGGTTATGAAACCGACGCGGTCACCCGCCCCAACGAAGTGCTGTCTGCTCTGCAAACCAGGGACTATGACCTGGTGCTTATGGACCTGAATTACGCCCAGGACACAACCTCCGGTCGTGAAGGTCTGGACCTGCTTACGCGCATCCGGGGAATGGAAAATGACGTCCCTCTGGTGGTTATGACAGCGTGGGGCAACATGGAACTGGCCATCGAGGCTATGCGCCGCGGCGCCCGCGACTTCATCCAGAAACCGTGGAACAACCAGCAGGTGCTGGAGGCACTGCGCGCGCAAATCAGTGATCATCAGCGCGCGCTGCGCCAGAACGGGGAGTGGAAACGGGAGATGACCGATGCCAGAGAGGTGCAGCAGCACTTGCTGGCGCAACCCATGCCGGTGCTCCCGGGATACAAGATCTGCGCCAGTTCCCGCCCGGCACGTACTCTGGGCGGCGATTACTTCGACGTGAGCAAGACCAGCACCGGCGAAGCGGCTATATGCGTCGCCGATGTGGCCGGCAAGGGTGCGGGCGCCGCCCTTCTGATGTCCAGCCTGCAGGCCATGGTGCGGGCGTTGCGCGGCCAGCCTCCCGCCTCGGTCTGCGAAGAGCTCAACCGTATCCTCTGCCAGATCGCGCCCCCAGGTAAATTCGTTTCCTTCTTCTCCTGCCTGCTCGGGAAAGAGCGCCGACTGCTGTGCTGCAATGCCGGCCACAATCCCCCCATCCTGGTGCGCGCAGACGGCTCGATGCTGCGCCCGCAGAGCGATGACGCTGTGCTGGGATACTTTGAAGGCTGGGGTTACCACGAGCAGACCATTCAGCTTCGCCCCGGTGACCGGCTGCTGCTTTTCACCGACGGGATGATAGAAGCTTTTGACCAGAAGGGCGAAGAGTTTGGAGATGAAGCGCTGGTGCAACTAGCTGCCGCTAACCGCCAGCTTGGCGCCGACAGCCTGCACCGCCTGCTGACTTCCGCGGTACTGCAACACTGCGACGACCGTCCCCAGGACGATGCCACGCTGATAGTGATAGCGGTGGAATAGCTCCCTCCGTGGCGCGGACGCACTCGCCCGCGGTCCCTATTGCGAAGGCGCGTAAAAACCGCGCTTGGCGGAAACATGCAGAGGGGGTAGGCCCCGGGGCGGATGCAGCTTGACGGCAATCTTGTGATATTTGCCGTCGCGGGGCCGAACCTTGGGCTGGTACGCGATCACGTACTCATCCCGCAGGGCGATGCCGATCTTGGTGGCCACGTCGGCCAGTTCGTTGGGATTATCAATGGTGAAGGAGCGGCCACCGGTGGCATCCGTGATTTCGCGCAGCAGTCCCGGTCCTTGCTGCTCTTCCGCGGTGCGCGGAAACTGGTCGTACAGGCCGATGCCGAAAATCTGCACGTCCGCTTCTTCCACCAGGTCCCTCACTTCGCCTTCCGTATAGCGGCTATGGTTGTCGCCGCCGTCGGAAATAATAAGCAGGGCTTTGCGCGGGTACTGCGCGTGGTCCATTTCGTGAATACCCAGATAAATGGCATCCAGCAGGGCGGTCATGCCTTTGGCCTGCACCGTCGGGAGCCGGCTCTCGATGTCCTGCACCCGGCTGGTAAAAGGCGCCACCAGCTCCGGCCCATTGGAAAATGTAATCAGGAAGAATTCGTCCTGCGGGTTGGCAGCCCCAAGAAACTGCGAAACCGCTTCCCGTGCCCGGTCAATCTTATCGCCCATGCTGCCGCTGACGTCCAGGATCACGCCCACGGAAACAGGTGCGTCGTCGCTGGACAGATTTTGAATCTGCTCTTTCTGCTTGTCCTGGTAGACGGAGAAATTACTTTTGTCTAACCCGGTGACCAGGCGGTCCATGGGATCGGTCACCGTTACCGGCACAAGAACCAGATTTACGTTCGATTTCAGGATGGGCATGCCGGCGCGCAGTGCCGGATCAGCGAGGTGCGCGGGCTTGGGATCCACTCGCGGCTTAATGTGAATATCAGCGGTCTCTTGTCCCAGAACGGGGAGTGAGCATATGAAAGTGAGCAGGATCAGGGCAACGGCCAGGAACCACCAACCTGTCCGGTTCAGGCCGGCTTTTTGCAAGCACTGCAACATGGAAACCGCTTTATTCGGACTGCCTGCCACAATGACGATAGGGCGCTAATCCTGGCGCAGACATCATAGCGCGCTTTAGGCGGAACTGTTAGCGCCCGCAACCGAATTCTCTGGTTAGGATGTGCCGGCAGAAGAAATGGTTTTGTTTTGTGGCCGAGATTTGGCCGGGTACTGCCGCCGGCCGCAGCTGGGAGATCATCTTTGAGAACTCGCCGGCAGGGTGACTGGCCGCTGATTAGCCGGCTGCAGGCTGACCGGGGGCCCGGCGGTAGCCCTGCGCAGCAATGTGAGGGCGGCTTCGGTCTTCTTCCACTGGCTGGGCTTGAGCGAGCCATTGGGCGGTTCTCCCGGAGCAAAATACTGCAAAATATTTGCCCGAACCGCGGGAGTAAGGTGGGCGAAGTGGTCACGATCGAGCCGGCGCACCAGGTCGGCATAGGTCTGGTCGGTCAGCATGTATTCACCTTCCCGGGTCGGCCATCCAGTGTCGAGGTTGCGGTTGGGAATCCGCAGGTCGCCGGCGCTTACTTGCCGCACCAGCAGGTGATATTCCTGCAGAACGTGGTCCATGCTGCGGAAGTAAAGGTCCTCCGTTTGCGGAGTAGGGTTGCGGTAGCCCAGAACCCGGGCCGGGCCGAAGGGCACCAGCCTGATGATGAATCCCAGAATTCTGGCGAAAATCCCCGGCCGGCGATAGCGCGTGCCGAATTGCCGGTTATAGTCGGCACGCGACAGGTGATAAAGGAAATTCTGCTTGGCGCGGTTGTTGTATTCGCGCTCAATCTCCGGCCGATTCGTAGCCAGTGCCACCTCGGTCATCTCCGGAACCACGGTACCTACTGAAAACCGGAAGGTCTCCAGGGTGAGATCATCAAAACGCAGCAGGTGGTCGAGGGAGATGCCGTAAGTATCCACAAAGGCGCGCTCCAGCAAATCTTCGGAGACATCGAAGCCGATGAAATCGTGGTACTGCAGCGAGGTGTAGCGGTGTTTGGCGACCTCCAGCACGTCAAAGCTGTATTCCGTTTGCAGATGAGCAGTATGGTTGGTTTCGTATGAAATCCAGTCGCCAAAGCGGTGGCGCAGCTTCGGATATTCCACCGGGACCGAAAGATTAATGGCGGGGTGGCCAAAACTGTCGGCAGCGTAATGGCTGAGGGCGCCCAGCGCGAAGGCGTATTCCTCCACGTTGCGGGCGTCGCGTAACATCCAAGCCACGAAATCGCCGGTGCGGACGTAATGCAGCAGGTCCGTGAACCTCTTATTACCCAGCGGGTAATAGCCGACGTCCTGGATAACGGAGCCTCCATAGGCAAAGGAATGCGCCCGCTTCAGTTCCTCCGGGGTGGCATTGGGAAAACGCTTCAGCAGCGCGGGAAGAATATCGGACTTCCAGGCAAGATCAATAACTTCCTCATGGGAAAGCACGGAGTAGCCGGCAAGAGGACGGTCGGCAATCAGGAAGCAAAAAGCCAGCAGGAGCGTGAGCGCGCGCTTCATGTCTCGTGAATCAGATGCAAATTCCGAGCTGCTGGTAGCGGCGGGCCGCCGAAAAGAATGAAAACCGGAAGCCCTCCCGTATTAGAGATGCCCCTTCTACCTTCGTGCACCCGGGGCCATTCTTCTGGCGCAAAACACCCCTATAGTGAATTGAAGAACCGCATCTTGCCGCCAATCGTATCCGCTGCGGTCCGGTTCTACGGGTCAGCGGGATGAAGACTTTTCGGCTCCTCGTACTGTTCGCTGCCGTCTTTCTTCCCGGGGGGGCCCTCGGCTTCGCCCAGGAAGAGCAATCCTCCTCTCCTCTTCTCGATATGAGCCTGGAAGACCTGATGAAGGTGGAGGTGGAGTCCATCTATGCCGCCTCCCGCCACCCCCAGAAAGTGACCGAGGCGCCGGCTTCCATCACCGTCATTACTTCCGACAAAATCCAGAAGTACGGCTACCGCACCCTGGCGGAAGTGCTGCGCTCGGTGCGCGGCTTTTTCGTGACCTATGACCGCAATTACAACTATCTGGGAGTGCGCGGACTTAATCGTCCCGGAGACTACGGCAGCCGAGTTCTACTGCTCATTGACGGACATAGGGTGAACGACAATGTCTTTGATTCCGCCTTCACTGGAACCGAATTTCCCCTGGACCTCGATCTGATAGATCGTATTGAGGTCATCCGCGGACCCAATACTTCGCTTTACGTGGCCAGCGCGTTTCTCGGGGTCGTAAATGTGGTCAGCAAGAGCGGGCGCATGGTGGGCAGTCCCGAGGTGAGCACGGAAGCCGGCAGTTTTCGCTCCTACAAGGGCCGCGTCAGCTACGGCGACACCTTCCACAACGGCCTGGACATGCTGCTCTCCGGCTCCTATTACACCAACCCGGGGCAGCATCGTCTTTACTTTCCCCAGTTCGACAATCCCGCCACGAACCATGGAGTTGCGGTCAACGCCGATGACGACCAGTCGCAACAGCTGTTTGGAAATTTTCTCTACCGCAATTTCAAACTACAGGCGCTCTATGGATCCCGGGAAAAAGGCGTGCCCACGGCATCCTACGACACTAACTTTAACGACTCCAGAACCCGCACTACCGACATCCGGAGTTACCTGGACCTGCAGTACGAGCGCAAGCTGAGCGCCACCACCGACTTTATGGGCCGTCTCTATTTCGACCAGTACGAATATCACGGCGTGAATGCCTATTTCGACCCGGCCACCGCCGCCACTTACCTGAACGAAGACCTGAGCCGGGGAAAATGGGCTGGCGTGGAACTATCGGCAACCCGCAAGGTTCTGGAGAAGCATCGCTTCTCCGTCGGCGCCGAGTTTCGCCGCAATTTTGTGCAGGAAGGGTTAAATTACGATCGCTCTCCCTTCATCGTGTATTCAGTAAGCCGAAATAATTCCAGCATTGCTGCCCTCTATTCGCAGGGCGAAGTCGAAGTGCGTAGCAATCTTCTGCTCAACCTGGGGCTGCATTATGACCACTATTCCACCTTCGGAGGCACGCTCAACCCGCGCGCCGGCTTGCTCTACAGACCGCTCGAACAAACCACGCTCAAGTTTCTGTATGCGCAAGCCTTTCGTCCGCCAAACGATTTCGAACTGTATTACAGCAGCTCCACCAACCTGGCCAACCCCGACCTGCAGCCGGAGACAGCCAGAACCATGGGCCTGGTCGTAGAGCAATATTTCAGGCGTCGTACCCGTCTCACCGCGACTGGTTATTACTATCCTCTACGGCGGCTGATCACCGAGCAAAATGACCCGGCGACTGGAAAAGCCGTCTTCCAAAACAGCGGCTCTGTGAACATGCTTGGTGTGGAGTTCGAGCTGGCCAGAACCTGGGCCCGAGATGTGGAGACCGGAGTTCAATATAGCTTTCAGGACCTTAGGAACCAGCATGACTCGGCAGCGCTCTCCAACGTTCCCAAACATCTGGGCGGGCTCAAGCTGAGCGTTCCACTGCTGGGTAGGAAGCTCTTTGCCAGTACCGAGGTAAATTATGTGAGCCGCCGCAGAACCCTGGCGGGGAACTACGTTCCCGCTTACTTCCTCCCCAATTTCACGCTGTTCAGCCAGAATCTGAAACAGCATTGGAAAATTTCGGCCAGCCTCTACAACGCCTTTAACAGCATGTACGGCGATCCTGGCGCGCCCGAGCACCGGCAAGACATTCTCTGGCAGGACGGGCGGACTTTCCGCCTGAAAGCAACCTACAGCTTTTAGGATTTAAGAATGACGGCTGCAGTACGATCGCAAGGCAAGTGGGTTCGTGGCTGGCGGAACCGAGCGCAATGGATGACGATGCCAGCTTGTGCGGCGTTGATCCTTTGCTCGGCTCTTCTGGGCGCGAGCTTGCCCGTTCAGGCCCAGATCTCCAGGACTGAGGAATATAGGCTCAAGCTTGCCTTTCTCTACAGCTTCGCCAAATTTGTCGAGTGGCCGGCGGACGCTTTTTCAGGACCGCGCGCGCCGCTCACCATCTGCATTGTTGGCCGGGATCCCTTCGATAACGATCTGGAGCAGCAAGTGGCGGAGCGGAGTGTAAACGGCCGCCCCTATATGACGCGCACGCTGCGCGCTAACGACGACCTGAGCGGCTGTCACATCATTTTCTTGCCCGTCGGGAGCGACACCTCACTGCCGGCGATTCTGAAACGGGTGGATGGTTCCAGCGCCATCACCGTGGGAGAATCCGCAGGCTTTGCCCACCGCGGCGGTATGGTCAACTTCGTGGTTGAAGACAGCAGGCTGCGTTTCGAAGTGAATCTTGAAGCCTCACAGCGGGCCCGTTCCCACATCAGTTCGCGCTTGCTGTCTTTGGCCAGGATCGTCAGAGAATAAGCCAGCCGCAAGAGGTTAGGTTTCCGGCCTTCCTCTGTGTCTCTGTGGTGAAACAATCAGCTCCGCCTGAGCCGTCCTCCGATTTGTGTCCCGGGGGGCCCAACCGATATAGTGTCCGAAATCGTAACTTAGCTGTTCCGTGGCGCGCCCATGGCGACCACAACGGGAGAGTGCAAGTGAAGGCGTTTATCTTGGGAATTATTGTCACGCTTGTAGCGATCGCCGCAGGAGTCTACTTCTATTTCGATACTGGCAGGGTGCCGGTGGCAACTTCCGCCCAGGCCATGCCGTTTGAAACAATGCTGGCCAAAAAGGCTCTGCATGCGCGGGTTGAAAAGGAGATGCCCAAGACCGTGCCCATAGCGGCCGACGAAACCGCTTATGCCGCTGGAGCACAGGTCTATCGCGATAATTGCGCCATCTGTCATGGCTTGCCGGGGCAGCCCAAAACCGCCATTGCTGCCGGTGAATACCCCGCGCCTCCGCAGCTTTTCCAGGGCAAAGGCGTGACTGATGATCCCGCAGGCGAAACTTTCTGGAAGGCTGAAAACGGCATTCGCCTGACCGGCATGCCGGGCTTTGGCAAGTCGTTCTCTACAACCCAGATTTGGCAAGTCAGCCTGCTACTGGCCAATGCTGATAAACTGCCGGCGAGCGTACAGCAGACGCTGGCTGCTCCGCTGCAAGCGCCGCAACCGCCTCCGCTGGCGTCCGCTCCTGCGCCCGCGACCAAGCACAGAGGCCGCCGCCGCTGAGTCCTGGCGGCACCTGCATAAGGGGCTGACTGCCGATTGCAAAATACTGAGTGCTATCCAAGGAATATGTCGAAGTATCTCTACATCATCCTTCTTGCCTGCTCTTCCGGTTCGCTTGTATTCGCCCAGTCGGGGCAGTGGCTTACCTACGGCCACGACCCGCAGCGCTCCGGCGTTGCCAGCGATGAGCACGCCTTCACTCCAGACAACGTTTCGCAAATGGGGCTGGTGTGGAAAACGGTTGTACCTAACCAACCCATAGCCATGAACGGACTCACCGCACCGCTTGTGGTCCGCGGAGTAATGTCGTCCTCCGGCCCCAGAAATCTGGTGCTCGTAGCCGGAAGCGCGGACGAAGTCTTCGCCTTAGACGCCGATACCGGCCAACTGGTGTGGAAAGTTGACGTTCCTTCCCAGGCGCCCCGCCCCAACGGCTCTGACTGGCTTTGCCCCAACGCCCTCAATGACACACCGGTTATTGACTCCGCCAAAAGCCGGCTCTTCGTTATTACCAGTGACGGCCGCCTGCTCACCCTTGCTCTCGCCGACGGCCAGGCGCTCATGCCGCCCGCCCGCTTCGCGCCCCCTTACTCCAAAATGTGGAGCCTGAACTATTCCGGCGGCGTGCTTTACACCAGCCTGTCGCAGGATTGCAACAACGCGCGCTCCGGCATCGTGGCCATGAATCCCGATTCGCCCGGCAAGCCGGTGGTTTTCTTCGGCACCGCGGGCGCTTGCAGCAAATCGTTCTGCGGCGCCGGCATCTGGGGACGCGGCGGCCCGGCTGTGGACTTCGACGGTTTTGTGTACGGCGCCTCCGGCGATGCCCCCTTTGATCCTGCCGCCAACATGTTCGGCGATACCCTGCTTAAGCTCTCGCCCGGCACACTTGAACTCGCCGGTTACTACACCCCGGCGGACTGGCAGTACCTGACCCGCAAAGATCTGGACATGGGGACCACCACGCCGGCTATTTTCCGCTGGCGCAAGCAAGTGCTGGCTGTTATAGGCGGCAAAGAGGGCGCGCTATACCTGGTGGACACCTCTACCATGTCCGGCCCCCAGCACCGCATTGCCGACTATATTTCGCCCCGCTACACCAACCAGCAGCAGACCTTCGAGGCCAACGGCATCTGGGGTGCTATCAGTGTGTGGCGTGATCCCCGGGGAGAAACTTGGCTCTACGTGCCTTCCTGGGGCGAAACCACCCAGGCGGCGCAGTTTCCCGAGAATCACGGGCCGGTGAAGATGGGCAGCGTGATGGCTTTTAAGGTTGTGCAGGCCCGCGACGGCAGCCCCGCGCTGCGGCCAGCATGGATTTCAGCCGATATCGCCGTCCCTGACCCGGTGGCCATAGCTGGCGGCGTGACCTTCGTTCTCGGCACTGGCGAAAATCCCCTGCAGGTGCAAAACGGCGACATTACCAAGCTCCGGCATAATCGCGAAGACCTCAACACCGAACATGCCATCCTTTATGCCTTGGATGCGCACACTGGACGCCAGCTTTGGTCAAGCGCCGATGCCATGACCGGCTGGACTCATTTCTCCGGCTTGGCCGTAGGCGACGGCAAGGTATTCGCCACTACGCATGATGGCGCCGTGTATGCTTTTGCCGTGCGCCCGCCCGGCGCGCCCGCGGCGAAGACCTGGAGCTACGCTCTTCCGGTTACGGAGAGTCCGGCGAGAGCCGCTACCTCTTCTCCGGTTGCTGCCACCAGCGCTCCCGCAGCGATGCCGCAGTGTGGCGAAATCAATCAGGTGTTCGCTCAGCATTGTGCCCTGTGTCACGGAACCGATGGCAAGGGCATTGCCTCTCACCACACTCCCGACTTCACGGATTCTTCCTGGCAGCAATCTCGCACGGATAGCGAACTACTCGCTGCGGTCGCCAAGGGCACAGACAGCGGCATGCCTGCCTTCGGCGATCAGCTCACACCGGCACAAATTGATGCCTTCGTGCACTGCATGATTCGGGGTTTCGTCCCATCTGCCGGACGTTAATTCCGGCTATGTGGCATGGGCGTCCCCGCGTTGCTGGCAACGTCTCTGGTGTAAATTGAATTGCCCATGCCCTCCGCCACTGACCTTACCGGACTCACGTTGTTCGAAGCATCCGAACTGGTTCGCAAAAAGTCGGCCTCGCCGTTGGAGCTGACGCGCGCCTGCCTGGAGCGCATAGCGCAACTCAATCCCGTCCTCAACGCTTTTATAAGCGTAACCGCGGATGCGGCCCTCGACCAGGCCCGGCGCGCCCAGGCTGAAATTCAGCAGGGAGAGTGGAAGGGCCCTCTGCACGGTATTCCAATCGCTCTGAAGGATCTGGTGGACACGTCCGGTGTTCCCACCACCGCCGCTAGCAACGTCTTTCGCGAGCGCGTTCCCCGGGAAGATGCCGAGATTGTACGCCGCCTGAAGGCCGCTGGGGCCGTTCTTCTGGGCAAACTCAACCTGCACGAATTCGCCTACGGGGGCAGCGGCATCATAGGGGCCTTCCCTGCCGCCCGTAATCCCCGTAATCCCGAACTGATCACCGGAGGCTCATCTTCCGGCTCAGCCGCGGCGGTGGCTGCCGAACTCTGCTACGCCGCGATTGGCACTGACACTGCCGGCTCCATTCGCCTGCCTGCGGCCCTTTGCGGCATTGTTGGTCTCAAACCCACCTACGGGCGAGTCAGCGCCCGGGGCGTGATCCCTCTTTCCTGGTCGTACGACCACGTTGGCCCGCTGGGCCGCACGGTGCGTGACGCCGCGCTCCTGCTGCAGGCTATCGCCGGCTTCGATGCCGGGGACATCGCCAGCCAGGATGTTTCCGTCCCCAACTACTCCTCTGCTTTCACGAGCAAAGGTGTCTCGCAAATGCGCCTCGGAGTTCCCCGCGCAGTTTTCTACGACGATCTCCACCCAGAAATACGCGAGTGCACGGAATCCGCGCTTTCCCGCCTGGCGTCCCTGACCGCCGGGACCCACGAAATCTCGTTCCCCGCGGATGCCGACCGCACGGTTGCCAAGTGCGAGAGCTGGGCTTATCACGCCCAATATGTGGGTTCCTGCCCCGACCGTTATCAGCCCGAAACTCTGCGGCGAATTCGCACCGGTGAGGAGGTGACCGCCGCCGCTTACATCGCCAAGCGACATGAGCTGAAGTTGATGCGCCGACAGTGGCCGCGCATCTTTGCCGATGTTGACCTGATCGTCACCCCTACGGTTCCGCTGCCTGCTCCCAGTTTCGCCGAACTGGAGGCTCACCCCGAGCAGCTTCGGCCCACCGAACTCACCCTTCTGCGCAACACTCGCCCCTTTAACGTTCTTGGCCTGCCCACAATTTCCGTGCCTTCTGGCACAACCGCCGACGGCCGCGGCGTCGGCCTGCAGATCGCCGGCAAGCCTGGGGACGAAGTCTCCGTGCTGCGCCTGGCCCACGCGTTCGAGCAGCAGAAGACTTGAGTTGTGACGCGGGCACCCTCGCCCGCGAAGGCACTCACATAAGAGAGAGGTAAACGGTTAAGTCTCGACTGATGCTCGCGTCTCGCTCAGGATCAGGTCTGCGAAAACGAACCCATCGCGCGTAACTACCTCCCCGGGGGCCACTCCCAGCGGGCGCGCGAACATCGGCCCGGCATAAGCAAAGGAATGAAACTCACCCCGCTCGCCACAGGCATCAACTGCGGCCGGCAATTCCGCCAGCAAGCGCTCATCGAACTCCCGCCCGGCGAAGCTCGGATCCAGCACACTAGGATCAACGCAAGTCAGCTTCGCCCGCAGCCCGGCGGCAATCATCTCCCGCGCCAGCTCCGCCGTTGGCAATCCCCAGATTGGAAACAGCGGTTGCAGCCCGGTTTCAAGCATCTGCTTTTCACGGTAGGCACGCACATCCTGCAGAAATAGGTCGCCGAAGGCCACTGCCTCGATTCCTTCTCCCACCGCCCTCTCGCAGGCAGAGCGCATGGCTGCCTCATAAGCCTCATTGCTGCAGGGCCAGGGCAGCTCCACCGCCCATAGGGGAATGCCAACTGCTTCCGCCTGCAGTTCCACCAGTTCCCGCCGCACCGCGTGCATGGCCACACGGTTTGCCGCCTGATTGAACGTGGTCAGCAATCCGGCCACTTTGAACTCAGAGCTCCGCCTCAGCACGTGCAACGCCCAGGCGCTATCCTTGCCGCTGCTCCAGGAAAGAAGAATTCGGCTCACAATGACTGAATCTCCGGCGACAGTGCCAACATCGTTTTTCGCTCTCAGCGGCACGGCTGAAGCCATGCCCCGAATGCTTGCTTACGCCCCGGGATGCACAACGTGGATCAGCCAGAACGTTACGGCAGCCATCAATCCTGCGGCCGGAATGGTCAGAATCCACGCCCATACGATGCGGCCGGCCACTCCCCAGCGGACCGCCGAAAGGCGGTTGACCGCGCCCACCCCTACAATGGCGCCGGTAATGGTATGCGTGGTGCTCACCGGTATGCCGGCCAAGGCCGTCCCAAAGAGCGTGATGGAACCCGCCGCCTCAGCGCAGAAACCGCCAAACGGCTTCAGCTTGGTGATTTTGTGTCCCATGGTGTGCACGATTCGCCACCCGCCGAAATAAGTGCCCAGGCCCATGGCTGTATGGGCCAGCAGAATAATAGGCCAATGCCAGTGGCCCCAGTTCCCCGCCAGCTGCGCTTTGTTCATGTAGCCGGCGGCGTAGAGCGCGCCCGCCACAATGCCCATGGTTTTCTGCGCATCGTTGCCGCCATGGCCCAGGCTGTAACCCGCTGCCGAGAGCAACTGCAGCCGCCGAAACCAGCTGTCCACCTGGCGCGGCGATTTGTCCCGGAACAGCCACAGCACTGTAATCATAAAAAACAGCGCCAGCACCAACCCCATCACCGGCGCCACCACGATAAAAACCAGGGTCTTGGTCCAGCCCGAGGGAATGATCACCCCAAACAGCGCCCGGCCCGCGCCCTCCTGTAGCGCTGCCTTGGTCATGGCCGCGCCCGCGTACCCGCCGATGAGCGCGTGCGAGGAGGAGGTTGGCAGCCCCCACCACCAGGTCAGCAGGTCCCATACGATCGCGCCCAGCAACGCCGATAGCACCACGTATTGGGTCACGTAGTCCAGGTTGATCATGCCCTTGCCGATGGTGTGGGCCACCGCCGTACCCAGAAAAAAGGCGGCTACAAAGTTGAAAAAGGCGGCCCAGAATACCGCCAGGGTGGGGGAGAGCACGCGCGTGGACACGACCGTGGCAATGCTGTTAGCCGCATCGTGAAAGCCGTTCAGGAAGTCAAAAACGAAGGCAATGCTGACCGTGATGAGCACCAACACCAGTCCCGTGTTCACCTTGTCAGCCTCGCCATATGGGGATCAGGGGAATTTTGGACCATTCAGGCGCTCTTCAGCACCACTGCCTCCAGCACGTTGGCGGCATCCTCGGCTTTGTCCGTGGCCGTTTCCAGTACTTCGTAGAGTTCCTTCATTTTGATCAGGGAGATAGGATCCTTTTCCTGCTCAAACAGGCGCGCGATGGCCTTGCGGCTGACCAGGTCGGCTTCGTTCTCCAGGCGGTTGATTTCCACGCAGTGCTCGAGCACGTGCTGGTTCTTCTCCAGGTTGGACACCGCCTTGGCCAGTTCCTCGCTCTGTTGCACGATGATGCCCGCCAGTTCGGCGGCTGGGGGCGGGGGCGCGCTGATGTTGTACATCACCAGCCGCACCGCCGCCGAGTTCATGAAGTCCAGCACGTCATCCAGCGAGGAAGCCAGCCGGTGAATGTCCTCACGGTCAAAGGGGGTGATAAACGTTTGATTCAGCTTGGTAATGATGGCGTGGGTCATGTCGTCGCCGCGGTGTTCGAGTTCCCGAAACCGCTCCACCGCCGTGGGAATCTCGTTGTGATTGCTGAGCATCCGCTGCAGCAAGCGCGCGGAGTCGGTGAGGTTCTTGGAGACTTCGGCGAACATCTCGAAGAACTTCGTTTCCTTCGGGATAAATCGCACCATGCAGGTTGTGTGAGCTCCTTCACCAGGTTTGAACCGGACACGGCTACTATTCCACATGCCTGCGAGAGCGTCAATCAGCGGAATGGGCGGTGCGTTGCGATGTCGCAGGCACGCCAGAATCGGCTGCCCTCGTGCTGCCGCGGCCTACTGGAAAGTTAGGGGAACGCCTGTGAGACACAAGAGACTATGTCTGTGCCCAAGAGCGGCAGCAGCGGGAGTTCAGGGCGCGGAAGAAGCGCTGACCACGTCTGCCAGACTTGGCCGGGCGTAGTAGCCTTTGCGCGCGTGCACATGCAGCTTCTTGCCCAGATGGCGGGCTACGATGCGGATACGGCGGAAATGTCCGTCGGGTTTGAATTCCGCCGGCCGGTAGGAAACCGCGTAACGATTTCTCAGCTCATCACGGACGCTGGCAAATGCCTTGGCTACCCGCTTCTTCGACTCGGGAAAGAGGGCTCGCCCACCGCTCTGTTCCGCCAGGTTTTGCAAAGCGTCGTCTCCAATCAGGTTCAAGCCGCGAGGATTGCTGCTGATGGTGTAAATGGTAACCTCATCCCACTGCGCTATCTCGGCTGCATCTTTCAGCGCCTGACTGCTGGCGTTATCATCTCCGTCGCTGATCAGCACCAGTACCCGCGCCACGGGCTGCTGGTCTCCGCTCTCAGCCAGCTTCTTGCAGGCGCTGGTAATGGCGTCAAAGACCGCCGTGTCGCCCTGGTCGTCGTGCAGACTCTGCAAAGCGCTGGCCACCTTCTCCGGCGCGTTGGTGAAGTCCTGCATGATGCGCAAACGGTGCGAGAAGCCGGCCACAAATACCCGGTCGTGCCGCTCATCCACCACTTGCTTTACGAACTGGCTCGCCGCCCGGGTTTCATAACGGAAGCGGTCGCTGACCGACCCGCTGGTGTCAATAAGCAGCCCCAGGCGCAGCGGCAGGTTCTGCTCGTTGCGGAAGTCCATGACCTCAGCCGGCGGCCTCTTGTCATCGCGCACCTGCACGTCCGTGCGCTGCAAATCCTCCACATACTTGCCTTTGCGGGTCGCCGTGAACATAACCGTGACTTCGTTCACCTGCCGCCGGAAAACCCAATTTCCACTGCTGTCCACCAGTGGAAGTTGACCTGGGGCGCCAGGAGCTAGCGCCATCTTGGCGGGAACGTCACCTGCTTCTAACTGCTGCGCTATGGCTGGGGCTTCGGCAAGCTGGAGTAGAGCCATTCCGATTACCAGCACCATCGCCGCAAAGCAATTCTTGTCCTGCATGACTCAACAACCGAGGCGGATTTAGTCAAACGCGCTTGAGAAGATGCTGCGGGACAGGTGGGTGTTGGCCCCGATTTTCGGTAGTGCCTCAGCGCTGACCTTCCCGCCGCCCCTGCCCAGCCACCGAGAACTGGGCGCGGAGATGGCAGATGCGACCTCGGTTAGCCGCGAATGTTAAACAGATCGCTGGGGATCGGCAGGTGAAGGCTATCGATTCTCCGCGGTCGTCACTGAAGTTTCTTTACCCTCTGCAGCCGCTGCGCCGCTTCCTCCAGAGTCGCGTCCTTCTTGCAGAATGCAAAGCGCACCTGCCGCGCCCCCTGTGCCGGATCCCTGTAGAAGCTTGAGCCCGGCACGGCGGCAATTCCGACTTCCTTCACCAGATAGCGGGTAAACGCCAGGTCATCGGGAAACCGGAAGTTGCCGATCTCGGTCATCATGTAATAGGCGCCTCTAGGTACATAGGCCTTGAATCCAGCCGCGCTCAGCGCGGCATGCAGCCGGTCGCGCCGCCGCCGGTATCCTTGCGCCAGCTCCTGGTAGTAGGTTTGCGGCAAGGAAAGGCCGGTCGCGGCCGCTTCCTGTAAGGGCGCAGGAGCGCCTACGGTAAGGAAGTCGTGTACCTTGCGGATGGCGTCGGTCAGCATCGCCGGTGCAATCGCCCAGCCCACCCGCCATCCGGTCACACTGTAAGTTTTGGAGATTCCATTGATAGTGATGGTGCGCTCGTCCATGCCATCCAGGCTCGCCATCGAAATGTGCTTCGCCCCGTCGTAGATGATGTGCTCATAAATCTCATCCGTGATGGCCAGCGTGTTGTGCCGGCGGCAGAGTTCCGCAATCAGCTCCAATTCCTCGCGCGTGAACACCTTGCCCGTGGGATTGTTGGGCGTGTTCACGATGATGGCCTTGGTGTGCCGGTTGAACGCCCGCCGCAGTTCGCCCTCGTCGAAGGTCCACTCCCCGGCAGGATCGCGCGGCGGCCGCAGGCTTACAAAACGTGGCCGCGCTCCCGAGAGAATCGCGTCCGGCCCGTAGTTCTCGTAGTACGGCTCGAAGCAGATAATCTCGTCGCCGGCGTTGGTCACCGCCAGCAGCGAAGCGATCATGGCCTCGGTGGAACCGCAGCACACGGTGATGTTCCGCTCCGGGTCAACCTCCATGCCCTGCCAGAGCCTGGCCTGCCGGGCGATGGCCTGGCGCAGGTTCTTAGCGCCCCATGTGATGGCGTACTGGTTGACGTCGTTTTCAATGGCCTGCTGCGCCGCCTGTTTCAGCTCCGCCGGCGCGGCAAAGTCGGGAAAACCCTGGGCCAGGTTCATGGCCCCATAGAGCTGCGCCTGTCGCGTCATCTCGCGGATTACCGATTCCGTGAAGCGCTCCGCTTTGTCGCTCACCAACCGCTTGCCCACGGCTTCGCTGGGTACGCTCTTCAAAACCTGTCCCCTGCTTCCCGCCTGCCCGGTTCCGGCTGCAGATTTCGGTCTGGGGGATTTCGGCTTGGCCGCTGGCGCCACGCTGCTTCGCCCCGCCGTAATAGTTGCCTGCGATTTCCTGGATCCGTCTTTTGCCATATTTTGATTGCGATTTTACTGATGAAATTCCGCTGCTGTCATCTTGAGCGAGGACGGGCCATACAGATGCCCGTCCGAGTCGAAAAGACCTGGCGTGAAGAGCCGGGCCAAATCCAGTCCCTACCCAGAGTACGTTTCTACCCGCATAATCTCATTTCGGCTGAGTACTGAATACTTGCCCCTACTGCCCCTTGAACGCCGCGTCGAACGCCACTCCAGAGGGCGCCAGCTCCAGTCGCCGCACCAGGGCCACCGCTTCCGGCGCGCCCTGCTCGCGGTCCATGCCGTTGTCTTCCCATTCAATGCTCAGCGGCCCGCGGTAGCCTGCGTCGTTCAACGCACGGAACACGCGCTCAAACGGTACCCCTCCTCGCCCGGGAGAAACAAAATCCCACCCCCGGCGGTGGTCTCCGAAGAAAAGGTGCGAAGAGAGAATCCCGTTGCGCCCGTCCAGCACCCGCACCGACTCCTTGACGTGCATGTTGTAAATGCGATCGCCAAAGCGGTGCACGAACGCAACCGGGTCCACCATCTGCCAATGCAGGTGGCTGGGATCAAAATTAATGCCGAACGTCGGCCGCCGGCCTATGGCTTCCAGGGCCCGTTCTGTGGTCCAGTAGTCGTAGGCGATCTCGCCGGGATGCACCTCCAGCGCGAACCTCACTCCCACCTGGTCAAACACGTCGAGAATCGGGTTCCACCGCGCCGCAAAATCCTGGTACCCATCTTCAATCATCGCCGGCGGCACCGGTGGAAACATAGCCAGAACATGCCAGATCTTCGACCCGGTAAAGCCGTTCACCACCTTTACTCCCAATTTCGCCGCCGCCCGCGCCGTATCCATCAGGCGCTGCGCCGCCCTTTGCCGCACTCCTTCCGCCTTGCCATCGCCCCACACCTCCGGCGGCAGAATGCCCTTGTGGCGCTCATCAATATTCAGATCGCATACCGCCTGGCCCACCAGGTGCGCCGATATGGCAAAGCACTTCAAATTGTGGCGATGGAGAATCTTCCAACGTGACTGGCAATAACCTGGATCGGCCAGTGCTTTGTCCACCTCAAAATGGTCGCCCCAGCAGGCCAGCTCCAGCCCGTCGAATCCCCACTGCTGCGCTTTCGCCGCCAGCTTCTCCAGCGGCAAGTCCGCCCACTGCCCCGTAAATAAACAAAGCGGTCTGCCCATCTGCTGTCCTCATCTTTGTTTGGGCGCGGGCGCCATCGCCGCGGCCGATCCAATTGGGTACGGGTACCAAGTACTTTATTCGAACCCAATCCCTTTCATCGCCGGATACAGCTTGCGATATTCGCGGTAGCGCCCGTCCATATGCCTCACCGTGGCCGGCTCCGGTTCAATGAGCGACGCAATCCGAATCACCGCCTCACACGCCGCGTCCACCGAGGGCCACGCTCCTCCCCCCACGCCCGCGAGCAACGCCGCCCCGTACGCCGCTCCTTCTTCCGCGGCCGCCACTTCCACGGTCCTGCCATAAATCTCTGCCTGGATTTGCCGCCACACCGTCGAGTGCGCTCCCCCGCCGCCCAGCCGGATACTCCCTACGGGCACCTTCATTTCCTCAAAAATGGTCAGAGTATCACGCAGGCTGAAGGCCACGCCTTCCAGAATGGCGCGCACCACATGCGCCCGGGTATGGCTGGCCGTAAGCCCCGCCAGGGCCGCCCGGGCCTCCGGGTCCAAATGCGGTGTTCGCTCCCCCATCAGATACGGCGCCCACAGCAGCCCTGCCGCTCCCGCCGGAACCTTGGCCGCCTCGGCGCACAAGCGCTCATAGGGATCGCGGCCGTCATCGGCCCCGGCCCCGAACTGGTCGCGAAACCAGCGCAGCGAAAGCCCCGCGCCCTGGGTCACGCCCATAACGTGCCAGCGGCCGGGAACCGCATGGCAGAAGGTATGCACCCGGCCCTGCGGGTCGAGTGCCGGCCGGTCCGTGGCCGCGAATACCACGCCGGAAGTGCCGATGGTGGCGCTCACCGACCCGGGCCGAACCACGCCCAGTCCCACTGCGCCCGCGGCCTGATCGCCCGCTCCCGCCACCACACGGGTCCCCTGCTTCAGCCCTGTGGCCCGGGCCCCGTCGGCGGAGACTACTCCCACCACTTCCGGCGACTCAAACACCGGGGGTAATAGCCTCTCATCCACCTCCATGGCCTGCGCCACTTCCGCAGACCAGCGCCGTTGGGCCACGTCAAAGAGCAACGTGCCGGACGCGTCCGCCACATCTATGGCCCGCTCACCTGTGAGCCGCAGGCGCACATAGTCTTTGGGCAGCAATATGGCGCGCACGCGCGCCCACAGCTCCGGTTCATGTTCACGTACCCAAAGCAGCTTGGGAAGAGTGAATCCGGTGAGCGCCGGGTTGGCGGTCAGTTCGATCAGCCTCCGGGCCCCGATCTTCTCCGTGATTTCGCGGCATTGCGCCGCCGTGCGCTGGTCGCACCACAGGATTGCCGGGCGCAGAACCTCGCCCCGCTCGTCCAGCAAAACTGCCCCGTGCATCTGCCCGGAAAAGCCCACCGCGCCGATGCTCTCCGCCCCGACACCTTGGGCCAGCACCGCCCCTACCGCCTCCTGCGCGGCTCGCCACCAGTCCCGCGGGTCCTGCTCCGCCCACCCGGTTTGCGGCGAGGCAAAGTGCCTATGCTCCGCGCCGGCGGCGGCCACTACTTGCCCGCGCTCGCCCACCACCACCGCGCGCGTCCCTCCTGTTCCCACATCGATGCCAAGGAAGTTCATCTCTGGCTCGGCCCTTCCCCTTCGGACTGGCACAATTACATGCCCGTACAAATCCCGTCAACCCGGTCATCTCGAGCGAGCGCTAACCGAGCATAGCCCGGCAGGCATGAGTCGAAGGCCTCGCATCCTCCTTGCGATCGGCAGCGCTGGATGCCCCGGCAAACACTTCAATGTTAAACTATCTTTAACCATGTCCCGCCACTTCCATGGCACTCCGCGCCAGGAGCGCGCCCTTTCGGCGTACGTGAAGCTGCTGCGCGCCAGTGAAACCCTGCATACGGAAGCTACACGCTCCTTGGCCGGCACCGACCTATCCTCCAGCCAGTTCGCCGTGCTCGAGGCTCTGTACCACGTCGGCCCCCTGTGCTTGAGCGATCTGGCCCGCAAAATTCTCAAAACCAGCGGCAATCTCACCATGGTGGCCAAGAATCTGGAGAAGCAGGGCCTGGTCGTCCGCCAGCAATCGGCCCAGGACCGGCGCTTCATCAGCCTCGCCATCACCGAGAAAGGCCGCAAGCTCATGGCCCGCGTCTTCCCCCTCCACCTGTCCCGTATTGTTGAACTTATGGACCGCCTCAATCCCGCCCAGCAGGACGAGCTGGCCCTCCTCTGCCGGAAACTGGGGAAGAACCAGTAGCTGGTGGGTTAGAGTTGGCAGTTAGGGCCCTGGCTCGACTCACCAGAAAGAGTCTCCAGCCACCAGCTACCAGCTACGGTTTCTGAAACTATTTCAACGTTAAAGCATCTATTGTTGTTGAAAGGAGGCCGCCCATGATTACCCTGCGTCCTGCTGACCAGCGCGGCCAGGCCGACTACGGCTGGCTGCACACCCGCTATACCTTTTCTTTTGCCGATTACTACGAACCCGAACACACCCAGTTTCGCAGCCTGCGCGTTATTAATGAGGACCACGTGGACCCCGGCCATGGCTTCGGTACCCACCCTCACCGCGACATGGAAATCATCACTTACGTGCTGGAGGGGGCGCTCGCCCATAAGGACAGCATGGGCACCGGTTCCACCATCCGTCCCGGCGAAGTGCAGCGCATGAGCGCCGGCACTGGCGTGCTGCACAGCGAATTCAATCACTCCCCCTCGGAGGAAGTTCACCTGCTTCAGATCTGGATTTTGCCTGAGCGCAAGGGCATCGAGCCCAGCTACGAGCAGAAGGAATTCCCCCGCGACGCCAAGCTCAACCGCCTGCGCCTGGTCGCATCCCCCGGCGGCGAGGACGGCGCGGTCACCATTCACCAGGATGCGCGCCTCTACGCTTCCATTCTGGAAGAAGGCAAGAGCGTGCGTCACGAACTCGGTAAGGGCCGCTATGCCTGGCTGCAGGTCGCGCGTGGCGAGGTCTCGCTGAACGGCACTACCCTGAAAGCCGGCGACGGGGCCGCCGTGGAACGCGAGCCGGCGCTCGAAATTACCGGTCGAGCCCCCAGTTCGGAATGTCTACTGTTCGATCTGGCGTGAAGTTCTTGGCGTCCTGCTGAGGGGCTTCAGCCCCGAAGCATCTCGCGTGCACTACCACGTTGTCCATTAAGGAGAGAGAGATGTTGCGCAGACTGCTTCAGACGAAGAATGATCCCGTGCTTACCGTTGTCCGCCTGGTTCTCGGCATTGTCTTCTTCGCCCATGGCTCGCAGAAAATGCTGGGCTGGTTCGGCGGCTATGGCTTTTCCGGCACTATGGGATTCTTCGAGCACAACGGCATACCCGCCGTGTTCGCCTTTCTGGCCATTGCCGCTGAATTCTTTGGCGGCATCGGACTGCTGCTCGGCTTGCTCACCCGCGTGGCCGCCTTCGGCATAACCTGCAACATGCTGGTAGCCATCGCCACGCTTCATCACCGCTTCGGCCTGTTCATGAACTGGACCGGCCAGCAAAAAGGCGAAGGCTTCGAGTTTCACCTGCTGGCCCTGGCCATCACCTTTTTAATCATGGCCCGCGGCGCCGGTTCCCTGTCACTCGACCGGCTGCTCAGCCGCAGTCATTCATCGGAGATGGATTCCAATTACCTGGGCAAGACCGCTTAGCCCGCATCTTAGAAGGTTGTGGCGCGGGCGCCCGCCCGCGCCGCTGACTCCCGACTACTGCGTTACTTCCACTTCCACCTTCACTTCCGGGGTCGCAACTGCGACCGTGCCGTAGAGCGGTCAACGCTGCTTAAATGCCGCAATCAGGCGCTCACCCTCCTGCTGGCTTACGCCTTCCAACTTGAACTTCACCTGCACGGAGTTGAGCAGGCTCACGTCCGGCCGCACCGGGCGCGAGCGGTCCTGTGTACTGGTTATCTCTACCGCCGCCTTCTTCAGCGGCAGCTTTTCCCCCTTGGCAATCACCTGCACCAGTTCCACGCCGCACGCCGCTACCGCCGCCAAAAATACTTCCACCGGCGTGATCTCCTCGCCCGGACACCCGTTCTGCTCCGGCCCGTCCACCACTATGTGATGGTTGCGGGCGCTGCACAGCACCCGCCCAAAGGTGTCCGTCGAAGCCCCACTCACCGTGTACTGCCGCACATCGGCCATTCCTCGCCTCCGCAAAATAGCTATCCGTTGGGTAGAGACGTTGCTTGCAACGTCTCAATGTGTTCGCTTTCCCCGCGTAGGGACAGCCGCTCTCAGCTGTCCGGACGAGCGAAGCTCGCCTTAT
>DATJEH010000141.1:0-15959 GCA_035496875.1 Terriglobales bacterium | reverse complement strand
CCTCGACCAGCTATTTGGCGTTCGCCTGGAGGGACACGAGGCTACCACCGTCGCCGGCCTGGTGAGCGAAATTCTGGGTCATATTCCGCAGAAGGGCGAAATCGTGGAAGGCGAGGGGCTGCGCTTCGAAATTCTGGAATCTACCGACCGACGGGTGGAGCGCCTGCGCATCAAGGCGGTGCAGCCGGCAGTGCCGCAACAGATCAAGCTGCTTTAAAAGCAGCCGTCAGCATTTAGCATTTGGCATTTAGCCGGTGGACACACCCAGCCCCGCAGGGGCGGTATAGTAGAGCCCAGGACGGAAGCCCTGGGAACGGCTAATTGCTGACATGCCCCTCCGCTCTGGTTTCGTGACCATCCTCGGCCGGCCCAATGCCGGCAAGTCTACGCTGCTCAACACGCTAGTGGGGGCCAAACTTGCCATCGTCACGCGCAAGCCGCAAACCACGCGCAACCGCATCCAGGGCATCCTCAACCTGCCGAAAAAGGGGAAGCGGCCGGCGGCGCAAATCATCCTGATTGACACGCCCGGGATTCACCAGCCGGACAGCGCTTTGGGACGCAAAATGATGGTGGAAGTGCGGGAAGCACTGGAAGGCTGCCACCTGGTGTTGCTGATTGTGGACGCCGGCAAGCGGGCAGGCGAAGACCGCGCGGGAGATAAAAGCCGGGGCAGCCATTCCGGGTTGGACGAGCACGTCTTGCGGCTGGTGAAACAGGCGGGGACGCCGGTGTTTCTCCTGCTCAACAAAATTGACCTGATTCCCAAGGACAAGCTGCTGCCACTAATTGAGCGCTACAGCAAGCTCTACGACTTCCAGGAAATCATTCCTATTTCGGCGCGCAAACGGGACGGACTGGATTTGCTTCTGGAGAAGACCGTGGAGGCGCTGCCGGAGGGGCCGCGTTATTTTGCCGAGGATGAGTTGACGGACCAGCCGGCGCGCTTCATGGCGGCGGAGATCATCCGCGAGCAGGTGCTGCTGGCCACCGGCGAAGAGGTGCCCTATTCGACCACCGTCATCATCGATGAGTTCGAAGAAAAACCCAAGCTGACCCGCATTGCGGCTACGATTTACTGCGAGCGCGACGGGCAGAAGGCCATCCTCATCGGGCGCCAGGGGCAGATGCTGAAGAAGATAGGAACCCATGCCCGGCTGGAGATTGAGGCGATGATGGTTAGCAAAGTTTTTCTGGAACTTTTCGTGAAGGTGAGCCCGGGGTGGCGCAATTCGCGGGAATTCGTCGAGGGTTTGGACTGGCGGCGGCAGTTGGAGCGGTTGGCGGGTGGCCGATCAGACTTCAGCGGCCGCTAATCGCCGGGTCGCCGGGTTGCTGAAGCACTGGACATTCACTTCACGCCGTTGGCCGGATTCCACGACCCCTGCTCCTTGCGCACATAGATAATCTGCCCAATGTGGTAGGCGTTATGCGTTCCAACGTGCGCGATCATCGAAAAGGAGGCTTGCAGCTTGCTATCGTCGGCGGCTTCGACTGCCTTTTCCCACTCCGTCATGACATCGTCCAGCTGCTTGACGGCTGTGATCCACTGCTTGCTGTCGAAGCTGGTGAAGGTCTCGTCATTGTTGCCGTTGTATTTCTCTAACGGTTTGCCCTCGAATTTCTCTAGAGAGCGGCGGTCCCAGTAAATCAGATGATTTACCAGTTGGCCGACGGAGTGATTTCCCTTGCCATCCGTCCAGTTGGCCTGCTCGCCCGTCAGCCCAGCCACCGCCGTGTTAGCGGGCACGAACCACTCCGCCTTGTTGTGGGTGGAGCGCAATTGCTCCAGCAGAATGCTCTTGAGCGTCGGCTTCTGTGGTGTCGTTTGACCTTGCGCAAAAAGCGGCAGGCAGGCCGCAAAAAGGATGGGGAGCAAAACATGTCGCATTATCTTCCTCCGAGTGAGGCTTAGGTTAGCACCTCCGAAAGATGAATGACTTACAGCTTGTAGAAAATTTGTGAACCGCCGGATTTCGATTGTGGAGTGCCAGGTTTCAACTACGACATTTCGATTCCGGCTGCCAGAATTATGCGTCAATGGGTGAGCCGGCCTTCGGGCTCGCAGGAAACGGCAATAAGGAAGCGGGCTTCAGCTTCCACTGCATTGCAGAATATACGGGCGACCTGAGAGCGGCCCGCCAGTAAAGTGGCGGGCCAGCCGCCAACTACCAACTACTTTTTTAGTTAATATCCTGCTTGGCCTGCAGGCGCTTCACAAGGCCCTCGACATAGGTCTTCTGCCCGTCGGGGGCGGCCGCCAGCGCCAGCTTCATTTCCTTCACCGCATCGTTGAAATTGCCCTGGCCGCAATAAACCCGCGCCATGCCGGTATGCACAAACCATTCGTCGGGGTGCTTCCTGGCGTTCTCGCGGAAGATGGCGAAGGCCTCATCCTGGTGCTTTTGTCCCTGGAGTTGCCGGGCGTAAATGTGCAACTGCAGCGGGTTAGCCATGGCCAGCGCCTGCTTGCGCGTGGTGTCGGCCTCATCCTTCTTGCCCATTGCGTCCAGAATGTTCGACTTGGTCAGCAGGTTGTCAAAGCGCTTCTCCACCTGGATGGACTGGTCTTCGTATTTGAGCGCCTCGTCCAGGTCAGTCTTTTGAGCCAGCAGGTAATTGGCGGCGTCATCCCATCCCTCCCAGGTATATTGCGACAAGCCGCGCAACTGCTGGTGCAGGTTGGCCTCGACGATTTTGTTCACATCAACATCCACCTTGAAGGGTACCGCGACCTTATCCCACTCCAGTTCCACCACCGCGGAAGTGGGCGTGAGCTTATCGAAATCGTAAGTCAGCGCATTGTGCATGTCGGCGGGCTGGGGTTTCACGGTGACGCGCAATGCGTCCTCTTCCTGTTTGTAAGTGAAGCTGCCCCAGGAAGTCGAATTACGGGAGAAAATGACTGTCCATTCGTTCTCACCGGGGATCATGTGCAGGCCGTACACGCCTTTATCCAGCGGCTGGCCTTCGATAGTGACGGGATCACTAAACGCGATGGTAGTGTTTTCGTTCGCGCCGGCGCGCCAGACCTGCCCGTAGGGAACCAGGTCGCCCCAGATTTTACGTCCGTTGACCAGCGGACGATGGTAGTTGATGGTGATGTCGGTGATGCCAATGCGCTGGGTCAGCACAGAGTGCTGGCTCTGCCGGGGAATATTCAGCACCGCCGACTGGGCCTGGCACAGGCTGGCCACGAATAACAGGCCCAGAACCGCCGCGAGAATGCGAGATCTTTTCATAAATGGCTCCATCCTGATCTTATTGGGGAACACTTGTGCACGCGACAGTCAGACAGGCGCCGCAACTGTCAGCGGCCACTTAGACGGGAGTTCTTCCGCTTGGTTAGCAGCGTGGGAAGGAAATAGCGGGTAGCTGGCAGTTGGCAGCTGATAGTTAGTGGTAGAAGGCGGTGAGATCGCCAGGGGTCGGGGGGCGGCAAAAGCAGGTCCTTCGTCGCGCTCCTTCTCGCTGCTCGGTCGCGCGACTCAGGATGACAAGGATGGAGTATGCCAGACGGCGCGGTTAAAGCCCCTTGCGAAGGCATTTAGTATGCAGGACCCGCCTCGTCTCTCTGCAGACGACTGCGTTGGCAGCTATTCTTTCACCGCGATCCCCAGCGACTTCATCTTGCGGTAGAGGTGGCTGCGCTCCAGGCCCAACACCTCGGCGGTGCGGCTGACGTTGCCGTGGTTCTCGTCCAGCTTTTTGAGGATGTAATCGCGCTCATAGGCGGCGCGCGCCTGGTGCAGGGTAGAGGCCTCCCCCGAGGGGCGGCGGCTGCCGTCGCGATACACCAGCGGCGGAAGGTGCTTGCGGTCGAGTTTGAAGGCGGTGGGGTTCATGATGACGATGCGCTCCATTACGTTGCGCAGTTCACGCACATTGCCCGGCCAGGAGTAGCGCATCAGCGCCTCAATGGCGTCGTCGGTGATTTCCCGCGGGCGCCGCCCGTAGGTGGCGGAAAATTCCTTCAGGAAATAGCGCGCCAGCATGGGAATGTCTTCCTTGCGCTCGCGCAGCGGCGGCACGTAGAAGGGAATCACGTTCAGGCGGTAAAAAAGGTCTTCGCGGAAGTTACCCTTGGAGATTTCCTCCTCCAGGTCCTTATTGGTGGCGGCAATCACCCGCACGTTGACCGTAATGGTGTCATCTCCGCCCACGGGCGTGAAACGCTGCTCGTCCAGGGTGCGAAGTACCTTGGACTGGGTCTTCAGGCTCATATCGCCCACTTCGTCCAGGAACAGCGTGCCACCGTTGGCTTTCTGAAACTTGCCGTCCTTGTCGGAAGTCGCTCCCGAAAACGAGCCTTTGCGGTGGCCGAAAAGCTCGCTGCCGATCAGGTCCTCGGGAATGGCGGCGCAATTGACCTCCACGAACATGGCTTCCTTGCGCGGACTCTGGGCATGGATGGCATGGGCCACGAGTTCCTTGCCGGTGCCCGATTCGCCATAAACCAGAACGCGGCCGTTGGTGGGGGCCATGAGGCCGATCTGCTGCCGCAGCGCCTTCATGGGAATGCTGTCACCCACAATCACGCTCTTGGCCAACAACTGCTTTTTCAGGTCGCGGTTTTCGCCGCGCAGGCGCTTGGATTCAGCCGCGTTTTTGACCAGGATCAGAGTCTTTTCCAGCGAGAGCGGCTTTTCCACAAAGTCGAAAGCGCCCAGCTTGGTGGCTCGCACCGCGGTTTCAATGGTTCCATGGCCGGAAATCATGATGACCTCGGGCGCGTCCTCCGCTTCGCGGATCTTCTCCAGCGCTTCCAGGCCGTCCATGCCGGGAAGCCAGATATCGAGCAGGATCACGTCATAAGAACGGCGGCGCAGGGAATCCAGGCAGGCTTCGCCGCTTTCCACGACGGCCACCTTGTAGCCTTCGTCCTCCAGCACGCCCTTCAGCGACTGGCGAATGCCGGCTTCATCGTCCACAATCAGGATGTTATGCATGTTCGACCGCGGCGGGAACCACGGCTTCGGCTGCCACCGGCAATTCCAGAATAAAGCGCGCCCCTATGGGCTGGTTTTCCTCCACCCGGATGGAACCACGGTGATCTTCCACGATGCGGCTCACAATGGCCAGTCCCAGCCCGGTGCCCCGCTTTTTGGTGGAGAAATAGGGCAGGAAAAGCTTCTCCTTGAGTTCCGGGGTAACGCCGGGGCCGGTGTCACTAATGACGATTTCAATGGCGTCGCGGCCGGGGACCACGGCGGTTGAGATGTCAATTTCGCGCAGCAGGGAATCCTGGGTGGCCTCGGCGGCGTTGTCAATCAGGTTGGCCAGGGCGCGCTTGATGGCTTCGCCATCGGCCAGCACCCGCGGCAACTCGGGGGCCAGAAGGGTGCGCACCTCAATGCCTTCGAGCCGCCCATTGAACATGGAGAGAGTGCTCTCCACGATGGCATTGATGTTGGCGGGCTGGGGATTGGCGGCCGGAAAACGGGCCAGGGCGGAGAATTCGTCCACCAGGCTGCGCACGGTTTCCACCGCGCCGGCGATGGTTTCAGCACAGCTGTTGATCACCGACAGGGAAACTGCGTCCGGGGGATGGGCCCGCTCCAGATGGCGGCGAATGCGCTCGGCGGAGAGGGCGATGGGCGTGAGCGGGTTTTTGATTTCGTGGGCCACGCGCCGCGCCACCTCCCGCCAGGCGGCCTGCTTCTGCGCCTTGAGCAGGTCGGAAAGGTCCTCAAAAATCACCACGTAGCCGAGCCCCTGATTTTCGTGCTGCAAGGCGGCGACGGTAATCGCGACGTTGAGGGTGCTTCCGCGCCAGCTAAGTTCCATCTGACTGTTGGCCACACCCATGCGGTCGGCGCGGCGCAGCAGGGGCTCCAGATCTTCTACGATTTCGCTGGGGAAGACCTCAAGAAGCGTACTTCCGGTCAAAAAATCAACCACGGCGGCAGCTCGCGATTGAGGATTGAAGATGCGCTGCAGGGCGACGTTGGCATGGGTCACACGCCAGCGTGCATCGAGCGAGAGCACCCCCGTGGGAATACTCTCCAGGATGGTTTCCATGTGGCGGCGGCGCTGCTCGATGGCGGTGTTGGCGTCCTTGAGTTCGAGGCTGGAGGCCATGATCTGCTGGCGGCTGTTTTCCAGTTCTTCCGCCATGCGGTTGAAGGAGGCCACCAGTTCGCCCAGTTCGTCGGCGGCTGCCACCTGCACACGGTAATCCAGCCGGCCGCGCGAAATCTGCTGCGTGGCTTCCGCCAGGGCGGCGACGGGGCGGGTCACCAGCTTGGAAGTGAACAGGGCCAGCCAGGTAGCGGCAAACAGGGCCAGCATGGTGAGCAAGGCCAGCAGTTCCATGTAGGTGCGCCGCACCAGCTTGCGCTGCTGCGCCAGTTGGAAGTATCGCTGCTGGCTTTCGTCAATCTGACGGACGGTTTCCGAAAAGGCGGGCGGCAGCGGCATGGCTACCAGCACGGCCCCATCCTGGCCCACGCGCGCGCTGCCCAGGATGTAATCGGTGCCTTTCCAGGAAAAACGAGCGGGACGGTTCTTGGCCGCATCTTTGAGCGGCAATATGGGTTCCAGGACCGACCATGCTTCGGGGGCTCGAAAGCTGGCTTCGGCGCGGCCCTGCCGCATGGCCACAGCAAACCCGCCCTGCAGGGTCGGCTTATGGCGCTCGAACAGTTCCGCCACCCCGTCAAAATTGCCGGTCGCGAACGCCTTTTGGGTGTCCGGCGAGCTAGCCAAAAGCGCTGCCTCGCCGTGGGCGTTATCCTCGGCGTAGGCGGAGAGCAGGCGGGTCATAGCCTCGGTATCTTCGCGCACCTCTTCGACCGGCCGCGAGAACCACTTGTCAATGGAGTGGTTCATCAACCCGTAAGCAAAGAGGAAGAGAAACAGCACCGGGGTGAAGGAAAGCAGCAGCGCACCCACCACCATCTTGGTGCGGAACTTGGAGCCCAGAACTCCCACGCGGCGCTCGGCGAAAAGCTTGAGCAGGGTGCGCAGCAGGATGAAGGTGAGCACCACAAAGAGCAGAAAAACCAGCGCTGAGAGCGCGGCGAAAACAAAGGGCTGCTCGCTGGCGTTGGGCTGGAAGACGGGCCAGTTAAATGAGGCCTGGGACAACAGAATGGTAAACAACACGAGGATGCCGCCGGCCAGCAGGATGATGGCCGTCCTGCGGCGCGAGGGTTCGTCGCGTTTGGGCACCTGGAAGGGCACTGTTCGCCTGGCTGGGAAGTTGGATAGCCGCTCAGCCGTGTTCCTCATTATAGCTATCTGGAACACATTTCCGGGTATTGGTGTGAGGCGTTGCAAGCAACGTCTCTACTGGTGGGCAGATAGGGCACAACCAACTTCGAAGACCGATAGAGACGTAACTTGGTAATACGTCAGTGAATGCTGTAGGAGATTATTTGCCGCAATCCAGGTTCCCAAATAAAGGTTCAGATTTGTAACTGACGGTTGCGCACCCACAGCAGGCGGGAAGCGCGATCAACGCTTGTCGGGTTTTGTGGGCAACTCGCCTTCCAGAAGCCGACCGAGTTGCGAAGCCGGGCAGCGAACCCCGACGTAAAAGTGACCGAAGAGGGCGTAGACGGCGCTGACCTCGTCGAAACGCATCTCGTAAATCAATCTCTTGAAGACCAGGGGGTCATCGGCAAACAAGTCCACGCCCCACTCCCAATCGTCGAAACCGATGGAGCCGGTGATAATCTGCTTGACTTCGCCGGCATAGCGACGGCCCACCATGCCGTGCTCGCGCATCTGCCGCTGGCGCTCCTCGATGGGCAAGATGTACCAGTTCTTGTCCTCGCCGCGGCGCCGGTCCATGGGATAAAAGCAGATATAGCGGTTAGGCGGCATCTCCGGATAGAGGCGGGGGCGCATGGCGGCGCGCTGCCGCTCCATTTCCTGCTCCACCTCGGTATTCCACTCCGGGGAATGCGGTTGCAACCCGCGTTCGGCCAATTGCTGGTAGAGCTTGACTGACGAATCATAAAGTCCCAGTTCAACCACGGAAAGATAGGACGTGGTGGTTCTCAGATAATCGTTCAGCCCGGTGCGCGCCAGTTGCAATTCCAGCTGCTTGAGTTCGTCGAATGACGAGCGGAAGTGCACCAGCATGAGGTCGCCCTTGTGGCCCAGGACGGCGAAGAGGGCGCTCTGATGCTTTTCCATCTCCTGAAGCACAGGTTGAGCTTCGTTGAGGATGCGACTGCGCTCGCCGGGGTTCAGTTGCCGCCACTCCGCCCAGCGAAAGCGCAGCATCTGATGCAGCACGCTGGAACCTTCCAGGGTGAGGGGCACGGCAGGCATCTCAGCCGTTTGGGGACGAACTTTGGTGGAAGCGGACATGGTCTTCCTATTGTAACTGGGAGTCGGGAATCGGTAGTCAGAGTCGGAACGCCAATGGGACGGTTAATTCCCAAGCGGGAAGACCGGACCAAAACCGCAGAGGACGCCGCGGACGCTAAGGGTTTGATATGGCCCGGTTAACGCCAAGGAGTTTTGTCCGCTCGGCGTCCTTTGCGCGTCCGCGGTTTTGGTTGGCTGGCTCCCGACTCCTGACTACCGACTCCCGGGGTGTGGCCCTGTATACCTCGCGCAGCATGGCGTCTCCACCGGCCGGAACTCCATAATTTCCACGCGGGTCAGGTCAGGGTCGTACAGGTTGAGCTGCCACTTGCCGTCGCGGCCAATCTGGGGAGGCTCCGGCATGGGCCAGCCACTCCGCTTGGCCAGCCTCACAGCAGGCTTGATGTCGGGCACGCCCAGCGCCAGGTGGCGCACAACTCCGGCCTCGTGCAGGGAAGGATTTGCCTCCACGTTCAGCATGTACTCCAGCCAGTCGGTGCCGTTGGGGACCTGCATGTCAACCCAGTCGGTTTCGGCCTTCTTCATACCGCCGTGCCAATACAGGTGAAATCCCAGCAGGCTCTTGTAAAAGCGGTCTTCAGTCGCGCGATGGCGCACAATGAAGCCGGCGTGAATCATGTGGGTGGAGATGGGATGGCCGGGGGCACCGCCACCGCCCGAGGCAGTTCCCAACTGCTCGAAGCAAATCTGATGGCCCTCGGGGTCGCGCACATCAAAGCTGCGGGTACCGTCAGCTGCCAAGGTCAGTTTCGCTGGCACTTGAACTCCACGCGCTCCCAAATACTGGCGCAGCGCCTCCACATCTCTGGTTTCAAACCCAACCTCGACCAGGCGGTCCGCTGGCGCATTGGCGCCTGCTGCTTCCAGCTCTACATACTGATGGTCATTGATGCGGAAACGCGCGCGTTGCGCGCTGCCCGCCGGCACCTCCGCCAGACCCAGCGCCCGACCATAAAACTGCCGCGATTTGCCCAGATCGGCGGCGCGCAATGTGACGTGAGAGATGCCGATGATGGCGGGTCGGCGAGCCTTCTGTCCGAATGCCAGGGACACGGCGGCCAGCGACAGGATGACTGCAGCGAGGGCGCGAGTTCTCATGTTCTCCGTTACTCTAAGTCCTATCCTGAGGCGTTGCCAAGCGCCTTTGCATCGCAAACAGCCGTGCCTCGCTTGAGCCTCTTCCACAAACCCGTTACTCTAAGCCCTTATGAATCGGCGTGACCTGTTGCGGTTTTTTGGATCGGGAGCCATGGGCCTGGGCCTGAGCTCTCTATCGGCCGCCAAAACTCCCGCGCGCAAGAAGATACTGATGTTCACCAAGTCTTCGGGTTTTGAGCATGACATGATCAAACGCAGCGGGGACAAGCTGAGCCCGGCCGAGCAGATCGTGACCGAGTTGGGCCAGAAGCGCGGCTACGAAGTGACCGCCACCAAGGACGGCAGCATCTTTTCGCAGCCCACCTTGCCGCAATATGACGCCTTTTTCTTCTACACCACCGGTGACCTTACCACCGCCGGCGAGGACAAGAATCCGCCCATGACGCCGGAAGGCAAGCAGGCGTTTCTCGACCTTATCCACAATGGGAAAGGCTTCATCGGCACGCACTCGGCGACCGACACCTTTGAGCCCGCCTCGGCGCACACCGATCCGCAGCTTCCGGCGCACCTGGATCCCTATATCGCCATGATTGGAGCCGAGTTTGTCGGCCATGGCCAGCAGCAGAAAGCCCGGGTGCGAGTGGCCGATAGCCGGTTTCCCGGCATGCAGGCGCTGGGCCAGGGAATGGAGTTCACCGAAGAGTGGTACGCGCTGCGCGCCTTTCCCCACGACCTGCACGTTCTGCTAGTGATGGAGACCGAGGGCATGCAGGGCAATTTTTACCAGCGCCCGCCCTATCCCAACACCTGGGCGCGGATGTCTGGCCAGGGCCGCGTGTTCTACACCGCCATGGGACATCGCCAAGATGTTTGGTCTAATCCCGCCTACCAGGCGCTTCTCAGCGGCGGACTGGCCTGGGCGGTGCGTGACGTGAATGCGCACGTTCCGCCCGACCTGGAGCGGGTTACGCCGCATGCGAATGACATTCCCGCCGCAGCTTTTGCGCACCCAGAAAAGTAGTGAGGAGCCAGTAGCGAAGCGGTTGAAAAGCAGGTCCTTGGCTGCGCCCAGCAGGGCGATCCGACGTTGAACCTTGAAGCCTCGAAACCTCGAAACCTCGAAACCTCCCCTCCTCTCACCGGCTACCTCCTGACACCCGATTCCCTGTTTTTCCCGTTATCCACCTGGCTTCCCGTCAACCCTCGGTAGAGAGTTTCTGCCGATTGCGTTTAGAATGAAGGAAAGCCAACACAGGGCGTGTCGAGAAGGAGGAGGATGAGGGCAGCCGGGGCATTGGCTGGCCGAAGTGCAAAGCGGTGCGCGTTCGCAATTCCGCCCGGACGGCGATCATTTCCGGCTACTTGCCTGGCGGGAGGTGCGGTTACGACGCGCGGCTTTCTCCTATGTTGAAAAATCGCAGGGCTCTCGACCGATCCGCCTCTTTTCTGTTGTTCTCAGTTTCTGTGGTCATGCTGGCGGGCGTATCCGTGGCTCAAACGGGCGCCGGTCAGGCTGCTCCCGCACCCGGGAGTACGCCGCCGCCTCTGCCGCAGCCGGCCGTGCGCATCACCCTGGAGCAGGCCATCAACCTGGCGTTCACTCACAGTCATGTGCTGAAGGCGGCGGAGAGCACGATTCAGCAGGCGCAGGCGGAAGAGATTACGGCTAACCTCCGCCCCAACCCGGTGCTTAGCGGCGATTCGCAATTTCTACCTCTCTTCGGCAACCCTTCCGGTTCCAGCACGTCCGATACATTACAGCAGTTGTCGCAATTCGATGTTGGAATCGGGTACCTGTTTGAGCGCGGCGGCAAGCGGCAGCACCGCCTGCGGGCGGCCCGCGATTTGACCACGCAGACGCGCTCGCAGGTGCTCGATGCGCAGCGCACCCTGGCTTTCAATGTGGCCCAGCAGTTCATCGCCGCGCTGCTGGCTGATTCCAACCTGCAGTTCGCGCAGCAGGACCTCAACGGGTTTCAACAGACGGTTACCATCAGCGAAGAACGCTACAAGGCCGGCGACATCAGCCAAGCCGACTACCTGAAGATCAAACTGCAGCTGCTGCAGTTCCAGACTGATGTGTCGGCCGCCCAGGTAGCCCGGGTGCAGGCGCTGGCCAGCCTGCGGCAACTGATGGGCTATACCGCGGTTCCGGAGAATTACGACGTTGCCGGCGACCTGTCCTACACCCCAGTGAAGGGGACCGAGGATGATTTGAAGGCCCTGGCCTTGCGCCAGCGTCCGGACCTGATAGCGGCGCAGCAGGGTGTGACCGCCTCCCACAGCGCCTATGAATTGCAGCGGGCCAACGGCAAGCGCGACCTCAACCTGGCTTTTAATTTCTCTCACGTTTCCGGCTTCAGCTCGGGATCATTGTTCGGCAGCATGGAGTTACCGGTATTTGACCGCAACCAGGGCGAGATCGCGCGCACCCGTTTTGCCATCACCCAGGCCCAGGAGAACGCCTACGCCGCCAGCGATATCGTCCTCACCGATGTAGAGAGCGCCTATGCCGCGGTTACTACGAACCAGCAGGTGGTGCAGCTCTATGTGGGCGGGTACCTGAAAAACGCGCAGGATTCGCGCGACATCAGCGAGTATGCTTACAGGAAAGGCGGGGCCAGCCTGCTCGATTTTCTGGACTCAGAGCGCAGTTATCGGGCCACCGAACTGGCCTATCGCCAGTCGCTGGCCTCGTACATGACGGCAGTTGAGCAACTGAAGGAAGCGGTCGGAACCAGGAATTTGCCATGAGCCAAGTGAATCGAAAGCTGCGGGGCCATATCGGCTGGTACCTGGCGGCCACGTCTGGTCTGGCGGCGGTGCTGACGCTCGCGGGCTGCGCCCAGAGCGCTTCCAAAACCGCCGAGGCGGCCAATCCCAGCAGCGGGGGAGCGCTGCTGTTCTCAGTGCCGGCACAGCAGATGTCGCATGTGCAGGTGGTGACGGTGGAGCCCGGCACGCTGCGCCGCGTGTTGCGGCTCACCGGCGCCGTGGCTTTCAACGCCTTCCGCACCACGCCGGTAATCACGCAGGTCAGCGGGCCGGTGAGCCGCGTTGTAGCGCAGCCCGGCGAGGTTGTCCGCCAGCACCAGCCCCTGCTCTATCTGGCCAGCCCCGACTACTCGCAACTGCGGGCCAATTACCTCAAGGCCCGGGATGCCTTCGACCTGGCAGACAAGAACTACGCGCGCTCCAAGGACCTGTACGCCCACAACGCCATTGCGGAGCGCGACCTCCAGGCGGCAGAATCGGCCCGCACCCAGGCTCAGGCGGACATGATAGCGGCGGAGCAGGCGCTGACTATCATCGGTATTTCCAATCCTGAAACGGTTGTCTCCAAGGCTACATCGCCGGAGGTGCCGCTGCTGGCTCCCATTGGTGGCGAGGTGGTGGAGCGCCTGGTGTCACCCGGCCAGGTGGTGCAGGCGGGCAACACACAATGTTTCACCATCTCCGACATGAGCACGGTGTGGGTGCTGGCTAATGTGTTCCAGGATGATTTGGCTTACGTGCATGTGGGCGACCCAGTGGACATCACCACCAGCACCTATCCTGGACAGCAATTCCGCGGCCGCATTTCCTATGTGGCTGAGGGGATGGATCCGGCTTCGCACACAGTGCAGGCGCGGGTTGTCACCCAGAATCCGGGGCGGCGTTTGAAGAAGGACATGTACGTGACGGTAACAGTGGCGGCCGGCGCCATCAAGAATGCGCTTACCGTGCCTGATTCGGCGGTGCTGCGCAGCGCTGAGAACGAGCCGTTTGTCTATGTCTCCGTCAACCAGGCCGGTAACCAGTTCGCGCGCCGCGCGGTCAAGCTGGGGGAGAGCAATCACGGGGTGACCCAGATTCTGGACGGTCTGAAGCCGGGGGAACGGGTGGTGGGCGACGGCAGCCTGTTCCTGCAATTTGCCAATTCACTGCAGCAATAGGGGAGACACGGGACCAGTTCCGCGCTAATTAGGGATGATTCACCGCATCGTTCAAGCTGCCTTGCGCCAGCGCTTTCTGGTGCTGATGTTTACCGCCTTCCTGGCGGTTGCCGGAATCATTTCCTTCCAGCGCATGCCGGTGGATGCCTACCCCGACCTCTCCCCGCCCATGGTGGAATTAATCACCCAGTGGCCGGGGCACGCCGCTGAAGAAGTAGAGCGCCTGGTCACGCTGCCGATCGAGATAGAAATGAACGGGGTGCCGCGCATGGAGGTGATGCGCTCCATCTCTCTTTACGGGCTTTCCGATATCCGCCTTACCTTCGAAGAAGGCACCGACGACTACTTCGCGCGCCAGGTGGTGTTTGAGCGCCTGGGCCAGCCAGCCCTGCCTGCGGGCGTGACCCCCACTATGGCGCCGCTCTTCAGCCCCAGCGGCCTGGTCTACCGGTACGTGCTGGAGAGTCCTGATCGCAGCCCACAGGAACTGAAGACGTTCGAGGATTGGGTGGTGGAGCGCGCCTACCGCTCGGTGCCAGGAGTGGCTGATGATTCCGGCTTTGGCGGCGCTACCATGCAGTACCAGGTGCTGCTCGACCCGGCGCAAATTTATGCCTACCACCTGAGCGTCCCGCAGGTAATGAATGCCCTGGCGGCCAACAACGGCAACGCCGGCGGCGGCTTTTACTCGCAGGGCGGCCAATTTTATTACGTGCGCGGCCTGGGGCTGGTGCGCAACACGGAAGACATTGGAAACATCGTGGTGGGCAGCAGCAAGGGCGCGCCCATCCGCATCAAGGACATCGGCCAGGTGGTGATCGGCCACGCTCCCCGCCTGGGTGAATTCGGCTTCGAAAAGAACGATGACGCTGTGGAAGGCGTCATCCTCATGCGGCGCGGCGAGCAGACCCAGACCGTGCTCAAGGGGGTGGAGGAAAAAACCAGGCAGCTCAACCAGCAGATTCTGCCCAAAGACGTCAAGGTCCTACCCTATTACGATCGCAGCGAACTGGTGAACCTGACCACCGACACGGTGGAGAGCAACCTGCTGCGTGGCATGCTGCTGGTGCTGGTGGTGCTGATCTTTTTCCTGGTCAGCATCCGCGCCGCCATCATCGTTGCCCTCACCATCCCTCTGGCGCTGCTGTTTTCCTTCATTGTTCTGCACGCCCACGACGTTTCCGCCAACCTGCTTTCCATAGGCGCCATAGACTTCGGCATCATCATTGACGGCACTGTGGTCATGATGGAGAACATTTACCGCGAACTTGCGCTGCGTGAAGGCCAACCCATCCAGGTCAATGAGGTGATTCTGACCGCGGCCCGTGACGTAGACCGGCCCATTTTCTATTCCGTGGCCGTCATCATCGCGGGATATCTGCCCATCTACGCCCTGAGTGGACCTTCCGGCAAGCTCTTCCACCCCATGGCGGAGACCATGTCCTTTGCCCTGATTGGGGCGCTGATTCTCACTCTCACCCTCACTCCGGTGCTGGCTTCGCTGTGGTTCAAGAATGGGATAAAGGACCGCGTCAACAAACCGTTCGAGTGGATCAAGGCCAAATATGCCCACCAACTCGACTGGTCGCTGGACCATCCCAAGCTGACGCTGCTTATCGCGACAGCGATTTTTGGCGCCACTCTGCTGCTGGTTCCCTTCATCGGCGGCGAGTTCATGCCTCACCTCGATGAAGGCGCATTGTGGGTGCGCGCCACCATGCCCTATACGATTTCCTTCGAGGAGGCGAGCAAGATTGCGCCCCAAATCCGGCAGATTCTGATGTCCTACCCGCAGGTGACGGTGGTGGGCTCGGAGTTGGGTCGTCCCGACGACGGCACCGACCCGACCGGCTTCTTCAACTGCGAGTTCTACGTCGGTCTTAAGCCCTACAAGGACCAGACCTGGCAGAACGGCAATATCCGCGACAAAAAAGAGCTGATCGCCTCCATTGATTCGCGCTTGCGCGCCTTTCCTGGCATCATCTTCAACTACACACAGCCTGCCGAAGACGCGGTGGACGAAGCGCTCACCGGCCTGAAGAGCGCGCTGGCGGTCAAAGTCTACGGTCCGGACTTGCAGGTGCTGCAGAAGACGGCACTCGATATCAAGAAGACCTTGTCCCAGGTGCCGGGTTTTACCGAATTGACGGTGGTGCGCGAACTGGGGCAGCCCAGTCTGCTGGTGGACGTGGACCGGGAGAAGATTGCGCGCTACGGCATCAATGTGGCGGACGTGGAAAACGTAGTGCAGGCCGCGGTGGGGGGGCAGGCCGCCACCCAGGTTATCCAGGGCGAGAAGCTATTTGACCTGGTGGTGCGCATGCAGCCTCAGTTCCGCAGCAGCGCGCAGCAGATAGGCAACCTGCAGGTGGGAACGCCGGATGGGCAACTTATTCCGCTCTCTCAGCTGGCCACCATTTCCCAGGGCAACGGCGCCTCATTTATCTATCGCGAGAACAACTCGCGCTACATCGGCATCCAGTACAGCATTGAAGGCCGCGACATGGCGCGCGCGGTGGAAGATGGTCAGCGGGCAGTGAATAAGGCCATCATCCTGCCCGAAGGCTATTGGCTGACCTGGGG
>DATJEH010000140.1:0-11470 GCA_035496875.1 Terriglobales bacterium | reverse complement strand
GCCGGTGCCGGCGACTTTCCCGCCCACGCCGAAATCCGCCAGCGCGTGGCCACCACGGCCGGCTTCTACGGCCTGCTCGCGGGCGTCAAATACGCCGAGCCCTTCCTGCAGAAGGAAGTCGGTTTAGTTGAAGATTTACTTCAAATTCCGATTAAATCCGTTTGAAAAAGATCGCCCAATAAGCGGCACTACTTTGCCTGGCGTTGCCTCTGGAACCAGCTACTGGGTACCGCTTACTGTTTCCACCCCACCGCCACGCCATCGCGCAAGGGAATGATGGTGGTCATGAAATCGGGTGAAGTGTAAAGCAGGCGGTTGAATTCCAGGATGGCCTTGGTCTCAGAGTCGGCCTTATCGGCGGGCTGGCCGACTTTGCCGCTCCACAACACGTTGTCGGTGACGAACAGGCCCCCTTTGCGCACTCGCTTGGCCGCCACCCGAAAGGCGCGCGGGTAGTCTTCCTTGTCCACATCGTTGAAGACGATGTCGAAGGGTTCTTTCTGCTCGGAGAGAAGCTCCAAGGCGTCGCCCACATGGAAAGTGACGCGCTCGAGCACGCCGGCGCGCTCCAGGTTGCGGCGCGCCTCATCTGCGTTCTTGCGGCTGCCGTCGGTGTAGATGACGCGCCCTCCTTCGCCCACCGCTCGCGCCCACCAGATAGTCGAGTAGCCGATGGCCGAGCCCATCTCGAAGACGGTGCGCGCCTTGATCATGCCGGCCAGTTGGTAAAGCAGGCGTCCCACCGCCGGCCCGACAATGGGTATGCTGCGCGCCGCCGCCTCGGCTTCCATGTCGCGCAGGGTGGCGTCGCGTTCCGGCAGGATGGAATAAAGATAATCTTCCACAGCGCCGTGGGTGATTCCTCCCATGCGCCAGTAAGCGCGAACATCAGTTTGGTCTGGCAAGCGTCTCCAATCGTCAATCGTAAATCTTAAATCGTCAATTAAAGCGTCTGCCCCGGCTTCATTTCTACTACTTCCACGTCCTTGACCAGCCGCTTGAACTCGGCCACGGTTCCGGTCAGCACCGGGAAGGTGCCGAAGTGCATGGGCACCACCGCCTTGGGCTTGAGCAGCTTGCACGCGTAGGCGGCCTCGCGCGGCGACATTACATAGTGGTCGCCGATGGGCAGCAGGGCTATGTCGGGCGCGTACAGCTCGCGGATAATCTGCATGTCGCCGAACACGGCCGTGTCGCCGGCGTGATAAATCTTCAGCCCATTCTCGAATTCAATCACGAAGCCGCAGGCCTCGCCACCGTAAATGGTCTGCTCGCCATCCAGAATGCCGCAAGAATGGTCGGCATGCACCATGGTGACGCGAATGTCGCCCACCGCCTGAGTGCCGCCCTTATTCATGGGAGACGTGTTCTTGACTCCCTTTTTCTCCAGCCAGCCGCACAGCTCAAAAATGCCCACCACCTTTGGGTTGTGCCGTTTGCCGATCTCCACTGCGTCGGCGATGTGATCGAAGTGGCCGTGGGTGCAGAGCATGGCGTCCACTTTACTGAGCTTCTTTTCCGCCTCTGGGCACAGGGGATTGCCCATCACCCAGGGGTCCACCACCACGGTTTTGCCGCCGGGAGTTTGCATGCGAAACGTAGCGTGTCCCAGCCAGCTCAGCTTAACGCCCTTCAGGTCCATAATTTTTCACTCTGCTTTCTTGTTCCGCGTTTCATTCCAGCCGCGGTAACCGCCGGCCAGAGAAATCACGTTCTTAAAACCCATCTTCTTGAGCATCCACGCGGAGAGCGCGGAGCGGCTGCCGCCTCCGCAGTAAAGCACTATCTTCTTGTCTTTCTCGGTCGTGACCTGATCAATGTTGTGCTCCAGCATGCCCCGGGCAATGTGTACCGCGCCCGGAATCATACCCTTGGCGGCGTCGTCCTTCTCCCGCACGTCAATCAGGACGAAATCCTGCGCCTCGCTCTGCATGCGCCGCAAGTCTTCCGAACCAATCTCCCGGATCTCGCTTTTGGCTTCGTTCACCAATTGGTTGAACTCCGGCATGGGCATAGCTTTTCTCCACACAAAAATCGAAAGTTAGCATTTTATCGTTTATGCTATGCCCGTGTCAGAACTGCAGGTTTTGCTTTCCCGCGAACAGATTGCGCAGCGCGTCAGCGAAATGGCGGCGCAGATTACCCGCGACTTTGCCGGGCAGGCCGTCATCTTCGTAGGCGTGCTCAAGGGTGCGGCCATCTTCCTCAGCGACCTGGCGCGCCAGGTGCCGCTTGACTCCACCTTCGACTTTATCGGCGTCTGCAGTTACGGGCAACAGGCGGCGCCTGCGGGCGCTCCCAACGGCGGCTGGGACTCCACCGGCGAAGTGCGCCTCACCAAGGACGTGGAGCACTCCATGGCCGGCAAGAACGTGCTGCTGGTGGAAGATATTCTGGACACCGGTCTCACTCTCACCTACATCAAGAAGCTGCTGCTCAACCACCAGCCCAAGAGCCTGCGCGTGGTGGCGCTTCTAGACAAGCCTTCCCGCCGCAAGAAGCCCATGCAGGCGGATTACGTGGGCTTCACCATCCCCGACAAGTTCGTGGTCGGTTATGGCATGGACCATGCCGAGCGCTACCGCAACCTGCCTGATATCTGCATTCTTTCTGATGTCGTGCTAAGCTCAGAAAAATAGCCTTTCAGCCCCACGGTCAGTTCATGCACCCATCCATTAAATGGACCCTGGTGGTCCTGACTCCGTTCGCTTGTTGGATCCTGCTTTCCGCGGTGCGTTCTGGGCACCTGCGTCCGCTTTATGAAAAGCACGTGCGGCAGACACGGCGGGAACGTATCTTCCTCTCCTCGCTTTCGTTTTTTCTCGGCTTTGCCGCGGTGCGCCTGCTGACCCATGCGATTCGCGACGGCCTTGGGCCCTTCCACGATCTCTCCGTGCACGGCCGCCATATTCACCACCTGGTGTGGGGAATCCTGCTGCTGTTGCTGGTTGGTTATAGCTGGCTGCTTCAGGTCGGCACCGGCCAGGGCGGCTACACCTGGCTGGGAAGGCTGACCGCCATTCTCTATGGCCTGGGCGCAGCACTCACCCTGGATGAATACGCTCTGTGGCTGAACCTGCGCGACGTCTACTGGGAACGCGAAGGGCGAGCCAGCATTCACGCCGTCATATTCTTCGGCGGGCTGCTCTCGGTAGGCATCTGGGGCGGGCCCTTTCTGCGCGCTCTCACCCGCGACGCCGTGCGCCTCTTGCGTGGTCGTGCGCGGGAGGTGGCGGCGGGAAGATAACTTCAAGTCGCGCACGCACCAGCTACCCGCTACTGACTCAATGTGGATCGCTGGGGCCGTCGCCCACTCCGCCCTTGGGCAGAGGCGCCTGGCCTTGCTGGTCTTCTCCAGGACGGCGCAGCGAGGGAGCTCCCGGAGCCCGCACTCCGGGCTCCTGTTGCGGCTGCTTCTCGGCTACGGTGGGCTGCTTGACGTCCACTTGCTTTTGGGTGTCCACCATCTTGGTGCCGTCCACCTTCATGGTTTCCACTCGCACTACCTCATCGCCCACAAAGCGCACGAACTCCACTTCCTGCGGCGGTTGCCCGTAAATCCACTCCTCGTAGTCAACATTGCCGTCGCGCTCGCGCACTTTCTGGGGCGGGCGCCCCTTGGCGTAGTTCACCATTTCATGATTCATTCCCACCAGCACCTTGTGATCCTTAATCGCATCTCGCACTTTGGGGGGCAGGGTGGCCATGTAGGCCTCGGCGGCGGAGTGCGCGCTGAAGTCCAGGACCGGCGACAACATCTGTTTCACCTGTTCTGGCGTGAGTGACGGGATGTGTCCGTCGAACGCCAGGTCCACGTAGGAGCCGCGCGGGTTGGTGTTGGGATTGGAACGCGACACCGGGGTCATCCCCCCCATGCCGCCGACTTCAATGTGCTGATACCATTTTTGCTTTTTGACTGGGCCGCCGTTGATCTCGAAGCGGATGAAATCTTTCTTGATGGCAACGTTTGTAATCTGCGCCCGGTCGCCGGGCTTTACCGCGGGCCCGAAATCCACCAGCATCTGGCGCATTTCTTCGGAAGTGGGCGAAACCACTCTGCCATCCTTCAGCACCAGCCCTTTCTTGCCCATGGGAAATAACACGCGCGCGAAGCACAACTCGGCGCTCAGTCCACGAATAATTTCCAGACGCGCTTCCTTGGTCAGGTGCTGCGAAGGCTGCGGACTCTGCGGCTTGCTCTTAGCCCAGGCATTTGCCAGCAGGAGGGGCACAATGAGAAGCAGAGCCGCGATACGCCGGGCAACCATGAAGAACCACTCCCCCATCGGGTCTGATGCGATTATAGACCCGGAGATGGCCGGAAGCAGCCCCTAAACCTGAGCCCGGGGAACGGTGGAAACGGTCAACCCTTCGCGTGCGACGCGGAACGGCAACAGGCGGCCGCCGCTGGTCCGCAAGGCCTCCGCCACCCGCTCTTTGGCCCCCTTCTCCACGTAGAACACCACGCAACCGCCGCCGCCCGCGCCACATACTTTGGCCGCTATTCCGCCCCGGCGCAGCGCCGCCGCAATCAGCTTTTCAATCAGCGGAGTGGAAATGCCCGGAGCATTGGTGCGCCGCAGCTTCCATTCCTCCGCCAGCAACCGCCCCACTTCCCCCCAGTCGGGACGCGCCAGCGCCGCCCGCATGGCGCAGGCAATCTCGGTGATGCGGGCGAAGTTGCGGAACACCTTGCGCTCGCCATCAATGTGCGATTTGAACACCTCCCAGTTGTTGATGCCGGACTGCCGCGGCGCTCCCGTGTAAGCCAGCACAAAACGGGCTTCAATCTCCTGCGGCGGCACCGGCAAGGCGCAGCGGTGGATGCCGTCGGGCGCCAGTTCAATGGCGTTCACCCCGCCGTACAGCGCGGGATAGTAATCCTGGCAGCCGGTTGGAACATTGATAAGCTGCGCTTCCACATTCTGCGCCAGCACCCGCATCTCTTCACGCGAGAGCTTGCGCCCAGTGAAGCGGGCCAGTGCCGCGGTGGTGGCAATCATCAGCGCCGAGGAGCCGGCGATGCCCGCCCCGGCCGGCGACTCTGAGTTGGTCTCAATGGCCACGCCTCCCTCCGGCTGAAAAAAACTTACCAGGCGCGCCGCCAGCGGGTGGCGGTACTTCCTGGCACAGCACAACTGGTCGAGACCGGCAAAGCGTTCCTCCCGCCGCCCGTCCAAAGAGCGCAGATGAATCTCCTTGCCGCGCAGCGGAGTGATGCGGCAAGTGGTCAGAATGCTGACCGCGAAGTTCACCGTGACCGCCCCCGGGTGGAACAGATACAGGGGCCACAGGTCCATGGTGCTGCCCGCCAGGTCGGCACGGCAGGGCGCCTGCGCCAGAATGCCTGCTAACTCACGCTTGCCTTCCGCCACTTTCACCTTCACCGTTACGTCCTTGGCCGTGCCCACAGCTGTGTTCGGCACCATGCAACCTCACTCCAGGAATTGAGCAGTCCGCCTCATCCGGGATGGCGTGTCTCTAAATTATTGGACCTCCGCGCCAGCCGCCAGTACCTCTTGCACTACCGCATCCACATCCGCATCACCCGCGCGATGGTTCACAAAACAGGCGCGCAGCGCGAACTTGCCGCGAATAGAGGCATTGGAAATGTAGACCCGGCCGCGCTCGATTACCCGCTTCAAAATAGCCCGGTTCAGGGGGTCCAGTTTGCCCTCGTCTCGGAGCTCGCCGCGATAGCGAAAGCACACGGCGCTGAGCTCCACCGGCGCCAGGCGCTCCATACGCCGGTCACCATCAACCGCGGCAGCCAGCCGCTGCGCGTGGCGCAGGTCCTCGGCTATGGCTTCGCGGAATGCGCTCAGGCCGTGATAGCGCAGCGAGAGCCACAGTTTCAACGCGCGAAAACGCCGGGAGAGCTCGATGGACTCTTCAAAAAACGAAAACGCCTCCACCGGGTCCTGGCTCAAAGCCCGCGTGTATTCACCGGTGTAGGCAAAAGCCGTGCGCGCAACCTGGGGGTCGCGAAAGAGCAGGCAGCCGCAATCCAGTGGCTGGTAGAGCCACTTGTGCGGATCGAGCGAGAGCGAATCCGCCTGGTTCAGGCCGACGAATTTCTCCGGCACCGCAATGGCGGCCAGCGCTCCGTAGGCTCCATCCACGTGCAGCCACAGCCCGTGGCTGTGGGCGATTTCAGCGATTTGCGGCAACGGGTCAATGCTCCCGGTATTCACCGTTCCCGCGGAGGCCACAATCGCGATCCCCCGCTTCCCTGCCCGGCGGTCCTCATGGATCGCGCGCTCCAGCCCAGGCACAGACATGCGGAAGTTCTCGTCGCTGGGGATCAGCCGCAAATTTTCCCGTCCCAGGCCCAGCAGAGCCACCGCCTTGGGAAGCGACATGTGCGCTTCGTCGGAGGCGTAAACCACGCCGGGTTGCGCGCCGCTTTCGTTGGCCGGCGCTTTGGCCTCCCGGGCCATGGCCATACCCATAAGGTTGGCGGAGGAGCCGCCGCCCGTCAGGCTGCCGGTAAAACCTGGGCAGCCGATGGCCTGCGCCAGCCACTCCACCACCGCGCGCTCAATGGTCACGGCGGCGGGCGAGGAGCGCCATGCCGTCAAATTCTGGTTGAGCACGCTGGCCAGCAGGTCGGCGGCGGCGGCCACCGGTTCGCCCGAGCCCAGCACATAGCCGAAAAAGCGCGAAGTGGGCGGACGGGAGTGGCGGATCACCTCGGGGAGGATGTCGAGGGCGGACGCCCCCACTCCCTTTTCTGGCAACAAGCTATGAAACAGGCGTTCCGTTTCATCTCCCGATGTTTTGGGAAACGCCGCCTGCGAGTGCGCGTCCGCAACTACTTCCGACGCCAGCTCCACCATGCGTAGCGCTACCCGGCGGAATTCGTCCGGCGAAATTTCCAGGCGGCTCATGGGGAAAGGACATTGTACGACGAGGTCTATCCCCCCTTCGTGCGTTAGCCGAGAGGTTACGGTTGAATGAGCGCTTGCGAGGGCGGCTGCAGACCGGGGTCGGTCCCGGCCGGCCTGAGGATAAGCACTAGAGACCTGCCGTCGTGGCCGCTGGGCATGAGCAGCAGTTTGCGGTCGGGATCGTACACCAGGCCATGGCCACGCACCGTCAACTGCAACTGGTCCTTGCTGGCGAACTGGCCACCTTTCGTGCTAATGACGTCCACTTCGTTACTGGCTGCGGCGTACAATGTGCCGCTGCCCGGGTCCAGCCATAAACTGTCCACACCCATGGGCGCGGCCACTCGGCCCACTTCCCGCCCGCTGTCAGCCTCGAGAGCTACCACCGCATTACGCACCGCCACGTACAGCCGCCGCGCTTGCCCATCCAGCGCCAGGGCCGAAGGCTGCGATGCAATCAGCGGGTAGCGGCGCACTACCTTCAGTCCGGGCTCGAGCACGGCCACCTGTGCCTGGTCTTCGAGGGTGGCATAGATGACGTTGCGCTCCCCGTCGTAGACCAGGGCGTCCACGTGCCCCAGCGGCGCCGTCGCTGCCGGCTTTGCTTTGGTCAGATCAATCGCGGAAACCGACTGCGCGGCGGAGTTGCCTACATAAAGCGTTCGGCCATCGGGAGAGAGCGCCAGCGGACCGGGCTGTACCTCCACCGGGATGGTGTTTTCCAGCTTCCAGCTTTTGGTGGAAATTACCGCGATGCTGTTCCCGCCCGCATCGGCAACGTAGAGCTTGGCGCCTCTTTCGTCCACCGCGATGCCGCGCGGCTTCTCAATTTTGATCTGCGCATCCACCCGCCGCATCTTCACGTTGAAGATGTCTACCGTGCTGTCGCCGGAGTGGGAGATGATCAGGCGCCCATCCACAAAGCCCACCGCCTGGAATCCCGGATTGCCTGGGATGTACACCATGGCCACCTGTCGAAGACTGGAGGTCTTGCCGAAGGCGGCGCCGCTGGCGAAAGGCTTCGCAAGCATAACCAGCGCAGCAATCAGCACCCAATGTTTTCCAGCACGCATAAGAATCCCGCAGCAGCTCCGGGCTGCTTCTCAGGTATGGGATGCGAGTGGAAGGTGTTCTGCTGCCTGCCAGCTAGTTAGCCATTCAGCCAATGTTCAGCGCCCGCTTGAAGGAGCCGTGGTCATTCATGATTTTTTGCTGCAGCACGGTGATGGCGTAAATAAGCTGTTCCGGCCTCGGCGGGCAGCCAGGCACGTACACGTCTACCGGAATGACCTGGTTCACGCCCTGCACCAGGGCGTAATTATTGAACACGCCGCCAGAGGTGGCGCAGGCGCCCATGGAGATCACCCACTTGGGTTCGGGCATCTGTTCCCAGAGCTGGCGGATGACGGGCGCCATTTTCTGCGAAACCCGCCCCGCAATGATCATCAGATCCGACTGCCGCGGCGAAGGCCGAAACACTTCCGCGCCGAAGCGGGCAATGTCGAAGCGCGACGCGCCCATGGCCATCATTTCAATGGCGCAGCAGGCCAGGCCGAACGTCATCGGCCAAATGGAGTTTTTGCGCACCCAGTTCACCGCGTGATCCAGGGTGGTCAGGATCAGGCCCTCGGGCTGGGCTTCCCCAAACGCCACCTCGCGGGTCTTGGCTTGGTCGTGCTCGCCGCCTACCAGGTTTTCGAAACGCTGTTCGCCATTCATGTCTTTTCCATTATAGGGGACGGCCGAGTACCGGGTCAGTCGCGACTAGGGCTTTAAAACGATCTTCCCGAACATCTCGCTCTTCTGCATGCGTTCGTGGGCGGCGCGCGCCTCCTTCAGCGGGAAGGTTGAATCCACCACCGGCTTGAGCCTGCCGCTGAACACGTGCGGCAGCACTTCGTGCAACTCGCCCATGGTGCCCATGTAGGAACCCAGAATTGAGAGCTGCCGCGAGTAAACGAAGCGCAGATCAATGCCCACATCGGGCCCGGTGGTGGCGCCGCAAGTGACCAGCGTGCCTGCCGGCTTCAGGCACTTCAGGCTCTCCTGCCATGTCGCCTTGCCCACGTGCTCCACCACAATGTCGACTCCTTCGTTGCCGGTGATGCGCTTCACTTCCTCGGAAATTTTCTGCTTGTAGTGGTCAATCACGTGGTCGGCGCCCAGGCCGCGCGCCCGCTCCAGTTTCTTTTCATTTCCGGCGCTGGCGATCACGGTGGTGTTGAACAACTTTGCGATCTGGATGGCGGCTATGCCCACGCCCGAATTCCCCCCCAGCACCAGCACCGTCATTCCCGGCCGAATGGCAGCGCGGCCGGTGAGCATGTGCCACGCCGTCAGGAAAACCAGCGGCACGCTGGCTGCCTCTTCAAAGCTCAAGCTGTCGGGAATGGGAATCACGTTGACCGGCTGCGCCGCAATCAGCTCGCAGTCGCCGCCGTCGGTGGCATTGCCCAGCACGCTGAACTGCGGACACTGATTTTGCAGGCCGTGCGTGCACTTGGCGCAGTGATTGCAGAAGGTCATCGGCGTAAGCATCACCCGCTGGCCGGATTTCACGCCGTTGACATACTCGCCCACTTCCACGATCTCGCCCGCTACATCGCTGCCGGGTATGTGCGGCAGCGGCGATTTGGTTACCCCCATGCGCACCCATATGTCGAGGTGGTTCATGGCGCAGGCCTTTACCCGCACCAGCACCTGGTCCTTGCGCGGCTTGGGATCCGGCACTTCTTCGTATTTCAGAACTTCGGGCCCGCCATATTGATGAAAGCGAATGGCATGCATACGTGCGTCCCTCCTGCGGAATTCGAAGCCAATCAAGCTAACACAGCCGGGAGTCGGGAGTCAGGACCCGTGAGTCAGCCCAAAGGTGAGCTTTATGGCTTTCCATGCATGACCTGCGTTTCGCGAGCAGGCGCCAACTGAATCGCTGCTGACTCCATAGCGGATGCGGCTTGCCTCGGGACAGGCATCTCTGAGACAGCCGCGTGGGCGCTCTGGCTGCCATATGTTGGAGGTGCTCATTATTGGGGCCGTCGGAATTTGTTTCTCATTGAGTGAGTTGGCGATTTGGCGTTCGTCGCGCGGGGGTCAGGGTTCGGAGACCAGGGAACAGAAATCTGGGCTCGCGAGAATACCAATTGACATTCAACAGAAATCCACTACCATATGGTTGTGGATCGCCTGGGTACAACCTTTGCGGCTTTGTCTGATCCAACCCGGCGGGCGATGATCGAGCGGCTCTCACGCGGGCCTGCCTCTGTGCACGGCTTGACGGAACCGTTTGCACTCTCGCAGCAGATGATTTCAAAACATATTGCCTGCCTGGTGCGGGCCCGGATTGTGATCAAGACGAAGCGTGGGCGAGAGAGTATCTGCAGGCTCAGGCCGGAGGCGATCAAGACTGTCAGCGACTGGGCGATCAGCTATCGCCAGTTCTGGGAAGAGAGTTTCGACAAGCTGGATGTGGTTCTGAACCGAATGAAAAAAGCGGAGGTCAAAGATGACAAAAAACACGGTGAATGAGACGGAGTGGATGGTTGTCACCAGAGTTTTTGATGCCCCACGCGAACTGGTTTGGAAGGCGTGGACGGACCCGAAATATGTGATGCAGTGGTGGGGCCCGAAGGGCTTTACTGCGCCCGTTTGCCAGATGGATTTTCGCGTGGGGGGGAAATTTCTCTGCTGCATGAAGGCACCGGATGGGCAGGAGTTCTGGAATGCGGTTGAATACCACGAGATTGTTCCGCAAGAGAAGATCGTTTCCTTGATGTACTTTTCGGACTCGAAGGGAAACAAGATTGATCCTGCGCAGCTAGGAATAGAACATGAGGGCATAGAGGGTGCGTACGACGTGACCATCTTTGAGGATCTAGGAAACGGCCAGACGAAACTCACCTTCATTGGAAATGAACCCATGGAGAGCGCGAAAAATAGCGGTCAATTAGAGGGCTGGAACCAGATACTCGATAAACTTGCTGCGGTTGTCGCGGGGCTGGCGCAGGCGAATTAAGATGCTGAAGCTTTGTTGATCGTCATGCGCGAGCTACTGAACGGAAAGTAAAGGCAGGCTATCGCGGAGACTCCGGCTGAGGCCCGCAGCGGAGGCTCAGTTCTAGCCTGCTTCTCGTCATTTGGTGGGATGGCCGCCTTTTCGGGCGAGCGCTCTTGGCTCGGCTGTTGCATACAGGACAAATCGCTCATTGAACTGGCGAAGGTGCAGTATGGATAGGGAACCATCGGGGTTCCGCTGCGCTGTAACGAATGTCTTCGGTCTCTTTTTGTAACGCAAGTGCTAAGTGCGCTCAACAGCCGAGCGCCGAAGGCCGGCGGCCCCCAACTACTAACCACCAGCTGCCAACTGCCCACCCGTCATTTGACTTGCCGCCCCGGGCATCCAATAATCAGGTCCGCGGATGGATATCTACGAGGAGATTGTCAAGCTGCGCCGGGAGGGCCGGCGGGGCGCCGTGGCCACCATTGTCAGCGTGCGCGGCTCCATACCCTCCTTCCGCACCGCCAAGATGCTGGTGCGCGACGACGGCTCCATTGTGGGCACCATTGGCGGCGGCTGCGTC
>DATJEH010000139.1:0-5757 GCA_035496875.1 Terriglobales bacterium | reverse complement strand
TGCGCGGCAAGCGCTTCGAGTACAACCTTATCCATGCCGATGGAAGCGTGGAGACTCTGCTCAAAGTAAATTGGGATTTTTACTGGCAGCTCAGCTACAAGCTGGCTCAGCCGCGCTTTCTGAAGGCCGGGAGCAAATTGCAGGCGATCGCCTGGTATGACAATTCCGCCAGCAATCCGCACAATCCCGATCCCAACGCGACCGTGGTGTGGGGCGAGCAGACCTGGAACGAAATGATGGTGGGCTTTTTCGACGTGGCGGTTCCCGCCGCCATGAACAAGGAACAGTTCTTCACCCGGGCGGCGGAACCGCGCCGCTGACTGTCTCGCTCAGCGGCCCTTGCCCCTTTCCATCTGCGCCAGCCGCGCCTTCACCATCTTCTTAATCAGGGCGAGGGGCAACGGCCTGTCCAGGGGGAAATGGACGGTGCCCTTGGAGGTGGAGTAGTGCTTCAGGTCCTTCTTAAAGGCTTCGACAATCGCGGCGGTGGGGAACAAGCTGCAGTGGTCAGAAAAAGCTGCGAACCACACCACCACGCCTCCGTAGCGGAAGGCAGGAATCCGGTAGCTGATGGTCTCCACCGCTTCTGCCGGCAGGGCAGAGCGAATGGCTGACCGCATCGCTTGCAAAGCGCCTCGGGCGGGTTTTGGGACGGCGACAAGGTATTCGTCAATATCCTGCGGACGGCTTTTGGCCTTCGCCGAACTGCGCTTTGGAGACTTTCCTTCTTTCATGGCGGGAATGCTACAAGAGGCTTTCTTTCAGGTCCACCTCCGATGCCAGGAAAAAGTCACTGCGCTGTCGACTTCTTGGCTCCCCGCTCGACGAGTGAGTAGCGGGTAAGAGCGGGAGAGGAGAGGTTTATGGCAGGGCAAAACACATTTCGGGCTTCCAAAACAATCGCCGGAGCAGCTCTGGCGGGGCTCGGCTTGTTTATCCTGTATGGAAACCTGGCCGCGGAGATGGTTGGCATCACGCGCCTCCTCGCCGCCAACGGTTCCGCAACGCTCGGCCTGCTCCCCGCTGCTATCCTGTCAGTTTCGCAGCTTTTGCAGATCTATGCCGGCCACCAGCCGCTTCTGTGGAGCTTTTTACGGCACTTTTTGCGCTCATCCTGGCCGCTGTTGCTGGTGATGCTGGGAACCGGATTATCGCAGGATGCCTTAAAGGACGAACCTCGGCGCTCGTGGCGAAAAAAAAGATTATGTTCTTGTCGATCTGACGGCCGACGGTTCGACGTCACAGCAGAGGTAGAGGTCAAATTCATAAGGAGCCATAACAATGAGGGTCATGGTGATAGTCAAAGCCACTAAGGACTCAGAGGCGGGCGTTCTGCCCAGCCGGGAACTGCTGGAGCAAATGGGCAAGTTCAACCAGGAACTGGTCAAAGCCGGGGTCCTACTGGCTGGGGACGGTCTGCGGCCCAGCTCTCAAGGCAAGCGCGTCCGCTTCTCCGGCGACAAGCGGACGGTAATTGACGGGCCCTTTGCGGAGAGCAAGGAATTGATTGCCGGCTACTGGCTGTGGCAGGTGAGGTCCATGGAGGAGGCGGTGGAGTGGGTGAAGCGCTGCCCCAACCCGCACGAAAAGGAAATTGAGATTCGCCAGGTGTTCGAGGCGGAGGACTTCGGGCCTGCCCTGACTCCTGAGCTCCGGAAGCAGGAAGAGCAGATGCGCGCGCAGGCAGGAGTGAAGAAGCGCTAGCGCGTAAGAAATTCTTTGGCCGTGTCGATTTCTTTGTCCGTTATTCGACGTATAGACAAGAGCCCAGAGCCGGCGCCTACCGCCAGCGCTCAGCTCGCAACCAAGCTGATAAGGAGATAGAAAATGCGATTCATGATGATAGTGAAGCACTCAGAGAAGCAGAGCGGCCCTCCTCCCAAGGCCCTGATGGATGCCATCAACCAACTGGCCGCGGAGGCAACCAAGGCCGGGACCATGGTGGGCGCCGGCGGGCTCGGGCCGACTGCCCAGGGCGCCCGCGTGCGCCTCTCCGGCGGAAAAGTGACCGTCACCGACGGACCCTTTACCGAGGCCAAGGAGATCATTGGCGGCTTCGCCCAGTTTGAGTTGAAATCCCGGGAAGAGGCCATCGAAGGGGCGGTCCACTTCATGGAGCTGCACAAAAAGTACTGGCCGGGATGGGAGGGCGAGACCGAGGTGCGGCAGATGATGGGGCCGGAAGAGATGAAGCCCCAGTCCTAGCATTGGTCGTATGAAGCCGCCCGGCTTGCGCTGATGAATCAGAAATGATGTGATCAGTAGCTGTGGCGGCTTCCAACCTCCATCCCACAATAGACGCCGTCTGGCGGATCGAATCCCCCAGGCTCATCGCCGGCCTCACCCGCATCGTGCGCGATGTGGGCCTGGCCGAGGACCTGGCCCAGGATGCCCTGGTCGCAGCTCTCGAGCAATGGCCGCAGTCCGGCATCCCCGACAATCCCGGCGCCTGGCTCATGACCACCGCCAAGCATCGTGCCATTGACCACTTCCGCCGCAGCACGCGCCTGGAGCGGAAGCACGAGGAGATCGGCCGCGAACGGCAAGCGCAGGAGATGGCTGTGCCCGATCTCGACAGGGCGCTCGATGACAATGTTGGCGATGACCTTCTGCGCCTGATGTTCATCTCCTGCCACCCCATTCTCTCCACCGACGCGAGGGTGGCGCTCACCCTTCGCCTGCTGGGGGGCCTGACCACGGAGGAGATCGCGCGCGCTTTTCTTGTGCCCGAGCCCACCATCGCCCAGCGCATTGTCCGCGCCAAGCGTACCCTGGCGGAAAAGCGCGTTCCCTTCGAGGTTCCGCGGGGGGATGAGCTTAATGCGCGCCTGGCTTCGGTGTTGGAAGTGATCTACCTCGTTTTCAACGAGGGCTACTCGGCCACCGCCGGCGATGACTGGCTTCGGCCTACTCTCTGCGAGGAAGCCCTGCGCCTCGGGCGCATCCTCGCCGAACTTGCGCCCCAGGAGGCCGAGGTCCATGGCTTGGTCGCGCTGATGGAAATCCAGGCCTCGCGGGCACGCGCGCGTGTGGGCCCGTCGGGAGAACCCATCTTACTGTTCGAGCAGAATCGCGCCCACTGGGACCAGCTACTCATTCGCCGCGGACTGGCCGCCCTGGAACGCGCAGCTGGGCTCGACGCCATCAAGCCCGGCAGCCGTCGCGGGTTCTACGCCCTACAGGCGTCAATCGCCGCCTGCCACGCCCGGGCACGCACGCCGGAGGAAACGGACTGGACCCACATCGTAAAGCTCTACGAGACGCTCGCCCAGATTGCCCCTTCTCCGGTTGTGGAATTGAATCGCGCGGTGGCGGTGGCCATGGCCTCCGGTCCCGCCGCTGGACTGGAGCTGGTGGATGCCCTGGCTGCCGACCGCTCCTTGCAAAACTATCATTTGTTGCCTAGCGTGCGTGGCGACCTGCTAAAGAAGCTGTGCCGTTTGGAGGAAGCCCGCGCCGAGTTCGAGCGCGCCGCCTCCCTCACCCGCAACGCCCGCGAGCGCGAACTTCTGCTCCAACGCGCCCGCACTTGCCTTGCTCCATCTGAGCTGGGGTAGACGCGCTCCTCAAAAAATTCGCCGCAGCTTGTGGTGGACGTCGGGCCAGAATTCGGCCGCCGCGTCATAGAGGGCGGTGTTGCCCAGGTCAATGGCGATGCGCGACATGGTGTGCCCGGCTCCCACGTCCTGTTGCGGGTAATAAAGATTCGAAATTGCTGCCGCGGCCACCGTTCCCGTTATCGCCGAACTGTAGAACACCGTCCGCCCAGAGTCGTTATAGGTGAGGAAGACGCGGGCAACCGAGTACCATAGCCGCCTCCCGAACGATCCTTTACCCAGCCGGAAATAACGCGGGTCCTGGTGCAGGAGCGAGGTCAGGGCAAAATCACCGATGAAGCTGGAAACAGTGGCGTCCAGTTCGAGAGAGCCGAAGCACTTGCCGTAGCCCGCCCAGCCCGGACCGTAGCCGCAGAAGCCGTCGGTGGAGGAGTGCTCCAGGGTGGCCGCCTCGAATACTCCCGTACCCAAGCCCAGCGGATCGTAGGCTCCTTGCGCCCACTCCTGGAACTTTTCTTTGGTCGTCAGCGGCTTGAAGCCGTTCTGGTAATCCACCTTGAAGGCCGGAACCACCCAGAAGATGTGCCCGGGCGAGCCCGTAGTCGCGCTCGGACTATGCTGCTCCTTTTGGGTTTGATCCTGCGGCTGTTGGGCCGGGGGCGGACTCTGTTGGTCCTGGGCGGCATGGATGGCGGGCGTGCCCGGCGCGGGCGCCGATGGAAGCGCGTCGGGCGACTGGCCATAAAGAGGCCCGGGCGCCAGAACAAGCACCAGCCATAAGGTGTAACTCCCAACCCTATGCCGACCACCCCGCGTCGCTAAGGCTTCCAAATGGCGAAACAAAGGCATTCCTTCACCCTGGGCAGCTGCGGATGAGTACCACTTCTTTGATGCTGGCCGTTGGATGCTGGAGGCTGTAAAGTTGCCGGCTCAATGAAATGTCGTAGGCCGAACTTCCGTCGTCTTTGGCGCCATGGCCCAATTTGCATCTTCGACCTGTAGACCGAAGTTGCGAATGGTCCCCCACCGTGCTGGCTCACTCAGAAATATCCTGAAGCATTGCTGGTCAAGCTGCCGCCGGCCTCGCCGGGCCGGACGCCAGCCGCGTGCTCCTTGTACTGTTTGCGGCCAGAGACGTGCGCAGCACGTTCCGGCCCGCCCAGGCACTAGGGCCGCCGGCCGGTGGGTGGCGCTAAGGCCCGAACCAACGCCTGAAAATCTTGTGGCGGTTCGCACTCCAGTGCAACACTGGCCCTGGTGCGCGGATGAACGAACTGCAGATGCGCCGCATGCAGCGCCACTCGGGCGATCCGCCGCTCCGCCGCCTCCTCTGGGTGATACTTCCGGTCCCCGACCACCGGGTGCCCAATGGCCGAGAACTGCACTCGTATCTGGTTCTGCAGTCCGGTCACCAGCGTCACCCGCAGCAGCGCAGCACCGCGCAGTTGCCGTTCTACCGAATAGCGAAGTTCGGCCTGCGTACTGTCCTTGGCGCCCTTTCGCGTCAAACGCTGGAACATTCCTTCGCGCCGCAGGTAATGCACCAGCGTGTCCTGCTCCGGCGCGACTTGCCCCCGAACCACGGCCAGATACTCCCTGACCGGAGTGTGCCTGAGAAACTGTTGCACCAGCGCCTCCCAGTCCGCCTCGGTCTTGGCAAAAAGCAGAATCCCGGAAGTGAAACGGTCAATGCGATGTACGACCCAGGCTTGCTGTCGTTTGGCCTTCAATTCGGCGCGCAGCAGAGAGAACGCCGAGGGCGCATCCGACCCCTTCACCGGCACCGCCGCCAGCCCGGCCGGCTTGTTGACCGCCACCACGGCATTGTCTTCGTAAACAATCTCCAGCTTGCGCGCCAGCCGCTCCTGCCGCCTAACCTGATTACCGGAATAATGACCGCGCCTGCGTGGATTTGATTTCATGCCAAGCTACAGGGTATTACGACTGTGGCATCACCGTCTTTCCCTCAACCTGATTGTCCGTCGTCCATGGCGTAGCGCCGAGCCGGCGCACAACGAAATAAAAAAGGGCAGGACTGGCGTCCTGCCCCCAAAGGCTATCCCGAAATACTTCGCCAACCACTTATTGCAACGGCGTGAAGGGAGCGGCGGTGCAAGCAGCCGAGGTGGTTACCGCAGCCGCGGCAGCCGCGCCGGGAGCCCAGCGGATAACCGCATCTTCCGCGGAGCAGAACTGACGC
>DATJEH010000138.1:0-3153 GCA_035496875.1 Terriglobales bacterium | reverse complement strand
CTTCCGGCTACCACGACCAGGTCAAAGTCACCGAACTCTCCACGCTTTTATTCACGATTGAGAATGGGTCGCGGGTAGTTATCCATCGCGGCAACGGGGTGGCTCGGCCGGCCGGCTTCCGCATCGGGCAGGAGAAGATCAACGGTGAGGAACTGATGCAACGCATCGAAGCCGAGCCGCATCATTTCAGCGCCAACGTGCTGCTGCGCCCGGTGGTGCAGGACTACCTTCTGCCCACGCTGGTCTATACCGGTGGCCCGGCTGAATGCGCCTACTTCGCCCAGGCGGCAGTGGTTTATGAAAAGTTGTTGGGCCGGGTGACTCCGGCGGTACCGCGGTTCAGCGCAACCCTGGTGGAACCCAAAGCCGCCGGGCTGTTGGAGCGCTACACCCTCCAGCTTACGGACGTGTTTCACGGTCCAGAGCGCTTGCGCGAGTTGCTGGCCGAGCGGGCGCTTCCGGCAGACTTAAAGTCGGCCTTCCAAACCGCAGCCGAGTCGCTGCAGGCTTGCCTGGCGCGGATTGAAAGCTCGCTGGCGCGCCTGGATCCTACCCTGGTGGATGCCGCCCAGCGCGCGGGCTCGAAGATGCGCTACCAACTGCATGGGCTGCAGGGAAAGGCGGCGCGCGCCGAACTGATGCGAAGCGAAGTGCTCGACCGCCATGCCAGCCTGCTGAGCAATCTACTTTTCCCGCACAAGAATTTACAGGAGCGGGAAACCGCGGGCGTTTCTTTCCTGGCCCGGCACGGGATGGAGTTACTGGAGCGGCTGTACGAGGCCGCGGCCAGCGGCTGCCCCGATCACCAGGTGGTGTGGCTCTAGAAGCCACTAGCTGCTAGCTGCGAGCTACTAGCTAGAAGCTAGAAGCCAAACGCCAGCTACCAATTACCGGTTTTGCGGTATCATCAGCCTATGCCCAAGCCGGCCAAGGCGTCCTCGGCTTTTGAAGTCACCTGCCCGTGCTGCAATGCGGTGCTGAAGGTGGACCCGGAAACGCAGGCGGTCATTGCCCACACCGCCGCCAAGGTGCCCAAGACCTTCAACGACATCGAAGAGGCGGCGCGCGCCATGAAGGAGCAGGACAGCCGGCGTGAATCGGTGTTCCGCCAGTCGGTGGAGGCGCAGAAGCACCAGGCCGACCTGCTGGAAAAGAAGTTTCAGGAGGCCGTGAAGAGGGCGAAGGAATCGCCCGACACGGGCAAGCCCATTCGCGACTTTGACCTCGACTAAGCGTCCCTTGCTGCTGGGCCACCGGGGCGCACGCCTGCCCCACCTTCCCGAAAATACTCTTGCCGCCTTCGATTTGGCACTGCAGGCCGGGTGCGACGGTTTCGAATTCGATGTTCGCGGTACACGCGATCGTCAGCTCGTAGTAATGCACGGCCCTCGGCTGGGCGGCCTGAAAGTAGCCGGCAGCACTTATGCTGAGCTGCAGCAACGCTGGCAGGAGCGGATCGTGCCCCGGCTGCCGTTGACGCAGCGGCGCTCCCTCGCCCACGAACAGCTCGCGCTGCCTTGTCTGCAAGACGTCCTGCATCGCTATCGCGGTCGCGCGTTCCTGGATATTGAACTCAAGGTGGCCGGGCTGGAGGATGCGGTGGTGCGCATGCTGGCCGATCACGCGCCCGAACGATTCCTGGTGTCATCATTTCTGCCCGGGGTTTTGCTGGCGATGGCGGAGAAAGACCAGCAAGTTCCGCTGGGGTTGATCGCCGAGAATACGCGCCAACTGAAAAAGTGGCCCCACCTGCCGCTGAGCTTCGTGATCCCCCAGCTCAAGGTGGCGACCAGAGAGCTGATCGAGGCCGTGCATGAAGCCGGGAAACAACTGATGGTGTGGACCGCGAATCGCGAGGAGGATGTGACGCGGCTTGCGAATTGGGGAGCAGATGCAATTATCTCGGACGATCCGGAGATGCTGGCCAGGGTGGCGACATCGCCGCCGGAAGGCAGGGAAGGGTTTCATTAAGAGAACTCCCTGGATCGGTATGGTGGAAGGAGCTGGGTAGGGGTCCTTCGACTTCGCGGGGCTGATCCTGCAAAGCGAATCAGCCCGCTGCGCTCAGGATGACAGCCTAAAACAAGCGAGTCGCTACCGTGTGCCAGGATGACCGGCGGAGAACACGTTAGCGGCGAACGGGCACAGGGATGGGAGGCTTCTGCAAAAATGCGGTGCGTTCGGCGTCAAACGCCTCACGCTCCGCACCCACTCTGAGGTCAGACCATTCCAGGGCGCTGCCGATGCGCTGCGCCGCCAACGCTGAGCACTCTTCCGACCAGCAGCCATCCAGGGCCACGGGAACCCTTCGCAAGAGCACGTCGGAAAGAGTTTGCGCGTGCTCGCAGGCGAGCGCGAACGCCGCTTCCGCAACGATGTGGTGAGTGTGGGGGCAGAGCGGCTGGCGCATGCGGTCATCGCTCTTGGCGAGTTGAGCGATTGGACCCCGCCCCGGCCCGTGCCAGGCGGCAATAGCGCGAGCGCTCTCGACAGAGATACCGGAGTGGGGCGCAACTGTTTCCGCCCACCTCAACAGCAGGGCGTCGAAGTCTTCACTGTCGGGGATGAACGCGGCGCCGCGCGGTTCCTCCACATCAATTCCAATCAGCCGGGCGCATTCGCGCGCCAGGCTGGCGGCGGTGGTCAGTTTGCCGCCGATGACGGAAATCATTTGCGCCACGCCTTCTTGACGGTGGTCGCGAAGAAAGTGGCGGCGGGTAATGGCCGAGGGGTTGTCATCGCCCACGAAAGGCAGCGGACGCACGCCGGAGTAGGTATAGCGGATTTGTTCCGCGGAAACAGCGGCCCGCGGGAAACGCTGGCGTACGGAATCGAGCAGGTATTGCACTTCGTCCGCGCTCGCCTGAACCTGGCTGGGGTCGCCGCGGTCGGGCACTTCGGTTGTGCCCACCAGCACCTGCCCATTCCAGGGGATGACAAAAAATGGCCGCCCGTCCACCGCTTCGATGTAGATGGCAGCCTCAGGCATGCCGGCGAAGCGGGGAAGCACAATGTGCGAGCCACGGACGCCGCCGACCATGGTGGAAGCCTTCAGGCCCGCGGTCTGGGCCACCAGATCGGCCCAGGGGCCGCCGGCATTGATGATCCAACCGGCTTCGACGCGGGCTTCCCGGCCGTTGAGGCAGTCGCGCA
>DATJEH010000137.1:0-7274 GCA_035496875.1 Terriglobales bacterium | reverse complement strand
TGCTTCTGCATCAGATTTTCGAAATTGACCAGGTCCGTGTTCACGATGTTGGACCAGCGGGCGAGCTGCGCGTCGCTTTGCTGCTTCAGGTTGTCGAACTCCTGATAGGCCGCTGCCGTGGGCGCGGAATCGTTATCGCTCTCTACGTAATTCGCCAGATAGGAGAGCTTGGCATCGAGGCCGGGAGCGTAACGCAGAGAATCTTCGTTGGCGGAGATTTTCATCTGTACCAGCGCGTCCTCCACGTCCGCAACTTTGTGGTCCAGTTCCTGGCTGGCGGTGTACACCAATTTGGCGCCGCCCTGACTACTGGCCAGATGCTTCTGCAATTCGTGCGTCTGAGCGCGCAGGTCCCAAATCTGGTTGACCGTTTCATAAACACGCGTCAGCTCGGCCTGGATCTGGCGGGTTAGGGCGATCTGCTTCTCCAGGTCGGCAAGCGAAACGTGCTCCCGCGGGTCCATCTTTACCTGCAGCGGCGCAGTGTAGTTCTTGCCGTCCACCGTGAGGCGCACCTGGTATTCGCCTGGCAGCACCATGGGGCCGCGGGTGCCGTCCTGATACTCGTAAAGATAGTAATTGGGCAGGCGCGGCACCTCCTGATAACGAAGGTCCCACACGAAGCGATTCATGCCCGCCTGCAACTCCATTTCTTTCTTGGGTTTTTCATCGTCGGGATCGGCGGGCTCGTCGAGGTCCTTTACATCCTTGCTGGTGACTTTGCGCACCAGTTGGCCCTTGGAATCCAGGATTTCAATGGAAGCTTCCTTGGGCAGGGACTTCAGATTGAAGTAGATTTCCGCGCCGTCGGGCGGATTCTCGCCCTCATCCAGGGGCTTGCCCCAGCTGTGCGGCATGCGCACCCGGTAAGCCGCCGCCGGGGTGTAGAGATGGACTTCCTGCTGAGCAAGGTTAGTGCTGTACTGGCGCAGCGGCGTGATGTCGTCGAGCACCCAGAAGGAGCGGCCGTGAGTGGCCAGGACAAGGTCGTCGCCGTGGATGACCAGGTCATGTACGGGCGTGGTAGGCAGGTTCAACTGCAATGACTGCCACTGTTTGCCGCCATCGTAGGAGACAAACACGCCGCTTTCAGTTCCGGCGAAGAGCAGGTTGGGTTTCTTGGGATCCTCACGCACGGTCCACACGAACGTGTTTTCGGGAATGCCCTTGGTAATTTCGGTCCAGGTCTTGCCGAAATCGGTGGTTTTGAAGATGTAGGGGTGGTCATCGTCGTTCTGGTGGTTGTCCACGGCCACATAGGCAGTGCCGGCCTGGTGGGGAGAAGCCTCGATCAAGTCTACACGGCTCCATTGCGGCATCTGCTTAGGGGTTATGTTGTCCCAATTTTTGCCGCCGTCGCGAGTGACTTGCACCAGGCCGTCATCGGTGCCGGCCCAGATCAAGCCCTTCTGCAAGGGCGACTCGGCGACGGCGAAGATGGTGTCGTAGTACTCCGTTCCGGTGTCGTCAATGGTGACGGGCCCGCCGGAAGGCTGCTGCTTGCTTTTGTCGTTGCGCGTGAGGTCGGGGCTGATGGCCGTCCAGTGCTGGCCCTGGTCGGTGGTTTCGAAAATGCGCTCGCCCGCGTGGTAGAGCAGGTTGGGATCGTGCGGCGAAAGCAGAAGCGGGGCAGTCCACTGGAAGCGATGCTCGAGTTTGGCCGCGCCCACGGCGTCGGTAAGTTGGGGCAGGAGGGCGATGTCTTTGACCTCGCCGGTGTGCTTGTCGAAGCGGGTGATTTGGCCCTGGTACTCGCCGGCGTAGACGATCTCGGGATCTGGTGGATAAGGGGCAATGTAGCCGGATTCGCCGCCACCTACCGGGTACCAGTCGCGTTCGCTGATGCCGCCAATGGAGCCGCGGCTGGCAATGCCCACGGTGGTATTGTCCTGCTGGGCGCCGTAAACGTAGTAGGGAAAGCGATTGTCGGTGATGACGTGGTAGAACTGCGCTGTGGGCTGGTTGTCCTGCTTGGTCCAGGTGCCGCCGCCATCCACGGTGACGGTCACGCCGCCATCGTTGGCAGCGATCATGCGCTTGGTATCAGATGGGTCAATCCACAGGCCGTGATTGTCTCCGTGGGGCACGTGCACTTTGTTGAAAGTGCGGCCGCCGTCGGTGGACCTGAAGAAGTCAACGTTCATGATGTAAAGCGTGTCCGCATCCTTGGGATCGGCAAAGACGTGCATGTAGTACCAGGCGCGCTGGGTGTAGCGGTGGTCGGGGTTGACCAGTTCCCACTTGTCACCGCCGTCGTCGGAGCGATAGAGGCCGCCATCCTTGGCTTCGATGAGCGCGTAAACCCGTTCCGAGTTGGAGCCCACAGTCACGCCGATTTTGCCCCAGGGGCCCGCGGGCAGGCCGTGCCCGGTCAGTTGCTTCCAGGTTGTACCTCCATCACTGGAGCGGTAAAGGCCGCTTCCCGGGCCGCCGCTGCTCAAGCTCCAGGGAGTGCGGCGTGCCTGCCACAAGGCGGCGAAGAGGATATTGGAGTTATTGGGGTCGAAGGCGACGTCAACGCCGCCGGTGTTTTCATCCTTGTACAGAACTTTCTCCCAGGTCTTGCCGCCGTCGGTGGTGCGAAAGATGCCGCGCTCCGCGTTGGCGCCATAGGGGTGACCAAGAGCGGCCACGAATACGATGTTGGGATCCTTGGGATTGACGATGAGCTTGCCGATGGAGCGGGTATCTTTCAGGCCGGTGTTGTTCCAGGTTTTGCCGCCATCCAGAGATTTGTAAACTCCATCCCCTTGGGCTAGGTTGCCGCGAATGCAGGCTTCGCCGGTGCCCACGTAGACGATGTTGGGGTCGGAGTCGGCCACGGCGATGCTGCCGATGGAAGAGGAGCCTTCATGATCGAAAATGGGCTTCCAGCTAAGCGCGCCGTCGGTGGATTTCCAGACTCCGCCGCCGGTGGCGCCGAAGTAATAGGTGGTGGGGTCGCCGGGGATGCCCACCGCGGTCAGAGAGCGTCCGCCGCGATAGGGGCCGATCATGCGGTAGCGCATGCCCTTTTCTTCTTCTTTTTTCTCTTCCTTGTCCTTGGCCGCAGTCTTTTGCGTGCCGGACTCGGTTTCCGCGGTGGCTTTGGCCGCTTTTTCACTGCGTTGCTGGGCCACGACAGGTGAGCTTTGCAACATCAGAAGGAAAGAAAGCACGACAAATAAGGACATCGCGGCACGAGGGAAGCGCATGGGCAGTTTCTCCAGGGAAAATTCGAGCCGAGTATCGTATTCCACCGGGCGTGGAACAATCAATCGCGGGCTTTGACCGTGGGCGGCAGGTGGAGCTAAGATTTTTTGAAAGGCCTTCCGCCGTTCCCACCTGAATCCTGATGGCGGCGAATGGTTTGCTATCCCAGGTGCTGTATGCGTACTCTTCTGAGAAAAGTCTGGTCCGACCTTGAAGGGCAGGATATTGCCGAATACGCGGTCATGGTGGGAGCACTATTGGTGCTCATATTCGGCCTGATGCGCGCGCTGTAAGCAATAAACCCCACCCCGGCGCTGCGCGCGAGATTCTGCAGGGCTAAAGGTCCGCGCGATAACGTCCTCTTGGGGAGGGCGGGAGTCCGCGCCGCACGCGTTGCACAGCTACAATAGCTGCCAATGGCGCCCGTGCTGGAGTTCGAGGAAATCAGTAAGCAGTATGGCGGCTGGTTCACACGCCGGCCGGTGCAGGCGCTCGACCGCTTCTCGCTGAGCGTGGAGGCAGGGGAAATCTTTGGCTTCCTGGGGCCGAACGGGGCGGGGAAGACCACCGCCATTCATCTGGCTTTGGGCTTCATGAGTGCCGACAAGGGACGAGGCCTGATGCTGGGGCGGCCCTTCGGTGACGCGCGCACCCGTCGCCACGTGGGATTTCTCGCCGAAAATGTCGCCTTATACCACCGTCCTGCCGCGAAATTGGTGCAATTTTATGGCGGGCTCAACAGTATGGGAGGCGCGCGCCTGCGGCAGCGCTCGAGCGAAGTGCTGGAGCTGGTGAATCTTGCGCCGGATGCCGAGCGCAACGTAGGGTCTTTTTCGCGGGGCATGTTGCAGCGCATCGGCTTGGCGCAGGCCCTGGTAAACGATCCTGAGCTGCTGATTCTCGACGAGCCTACCTCGGCGCTTGACCCCGTCGCCCGGGTGATCATCCGCGAACTGCTATTGCGCTTGAAGAGGGAAGGCAAGACAGTGTTCCTGAGCTCGCACCTGCTGTCGGAGGTGGAGTTGGTATGCGACAGGGTCGGCGTAATGCACCGGGGGCAGCTGGCCAAACTGGGCAGAACCGTGGACTTGCTGCACTCGCGCGAGCAGTCGCAGGTGGTGGCACGCGGAATTGATGTGGGCGCGTTCCCCGGGGCTGTGGCCAGCGACGGGGTGATCAACCTCACGATTGCCACGAAGAGCCAGCGAGAGGTGCTGGAACGCATCTGGAGCCTGGGTGGGGAAGTGGTGAGCGTGAACCCGCTGAAGCGCTCCCTGGAGCAGATTTTCCTCGAGGTCACCCAGCCGGAACTGGAGCGGCAAGGGAAATGAAACCCATCTGGCTGATTGCCGGCAACTTCCTGCGGGAGCAGCGCTGGCCCGTTGTCATCCTGCTGGGCTGGGTGGTACTGCTCTCGGCGGCGGCGGGATTTTCCGATCTGCGCCGTACCCCGGAGGACGTTTTCATGCTGTTTCAGCAAGTGGCGGTGTACATTCTGGTCTTCAGCCTTTTCTTTGGAGCTTCGGCGATCCGCAACGAGCTGCGCACGCGGCGCATCCTGGCGGTGCTTTCCAAGGGCATTTCACGGCGGCAATACATTGCCGGGCTGCTGCTGGGCATTGTGCTGGCCATTGCCATCTATTGCGTGGCCCTGGGAATGGCGGGGGCCTGGGTGCTGCCGCAGGTGGGAGTGCCGGCCATGCGGTTTGGGCTTCTGCTGCTGGGATTGGCGGTTGCATCGCTGCTCACGGCCTGCCTGGCGCTGTTCTTTTCCATCTTTCTGCATCCCCTGCTGGCCACGGGAGCAACGCTGGTGATTGTAGGCGCGCCTCTGCTGGTCGAGGTGGTGTGGAATAGCCCTTGGGCGGCGCTGGTTCCGGTTTACGCCATCCTGCAGGGCTTCCTCAATCTTTCCCAGGGCGCTACCGCGTTCCAGGGATGGTTGATCCTGCTGGCCCTGGGAGAAACCGCGCTTGTGTGGCTGGTATCAGCCTGGCTGTTTTCCTGGAAAGATGTCGCCCTGGCGGTTGAGTGAAGGCACACCCAAAACGGGAAAAAACTGCACCATCAACGCGACAAAACGCTCCTGCCGAGGGCATAGCCACCACGTAATTCACAGGCCATCCACAGGCCCAACGACAGGAGCTGGAAGCAGAATTGCCGCCTTGACTGAGTGGGCAGAGCCGCGTACAGTTTTCTTCCCCCAGGCAGGAGAAATAATTATGGATGTGCTTAAAACCCTCTGGATGGATGACTCAGGACAGGACATCGCCGAATATGCGGTCATGCTGGCGGTGATTCTGGTGATAGTGGTGGGAACGATCCGGCTGATTGGCACCCAGGCGAACAACGTCTTTTCGGAGACCGCCAGCGCCATTGGCGGATAACCGCCGGACCCTACCTGACTGCAAATTCAGCGCTCAGTCGCATTGCTGCAGGCACGGTGATGTAGTATCTTTTGAACCCGCAATCGGCAAGTGTCCCGCCACCAGAGGCTTTTTTTTCCCAGGCGAGTCCCGCGGGAATTTGCAATTGTGAAAAGCCGGCGCGCTGCACTCAGCGGGCGGTGGCTGGTGTTTCAGCAGGAGTAGAACAAATGAGATCAGCTGCCAGGGGTCCCTCCCCTCTCCGTGGCGGCCGCAACCACCGGCAAGCCGGCGCGGAGCACGGAACCACCATCGTCGAGGCAGCACTTGCGCTGCCCCTATTCTTCCTGCTGGTCCTGGGAATTATTTGGTTCGGACTGGCCTTTAGCTCTTACCAGGCCCTGGTCACCGCCGCCCGCGAGGGTGCCAGGTATGGGGTAGCTCCCCTGGCCAACGCCAATTACAATCTGCCCACCGCCAACGAAATTGCCCAGCGCTCCTGCAATTACCTGAAAAGTGGCGTTCTGGGCGGCTTGGCCCAGTGCAGCAATTACGGAGGCTCAACCCCTCCGGCAATTACGGGATGTACGGACCCGACAATAAAAACGGCGGACAACATCTACGTGGGTGTGGTTCCGGTTCCGTACACCATCGCCTACATCGGCAGCAATCAGACGGCAACGTTGAACCAGACTGACGTCGTAGTCGGCATCCGCAAAACTGTTCCCATCATGGGATTTACCCTGCATTTGACGACGTGCTCGGCGATGCGAAGCGAGAACAACTGATGAAACACAATAAGGAAAAAGGTGCAGAAATCGCGGAACTGGCGGTGGCCTTGCCGTTGCTCGTGTTTCTTGCATTAGGCGCGATTGAGGGTGGTTCGATGTTACGCGTGCACCAACTGCTCAATAACGCGGCTCGCGAAGGGACACGGATGGCGATTACGCAGAACGTGGCCTATGCCGCGAATCGCGATACGGTCATCCAGAATGTCGTGTCAAATTACCTGACCAACAATAACGCGCTGCCGGGCAGTGGGACCTTCACCCTGGGGGAGTGCGCTACCTGGAACGCAGGCACCAACGTGACCACCAACTGGCCGTTTCAGCCGGGCGGAACACTGCCCGCGACCGGCGCCATTACGGGTACGCTCACACTGGCCAGCGGCTCGACGGTTACTACCTCCATGGCGCAAGTGACCGTGACCTGCGCTTACAAATTCTTTTTCCTGCCCACGCTGCCCGGCCTGCGCAGGCAACCGACGGTTAGCTTGCAGGGCCAGACCACCATGATGGATCTGTTCTGAGGAGAATGTATGAAGAAAGAGCAAAAGGGCAGCATCGTGGCCCTTACCGCCATCCTGATGGTTGCGCTGATAGCGATCCTGGGATTAGCGATTGATTTCGGCACCGTGTTCACCGCCCGGACCTTTCTTCAGCATGCCGCGGATGCCGGCGCTCTGGCCGGGGCGGACACCTATGCCCAGTACGACCCGGCCACCCAGACCATGGCTACGGTGAATGCGCAAACGGCCGCCGAACAGAACAAGGTTTTAGGGCAGAGTTTAGTCGCTTCCAATGTGGCGGTAAGCTTTCCCGCAGCGCCCGCCGGATTTTACCGGGTGCGGGTGGATGTGAATGCCACCGTGCCTACATTCTTCCTCAGGATTCTGGGGCAGAAGTGGCGGCAGGTTCCCATCGGCGCGCACGCCAT
>DATJEH010000136.1:0-6390 GCA_035496875.1 Terriglobales bacterium | reverse complement strand
GCGCCACAATAGCTGGTTGCCACGGTCGCGGGAGCGCCGTAGACTTCCATCCCCCGAAGCTCACTCCTGACAACCGACCCCTGACTCCTGACTACTGGGGATAATGGTGACCGGATTTGAGGGCGTAATTGCGGGCATCGCCGAAAGCGGCGCCGCTGATGTGGCCGATGGAGATCAGGCGCTCGATCTTGTGATGGCCAGCGCGGTGCATGGCGTAGGAAAGGCCGAGGGAGAGCCCGGTGGCGGCAGCTTCGATGCCGATGAAGAGCGGACGATTGTCCACTACCCAGTTGCTGAGCAGAATTTCCTGGCGGCCCCGGTCGCGCATGTTGCGGGTGGAGGTGTAATCGAGCACGCGGAACACCGCCACGCCGCTGAAGAGCCACGCATTTTTCCGATCCCAGAAGGCGTGCGCTGCCGGTTTTTCCGGGGCGACGGCAACCGCGGGCGTCTCAGGAAGGCCAATAGCCGCCGCATCGGACTGCTGCGCGGCGGCGCTGGTGGCCAGCAGCATAATCGTCAATAGCCAGGAAACGGTCCGGCCCGGGAATGACATCGGGCTATTCTAGCAATCAGGGTCTCGCGGCCAATGATGACGTTGGTGCCGCCCCGGAAGGCCGGCGGAAACCCCAGTCACCCCCGCCGGTGACGCGCATCATTTCTCCTATGTTCATCGCTTTCCTTATAATGGCGGGGTTGGTTTATCCGGGAGGATTGCGAGATGGCGGCTTCCTATAACGGGGTGGCGCTGCCCAAAGACGGCACGTCCATTACTTTCGACGGCGGGAAGTTCCACATCCCCGACAATCCTATTGTTCCTTTCATCGAGGGTGACGGCACCGGGCGCGACATCTGGAAGGCCTCGCAGCGGGTGTTCGATGCGGCCGTGCAGAAGGCCTACAACGGCAAGCGGCGGGTGGCCTGGTACGAAGTGTTTGCCGGCGAGAAGGCCTTCGCCAAGTTCAAGACCTGGCTGCCTGACGATTCGGTGGAAGCCATCCGGCAGCTGCGGGTTGCCATCAAGGGACCGCTGACCACGCCGGTGGGCGGCGGAATCCGCTCGTTGAATGTCGCGCTGCGACAGATTCTCGACCTCTACTCCTGCGTGCGCCCGGTGAAGTACTACCAGGGCGTGCCTTCCCCGGTAAAGCACCCGGAACGCATGAACGTGATCATCTTCCGGGAGAACACGGAAGACGTGTACGCCGGAATCGAGTGGCAGCAGGGAACGGCGGAAGCGAAAAAGTTGATTGACTTCATCAACAACGAGATGCTCAAGAACAGCCCCAAGAAGATCCGCAGCGATTCGGGCGTGGGCATCAAACCCATTTCGGTGACCGGCACCAAGCGGCTGGTGCGGATGGCCATCCAGCATGCGCTCAAGAACAACCGCAAATCAGTCACTCTGGTGCACAAGGGCAACATCCAGAAGTTCACCGAGGGCGCGTTCCGCGAGTGGGGCTACGATGTGGCCCGGGAGGAGTTCCGTGACCAGATTGTGACCGAGCGCGAGAGCTGGATTGTGGACAACAAAGACAAGAATCCCGCGCTGACGGTGGAGCAGAACGCAGCCATGGTCGAGCCGGGGCTGGAATTCGCCACCGAGGACTTCCGTAAGCAGATCTATGCCGAGGTCAAGCGGGTGCTGGACGCCATTTACACCAGCCACGGCAGGGGTGCGTGGAAGAAAAAGCTGATGGTGAACGACCGCATCGCCGATTCGATTTTCCAGCAGGTGGTGACCCGGCCGGACGAGTACGCGGTGCTGGCCACGCCCAACCTGAACGGCGATTACATTTCTGATGCCTGTGCCGCCCAGGTCGGCGGCCTGGGCATAGCGCCGGGGGCCAACATCGGCGACGAGCACGCCATTTTCGAAGCCACCCACGGCACCGCGCCCAAGTATGCGGACAAGGACGTCATCAATCCCGGTTCGGTGATTCTCTCCGGCGTGATGATGTTCGACTTTCTGGGCTGGAGCGAGGCGGCGCGCTTGATCGAAAATGCGCTGGAGGCCACCATCCGGCAGAAAAAAGTTACTTACGATTTCGAGCGCCTGATGGAAGGGGCCACAAAGGTTAAGACCAGCGAGTTTGGCGACTACATCATCAGGAACATGGACGCCAGGCTCTCCACCGCGGCCGATTGATTTTTTAACCACAAAGGACACGAAGGAACACAAGGGATTTCGAGTTTTTTCCTCCGTGGCCCTTCGTGTCCTTTGTGGTGAAGGCTTTTGGAAAGGAAAACATCATGCGCAATAAAGTGAGTATTGTAGGTTCGGGAAATGTGGGCGCCACGGCGGCGCACTGGATGGCGGCCAAGGAACTGGCCGATGTCGTTCTGATTGACATCATCGAGGGCGTGCCTCAGGGCAAGGGCCTGGACCTGCTGGAAGCCATGCCCATCGAGAAGAAGGATTCCTTTGTAATTGGCACCCAGGACTACAAGGACACAGCGAATTCGGACATCGTGGTCATCACCGCCGGAGTGCCGCGCAAGCCGGGCATGAGCCGCGATGATCTTCTCAATATCAACCACAAAATCATGAAAGACGTGGTCGGGCAGGTGGTGCAGTATTCGCCCAATTGCATCCTGATCATCGTCTCCAACCCCTTAGATGCGATGGCGCAGGCGGCCTATAAGATGAGCGGCTTTTCCCGCAACCGGGTGATCGGCATGGCGGGGGTGCTCGATGCGGCCCGCTTCCGCGCCTTTATCGCCATGGAACTAAAGGTGAGCGTGGAAAATGTGACCGCGTTCGTGCTGGGCGGGCACGGCGATACCATGGTGCCGCTGCCGCGCTATTCCACCGTGGCGGGCATTCCTATAACCGAACTGATGGACAAAGCGACCATCGAGCGCCTGGTGCAGCGCACGCGCGATGGCGGCGCCGAAATCGTTAAATACCTGAAGACCGGCAGCGCCTACTACGCTCCTTCGGCCGCTGTGACCGAGATGGTAGAGGCGATTCTCAAGGACAAGAAGAAGATTCTGCCCTGCGCCGCTTACCTGGAAGGCGAGTACGGCCTGCGTGGGCTGTACGTGGGCGTGCCCTGCAAACTGGGAACGCGGGGTATCGAGCAGATCATAGAGATCAAGCTCACACCCGAAGAAAAAGCCGCCCTGGAGAAGAGCGCCGGAGCGGTGAAGGAGTTGGTAGGCGTGATTGGAGTGTAGAGCCAGTTGTCAGTTGCCAGTGTTTAGTAAAAACGCTGGTCCGGTTCGGCCCGCCTCGAAGCATGGCGGGCTTTTTCTTTCCTGGACGAATTGTAAGGACCAGGGCCTGACACACCCGTCATGTATAGCCATCACAGCTGGTCGTGAGGCGAGTCACGGTATCGCAACAGTTGAGGTTCTACATTGAAAGGTCGCATGGAACCGGGAAACCCGGGCAAGCGAGCGACAAGGCTGGGAGGAGAGATTATGCGCAAAACTGCACTTTTATTACTCACATTGTTGGGCATGGGCGCAATGTTGTGGGCGCAAGGGGCGGCGGGATTCAAAGGAACCAGGACCGTGGTCCTTTCCGAACAGGCCAAGGTGGGGACGCAGGTGCTGACGGCAGGGGAATACAAAGTCACACACGTCATGGAAGGCGCCGAGCACATCATGGTATTCAAACAGGGCAAGCAGGAATACCGGGTAAAGTGCAACCTTGTGCCGCTGAACGCTAAGGCCGACAATACTCAGGTCTGGTACGAACCAGATGCCAATGGAGCCCGCGTTCTGCAGGCCATTGTGTTTCGCGGCGACACGGTTCGGCACGAAATGGCGCAGTAGAGCAGTTGCCAGTTTTCGGTTGCCAGTATTAAGAGGTGCGCCCTTGTCGGGCCCTGGACTCCCGACTACTGACTACTGACCACTGGTGTTACCCGCTTGAGCTTGACGGCGATGTCAATAAAGGCGAGAGCGGCGCGGCTGAGCGCTTTGTCTTTGCGGAACACCAGGGCCAGGTCGCGGCGAAATTGCGCGTCGGCGATGGGCAGGGCAGCCAGCACGCCGGCGCGCACGTCCTCCGCCACGTTGGAGCGGGCGATAAAGCCCAAGCCGACCTGTGCGGCCACGAAGCGCTTGAGCAGTTCGCTGGAATCGAGTTCCATGGAAACCTGCGGACGCAACCGGCGCTCGTGGAACATGTTCTCGATGGCATCACGGGTCCGACCCACTTTGGGCAACAGCAGCGGGAATTTAGCAATTTCCGCCACCGGCACGGTCCCCAGCCTGGCCAGAGGATGATTGGGTGGCGCAACCAGGACCAGTTCATCGCGGTGAATGAGCACGACGGTCAGGCGCGTATCGTTCACCGGCAGCGACACCACTCCGAAGTCCACCGAATTATCAATCACCGATTCCAGGATCTTGTTGTGTTCGGAGCGCTGCACGCTCACAGCCACCCCCGAGTACTGCTTTTTGAATTCGGCGAAAACCTCGGGCAGGATGTGCAGACAGGTACCCTCGTTGGCGGCCACCACAATTTCGCCCCGAGGCACGCGCTCCATCTCCTGCACCGTGGTCATGACCACGCGGCGGGCCTGCAGGCTCTCCTCCGCGTAGCGCTGAAAAACCTTGCCCGCGGCAGTCAGGGCGACCTTACCGCCGGAGCGGTCGAAAAGCTTGGCGCCGACTTCCTCTTCCAGAGCGCGGATCTGGGAGGAGATGGCGGGTTGGGTACGGAAACGCTTCTCCGCCGCACGCGAAAAGCTGGCGTGGCGGGCGACTTCGAGGAACGTTTCCAGTTGGTCAAAGTCCATAAAGCAGTTGTCGGTAGCCAGTGGCCAGCAAAACCACGAGTGCGAACGGCTGACGGCTCTTAAAGTAGCACTTAGCAATTAGCCGTTAGCACTTAGCCCCTGAACGGGTTCCTCTAATCCAAAGCGACCGGTGGCTGGCCAAATATTAATTGCTAAATGCTAAAGGCTTTTCTGTTTTCCAGAGTGTAAGTCGTTGAATATATGAACTGTATCAGCCAATAAAACGCTTTTATCGTGGCCATAAAAAGTATCAATTTCCTCCGCCAGACAGGCGCCACGTATGCTGAATCTGCCTGCTGCAGGAGGATTGTAGCAGCAGGCGCCCGCCCCAACTTCATGACAATTTTGCCGTTTGCCCACCGCGCTCATCCCGTATTTGGCGGAACAGGGCTATCCGCGCCCGGAAGCGGCGCAAAGGAGCTTTTGCATGGCTGACCCGAAGACCATTATGGAGTTTGTAAAAAAGAACGACGTCAAGCTTTTGGACCTGCGTTTTACCGACCTGCCCGGTTTGTGGCACCACGTTTCCTATCCCATTGACCAGCTCTCTGAGGACTCATTTGAAGAGGGCTTCGGCATGGATGGCTCCTCCATCCGCGGCTGGGCGGCCATTCACGAGAGCGACATGCTGCTAATCCCCGACCCTGCCTGGTACATGCTGGACCCGTTCACAGAGGTGGCCACGCTGGTGATGGTGTGCGACGTAGTGGACCCGGTGACCAAGCAGCGCTACGACCGCGACCCGCGCTACATCTCCAAGAAGGCGGAAATGTACCTGGCCTCCACCGGCCTGGCTGACACCGCGTACTTCGGCGCCGAAGCCGAGTTCTTCATTTTCGATAACGTGCGCTTCGACCAGCGCGAGCAGCACGGCTTCTACTTTATTGACGCCGAGGAAGGCCGCTGGAACTCCGGCCGCGCCGAGAACAACCTGGGCTACCGCCCGCGTTACAAGGAAGGCTACTTCCCGGTGCCGCCTACGGACCACTACCAGGACCTGCGCACCGAGATGGCGCTGACCATGCAGAACGCCGGGCTGAGCGTGGAGTGCCACCACCACGAGGTGGCCACCGGGGGGCAGACGGAAATTGATCTGAAGTTCGATTCCCTGGTGCGCTCCGCCGACAACATGATGCTCTACAAGTACATCGTGCGGAACGTGGCCAACCAGTACGGCAAGACCGTCACCTTCATGCCCAAGCCCCTGTTCCAGGATAACGGCAGCGGCATGCACACCCACCAGTCGCTGTGGAAGGGCGGCAAGCCGCTGTTTTCCGGCGACGGCTATGCCGGGCTCTCGCAGCTGGCGCTGTGGTACATCGGCGGGCTGATCAAGCACGGGCCGGCGCTTTCCGCCCTGATCGCGCCCACCACCAACTCCTACAAGCGTCTGGTGCCGGGATTTGAAGCGCCAGTGAACCTGGCTTACTCGCGGCGCAATCGCTCCGCGGCCTGCCGCATCCCCATGTACTCGGCCTCGCCCAAGGCCAAGCGCGTGGAGTTCCGCCCGCCCGACCCGAGCTGCAACCCCTACATGGCGTTCGCCGCCATGATGATGGCCGGCCTGGATGGCGTGGAGAACAAGATTGATCCCGGCCAGCCGCTGGACAAGGACATCTACGATCTGGGCACGGAG
>DATJEH010000135.1:0-36255 GCA_035496875.1 Terriglobales bacterium | reverse complement strand
ACAACGCTAGTCTTGATGTTCGTGACCGTGGCGCTGGCGGTGCCTTCCGACCACTGGCCCATAAATATGGTCCGCGCCGCCCCCGGCTTTTTGTTCTCCGCGGTAACATCCATTCTGTAATCGGCCTTGCTCTCATCGCTTACAATGACCACGTTCACGCCCTTGTTCCGCATAGCGCCGGCGACATCGATGTTGAAGTTGTTCTCGACCGGAGCGATGTACAGAGTTGAGCCCGGCGGGATATCCGTCTGTTGTTGTACCTGTGCCAGTGCCAGTCCCCCAAGAAGCATCACACCAACAATGACCCTTAATTTCACTTCGCTACCCTCCTTTCGGCAGGTCCGGATGATCCAGGCTCCGAACTCCCGGAAGCACTTAGCGATTTAGGGTATTGCGGCGGATGCCCCAATGTGGATGTTTGGCGTCACGCGTGTCCGTGATACTTCCCATTTTAGGAACGGATTGTGTAGGAGTTCGGGGGGGGTGCCCACCCTTAGCGGGTTTTTGCCAAGGGTGGGAGACAAACACGCACCCGCCGCCGCCCGCTCCACTTTCACAACAAAGCATTGAACAATTCTCATCCCACCCTTTGCAAAGTGCAAAGGGTGGGGCACCCATTCTGTTTGTGGGGTATACTTGCGCGCTGTAACCGAAAAGGTGGGCCACCCGCCAGGTTCAGCTATGACCCTACAACACATCGTGTCGTGGCGTCTTCTGTTCCTGCCCGTGTTTGTGGTTGCTGGACTTTTCTTGCTGGTGCTCCAAGCCCCGCTGTTTCTTCTCCTCACGTGTCTGTTGTTCCTGGCATATCTGTTATGGTTGGTTTTTGGGTAACCGTCTGTGATGCAGAATTATGCCGACGTCGGACCGAGTGCCCAATTTACAGTCAGGCGAGCCTTCCTGGGGTTTTCACTTCTACCCCCGGCAGGGTGGCACGTTGAAACGCCCTGTCTCCTCTTCCCCCGGGGGTTTGACCCCCCGCCCCTGACCCCTTAAACTTACCCTAGCGTTCCCCTAACTGTGGCCCGTCCGCGGGAGGCATTTTCCTGAACCTGAGATTCCGGCGCTGGTGGTGCGTCGCGCTTCTGGGCGTGCTCGCACAGGTGTGCCTGGTGCAACTCTGCCTGTCCCCCCAGGCCTCCGCCCAGATGACCCCCAAGGCCACGGTGGATACCAGCGAAACCATCTTCACCGTGCTGGCCGCCATCAACACCTGCGGCTTCAGCGAGGACCTGGGGCAATCCGACCCGCTGCGCCTCGAGATTCGCGCCGAACTGGCCCACTCCACCCAGGCCTCGCCGGATGCGGGCGCCGCCACGCGCTCCATCTGCCAGTTCTATAGCGACCACCGCCAGGGCGACCAGTCGCATGACCTGGCGCAATACATTTCGCTCGCCCTCACCCTGGGCCCGGCGCCCGACTTCAAGCCCACCATGAAAGAGGCTGACCTGCCGCCCGACGCCGGCTACGTCCTGGGCCTGGTGCCGCTGCTGCCCTCCTTCTATAAAGCCGCCGGCCTGCACCAGATCTGGCTGAGCCACCAGAACCAGTATGACGGCCTGATCAACCAGTTCCACACTCCCATCGCCAAACTGCTGAGCGCCACCGACCTCTACCTGCGGCTGCCTATCGCCGGCTACATGGGGCGCAAGTTCAACATTTATCTGGCACCGCTGGGAGCGCCCGGGCAGGTCAACGCGCGCAATTACGGCAACGACTACTACATTGTGCTCACCCCCGCGCGCGGCAGCCTGCAATACAACCAGGTCCGCCACACTTACCTGCACTATGTGCTCGATCCCATCGCTATGAAGCGGCCCACGGCCATGAGCCACCTGGAACCGCTGCTGCCCCTGGTGCAGACCGCGCCCATGGACGAAGTCTTCAAGCGGGACACCACCCTGCTGTGCACCGAGTCGCTCATCGAAGCCGTCGAGGCCCGCATGATCCCGGTCAAGGGCAAAAGCAAAGAACAGGAAAAGGCGGTGGAAACGCAGCGCCAGCAGGCGGTGGATGCGGCCATGCGGCAGGGCTACATTCTGACCCAGTATTTTTACAACCAGCTGCGCAGCTTCGAGAAGGGCCCCGCGGGCCTGCAGGACGCCTTCCCCAACTGGCTCTACGACATGGACTTGGACCACGAAAAAAAGGTGGCGCGCAACACCGAATTCGCCAAGAGCGCCCATCCGGAAGTAGTGCGCCTGGCGCCGCCCCCCAAGCCCTCTCTGCTGGACGAAGCGGAAAAAGATCTGGTGGGCGGTAATCTGGCGGGAGCGCAGCAGTTGGCCCAGCAATCTATTGGCGAGCACAAGGGCGACGACGGGCGGGCCTTTTTTATTCTGGCGCGCACCGCTACCATGAAGGGCGACATGGCCGGGGCGCAGCAGTATTTTGCCCGCACCGTGGAGGTCAGTAAAGAACCACGACTGCTGGCCTGGGCGCACATCTATCTGGGAAGAATTTTCGATCTGCAGGATAATCGCCAGGCGGCCCTGGACCACTATCGCACTGCTTTGAACAGCGGGGACCTGGATCCGCAGGTGCGGGCGGCAGCGGAGAAGGGCTTGCAACAGCCCTACGCGCCGCCAGGGCACGAAGAACACGCGCAATAAGTTCGCAATCAGCCGGACGGAAGGGAAAGCAATCCGCCTAACAGGCAAGGAGAGAGCATGAAGCAAGCCATCGTCTTTACCGCCGTGCTACTGGTCGCAAGCTGGGCCATGGCGCAGACTAACAATCAGCAGGGCGCCGCCCAGGGCCAGAACCCCCCGGCCCAGGGAAGCCAGGCGCAGCCGGGAACCGCCGGAACCCAGGCGCAGCCCGGGGCCGCCGGCGCCCAGGCGCCTGCTCCCAAGCGCCCGCCACAGGCCAAGACGCCGGAAGAGTACAAGGCTTTCCAGGCGGCGGCTGCGGTTACCACCCCGGAGGCGCAGGAAAAGGCGGCTAACGATTTTGCCGCCAAGTTCCCAGAGAGCGAACTCCGCGTCCTGCTCTACCGCCAGGTCATGAACAGCTACCAGAACGCCAACAATGCCGACAAGATGGTAGAGATGGGGCGCAAGATTCTGGCCATTGACCCCAACGACCCCCAGGCCCTCATTGAGGTGGCGGAGGTGCTTTCCGAGCGCACCCGCAGCACCGACCTGGATTTCAACGAGAAGACCGCCGAAGCCAGTAAGCTGGCCACGCACGCGCTCGACACCATTGATACCGACCTGATGTTTTCCGCCGACGCGCCGCCGGACAAGGTGCAGGCGGCCAAGGACTGGCTGCGGGCCACCGCCTATGCCATCCTGGGCAACATCGCCATGGTGAAGCATGACTATCCCGGCGCCGAACAAAACCTCAAAAAGGCCATTGACATGGGCAAGAGCCAGCCCGATCCGGTCAACTACCTGCGCCTGGCGGTGGCCCTTGATAACCAGAGCAAGTACGCGGAAGCCCTGGCCACAGCCGGCCAGGCGGTGAGCATGACCCAGGAAAACACTACTGTGGGCCAACTCTCGCGCCAGGAGCAGAGCCGGCTGAAGCAACTGGCGGGCAGCGGTACGCCGGCCGCCCAGCCCAAGCCCCAGGCACCGCCCACTTCCCCACAGCCGGAGACCCCACATCCGTAAGCGCGGGTCAATGCGCTGTGCGGCAGGGCAGCCCCAATAAGCGCCTGCTGGTCTGTCATGGAGAAAGCGAATACAGCCGCCCTGGAAGCGCTCCTGGGGCATCATTTTCAGCGCCCGGACCTGCTGCACCGGGCGCTGACCCACAGTTCCCGGGCGCGCGAGCAGGAAGCCAGCACGGGCGGTAAAATCATAGACAACGAGCAACTGGAGTTCCTGGGCGACGCCGTGCTCGGCTTTGTAACCAGCGAAGAACTCTACCGCCGTTATCCGGAATTTGAGGAAGGACACCTTTCCAAGCTGCGCGCCCACCTGGTAAGCGGGCGGCACCTGGTGCGGGTAGCTCGTGAACTCGACCTGGGCAGCTATCTGTCCCTGGGCCGGGGCGAGGAAAAAAGCGGGGGGCGCAGTAAGGCTGCCCTGCTGGTGAATGCTTTGGAAGCCGTAGTGGCAGCCATCTACCTGGATGCGGGCCTGGAGAAAGCGCGGGAGTTGATCCTGCAGCGCATTCTTCTTCCCGAACTGCGCGAGATTCCTGGCGGCAATACGGTTCCCATCACCGATTACAAATCCACCCTGCAGGAGGTTGTGCACTCCACCGGACATGCCCAGCCCTCCTATGTGCTTGTAAAAGAAGAGGGGCCCGAGCACAGAAAAACTTTTACCGTGGAAGCGCGTCTGCATAAGGGTGGGAGCGAGCACCATCCCGAGTTCGTGGCCCGGGCAGCCGGCCCAACCAAAAAGCGCGCCGAACAGGAAGCAGCCCGCCAGGCCCTGGAATACCTGGGATCGCTGCCGCTGCCCGCCAGCAAAAGTAAACATTCTGAGAAGAGCCAGTGAGTGAACAGCCAATAGCGGAAGAACTCGCCCAACAGCCGCCGGAGGTGCAGCCGGCGCCTTCCGGGCCGGAACGCCGGCGAGCGCTGCGCGCCGGGCTGCCGGGATCCATTCAGTCGCTGCTGGTGACCGTGGTCATCGCCCTCTTTGTCATCACCTTTCTGGTGCAGGCCTTCCAGATTCCTTCCGAGTCCATGGAAAACACCCTGCTCATCGGCGACTACCTGCTAGTGGACAAAGTGGATTACGCCCACGCAGGCATCTGGGGACACATCCTGCCCTACAGCAGGATTGAGCGCGGCGACATCGTGGTGTTTCATTATCCGGTACACCCCGACCAGCACTTTGTGAAGCGGGTGATCGGAGTGCCCGGCGACCACATCCGCATGAGCGGCAAGCAGGTGTGGGTCAATGGAACTCCGCTCAAGGAGAACTACGCCATTTACCGCTCGGCGGCGGATGACGCTTACCACTACCACTTCCCCAATGCCGATTTTGTAGCCGCCGGGGTAGAGGCACGCTGGTGGCTGCAGATGCGCACCCTGGTTCATGATGGCGAACTGACCGTCCCGCCGGGACAATACTTCGTGCTGGGCGACAACCGCGACGAGAGCCTGGACAGCCGCTTCTGGGGATTCGTTCCCCGCGCCAATATCGTCGGGCGGCCGCTGCTCATCTACTGGTCCATCAGTGCCCCCGATGACAATCCCGTTATGGTCAGCGGCAGCGCCTGGTCGCACCTGGCTTACGTGCTCACCCACGTGCTGCAGGCAACCCGCTGGCAGCGCACTTTCCGGCTGGTAAATTAGCAGTATCCGGAGCAACCGGGTAAATTAATAGAGATGGCAACCGCTCTGAGCAAGTCCAAGTCCCCGGCCAAGAAGCTGCCCAGGAAACAAGAGAAGAGAAAAGAGACCACCGTCGAGTTCCTGGCCTCCCTGGCCGTGGTGCTGGTGGTGGGACTTTTCATCATCACTTTCATCGTGCAGGCCTTCGAAATTCCCTCCAGTTCGATGGAGGACACGCTGCTGATCGGGGACCACGTCTTCGTCAACCGCATCGGATTTGCCCCCGCTTCCCAGTATCTGGGAACCCTTCTTCCTTACCATGACCCCAAGGATGGCGATATTGTGGTCTTCCTCTCTCCGGCGGAGCCTGGCTTGTACGTGGTGAAGCGGGTCATCGGTGTGCCCGGCGACCGTATCCACCTCCGCGACGGCATTGTTTACCGCAACGGCCAAGCCCTGAAAGAACCTTACGTGCTGCGCGACGGCAGCTACAATCCTTACCGGGATAACTTTCCCGCCATTTCCCCCAGCGACGCCAGCAGCGTGACCCCGGAATGGCGCCTCACCCTGGGCTCTCATCTCCAGGGTGAAGAGTTGGTGGTCCCCCCCGATCGCCTGTTCGTGATGGGCGATAATCGTGACGTAAGTTACGACAGCCGCTACTGGGGCTTCGTGCCGCGACAGAATGTGATCGGACGGCCGCTCTTCATCTACTGGTCTTTCGTGGAATCCTCCGGCCAGTACCTGAAGCGCAGCGCGGCCGACCGCATCGGCTTCATTTTCCATGTGATCTTCCATTTCTTTGACCAGACGCGCTGGGGGCGCATGCTGCACATCGTGCGATGAAGCGCTCCACTCGCAACATCGTAGGCGCGGTAGCAGCATTTCTGTTGCTGGCGCTGGTGGTGCCGCCGCTGATCAGCATGGGACGCTTCCACGCCCGCATTGACCAGTCCATCGGGCAGGCCATCGGGCGGCAAGTCACCATTGGCGCGGTCAACCTCCGCCTGCTTCCCCAGCCCGCATTCGATCTGCAGCGCTTAGTGGTGGCCGATGACCCCTCCTTCAGCGCCGAACCCATGCTGCGCGCCGATGAGGTCACCGCCTACTTGCGGCTGAGTTCGTTGTGGCGGGGACGCCTGGAGATCGCCCGCCTCAGCCTGCAGAATCCCAGCCTCAACCTGGTGCGCCGCGACGGCCGCTGGAACGTTTATGCCCTGCTGGAACGTACCGCGCACACCCCCTCGGCGCCCACCGCGCAGAGCAAGCCTGAGTCCCGCCCGCGTTTCCCCTATATCGAAGCCGATAGCGGGCGCATCAACTTTAAGATGGGCGCTGAAAAAAAAGTTTATGTGCTGGCCGATGCCGATTTCGCCTTGTGGCAGGAAACCGAAGACCGCTGGCGCTTCCGGGTTGCGGCACGCCCCGTGCGCATTGACCAGAACCTGAGTGATACTGGCACCTTGCGAATGGAGGGCTCGTTCCAGCGTGCGCCTTCCCTGCGCGAGACCCCGCTAAACGTGAAGCTGAACTGGCAGAACGCGCAGCTGGGGCAGTTGACGCAGCTCATCTACGGCCGCGACCGTGGCTGGCGCGGCGCCCTCGACCTTTCCGCGCGCCTGAGCGGCACCCCGGCCTCGCTGGGGGTGCGCGCTGAAGCACAGGTGCAGGACTTCCGCCGCTACGACATCATTACCCCCGGTTCTCTGGAGCTGCGGGCGCGCTGCGACGCCCGTTTCAGCTCCATTGACCAGAGCTGGTCCAAAGTGGCCTGCCGCGCGCCCGTAGCTGACAACGGCCTGCTGACCGTCAATGGCAGCGCGGTGGCGCCGCTCAGCGGAGGCCCTTACCAGTTCAAAATGGTGGCGCAACAGCTGCCTATGCTTTCCGTGGTTGTCGCGGCGCAGCACGTTAAGCGCGACCTGCCTGACGATCTGACCGCCGCCGGCGTGCTGAACGCCAGCTTTCAGCTAGCCAAGTCGGACCAAACCGGGGGACTCCGCTCCTGGTCAGGAGATGGGCAAACCAGCGATTTCGTTCTCTCCTCTGACCTCACGGGTAACCAGCTCAAGCTGGGCTCCATTCCCTTCACGGTGGTGGGGGGAGCCCGGCCTCTCCCGGCGCGCAGCATGAAACAGCGCGCCATGCAGCTGCCCAAGCTGGCGCCGGAGTCGCGCCTGGCCTTGGGTCCATTCCGCATGCAACTGGACGGCGGCGCGCCTGCGGTCCTCTATGCCTGGCTTTCGCGCCGGGGTTATGAAGTGAATCTACAGGGTGAAGCCCAGTTGGCCAAACTTGAGCAGGTAGCCCGCACCCTGGGGGTGCATACGCCTCCCCACGTGAAGAAAGGGGCGGCTCGGCTGGATCTGCAGATTGCGGGCCTGTGGAGCGGGTTTCCCGCCCCCGAGGTGACCGGCAAGGCCCAACTGCACAACCTCACGGCCGAGTTGAAAAGCGTGGATTCCCCGCTGCAGATCTCCTCTGCCGAGGTTGTGCTCTCTCCCCAGAGAATCAAAGTGCAGAACCTGGCGGCTACGTTTGCCGGCAGCGGCCTGCATCTGTCCGGGTCGGTGCAGTTGGCGCGGCAATGTCCCGCGGGCGCGGTGTGTCCCGCGCAGGTGAATTTGCATGCCGATCAACTGGGAGCGGCTGAGCTGGGCAACCTGCTTCATGCCCGTGCGGCCAGCCGTCCCTGGTACCGTTTGCTGCAAAGGGACCGCGAGAAGCCGCTGGCAGGGCTGGCGGTCATCGGCACCCTCTCCGCTAACCGGATGAACGTGGGAGGACTGGCAGCTACCTACTTTACCAGTCACCTGGCCATTCAGGGCGGAAAGGTACAGTTTTCCCAGGTGCGCGCCACCGTCTGGGGAGGCCAGCACAGCGGGGAATGGCAACTTGATTTCTCCGGACGCCAGCCCGTGTATAGCGGCCACGGCGCGCTGGAACATGCTTCCCTGGCACAAGCGGCAAAAAATATGGGCGACGACTGGGCCAGCGGCAAACTTGCCCTGCAATACCGGCTGCGGGCGGCGGGTTGGAATAGAAGCGATCTGCGGGAGTCGATGGTTTCCGCCGCCGAGTTTGACGTGCGCGATGGTGTGCTGCGCCACCTTACCCTCACTACCGGCGCCCAGCCGCTGCGCCTGCGCCGCTTTACCGGGCACCTGGCGCTGAACCGGGGCGAGTTCACCCTGGCCGCGGGCAAATTGCAGGCTCTGGACGGCATCTATCAGGTAAGCGGAACCGCTCTGCTCGACAGCAAGTTGAATATCAAACTGGTGCGCGACAGCTCCCACTCTTTTGATATCACGGGCACGCTGGGCGCGCCCAGAGTGACGCTCCTGCCGCACCCGCAGAGTGAAGCCGCGCTGACCAAATGAAACTCACCGCGATTATTTTTCTGGGCCTGGTTCTTTCTCTGCTTACCGCCGGCAAGCTCCTTTCAGCCGCCAATCCCGCCGCCGACAGCCTGCAGCGCAAGCTGGACCGCATCCAGAGCAATGGCGCCCTGGCCCACCCCCGGCCCTTGACCACCGTCATGACCGAGCAGGAAATCAACGCTTACGTGGCCAGCGGCCGCGTGCAATTGCCCAAGGGCGTGCAGTCGGTACGCTTTTCCGGACAGCCGGGAGCGATTGATTCCTGGGCGCGCGTGGATTTCGACCAGCTCACCGCCGGACAGCGCAGCGCCAATCCCCTGCTCAGCATGTTCAGCGGCGTGCATGATGTGGCCGTGACCGCTCATGGCAGCGGCGCCGCTGGCGTGGGCAACGTGCATATTGATTCCGTGGCCCTCGACGGCGTGCAAATCCCGGACTTTGCCCTGCAGATGTTCGTAAATCACTACATCAAGCCCAAGCACCCCAACCTTGGTATAGACAACCGCTTTCAGCTTCCGGACCGCATTGACACGGCGGTGGTGGGCAACCACGAGCTGACCGTTACCCAAAAGTAAAGAAGAAGGGGTGGGCACAGCCGCCCCGGCTGTGTATTTGGGGCTTTAGCTCCCGAGGAGCACCCTTCTTACTCCGTGCTCGATGCCGCTTGCACGGTCGTCGCGAGTTTTCGCCGCGCCGCCCACCCCAGCCCCACCCAGGCAGCAAACGCAATCCATTCATACATACTGAAGTGGCCCGGAATAAAGGGCAGCGCCTTCATCAGCACCATACCCAAGGCCACCAGCACGCCTATGACGGCGACGGCGCGCCGCAGGGGCAGCGGCCGCATGCGGTAATAGGAGGCGCAGGCCGCCATCCAGCCCAGGGCGGAGGCCACCGAGCCCACCTCCGTTATCGGCACCAGGATGGCTTCCCCGGCCAGCATGATGGCGGCGGTCGCAATCCCCACCCACACCACCGCCACCGCCGGGGTCTGGTTCGTGGGGTGCACCCGGCCCAGGCGCGGCTCCACCATGCCGCGGCGCCCCAGTGCAAATAGCAGGCGGCTGGAGGCCACAAAATTTCCGTTGAAGACCTTGAACAGCGAGAGCAGCGCTGCACTCAAAATCACGCTGACAATCCAGCGCGCATGCAGCGCGCGCTCAAAGGCCACCGCCGTGGAGAACGCGCCCCCGGGCAGCGACTTCCACGGCGAAGCCCAGGCCACGGCGGCAATCACAATGGTATAGAAGAGCACACCCACTACAATGGCGAGCACGATGGCGCGAAAAAATCCACCAGATTGGAATTCGGGATTGGCTTCTTCGGCGCACTTGGCTACTGACTCGAACCCGGTCATAAAGTAGGGCACGATCTGCAGCACCAGCAGCACGGAAATGAACGGCGTGTGGCTGAACAGCGGCGGAAAATTGTGCGGCGAGCCGTGCGCCGCGCCGAAGGACACGAAAATCACGAACAGCCCCAGCACCGCAAACGTGGTCCAGTTCTGAAAGGTGGCGCTCAGGCGGACGCCGCGGTAATTCAACATGGTTAACAGCGCGGTCAGCCCCAGGCCCAGGGCCAGGTGCGGCAGGTACACCGGCCTGCCGGCCACGCGATAAATTTCGAGCGAATCCAGGCGGGGAAATATGAAGGCGGCGATGCGGCCCAGGGCCACCGCTTCCCAGGGACAAACGATGAAATAAGCCAGAAACATCATCCAACCGGTGGCATAACTGACCGTCTGGGGAAAGACTTTGGCGGTGTAAGCGATTTCGCCGGCGGCGTCGGGCATGGCGGCCACCAGTTGCCCGTAGATGTAGCCGATGGGCAGCAGCAGGGCGCCGCCGATGGCGAAGCCCAGCACCCCACCCAGGGGGCCACCGCGGCCCAGCCAGTCGTCCATTACGACCAGCCAGCCCACCCCTACCATGGTGCCCCAGCCCAGCGTGAAGTAATCCACCACGCGCAGTTTGCGGGCCAGATGGGTCATTGGGCGCTCAACAGTAACGTCAACTACTTGAAAGTTAAGGGTCTAACCCAGACTTTAGGGTCGCCATCCATCATGCATCTTTCTTCCCTGCTCGCCCGTATATCCCGTTAGCATGAACGCGACAGCCCAGTGCTTCATGAATGCGATGGAATCCGAGCCCAGCGCCATTGCTCGCGCTCTCCGCCGGCGTGATCCAGACTTGCTGGACCATCTCATCGAGCAATATCAGCACCGGCTGCTGCGCTACCTGGTTTACCTGGCCGGAAATCGTGAATTGGCCGAAGATCTCTTTCAGGAAACCTGGATCCGGGTGCTGGAACGCGGCCACCAGTATGACGGTAAGCACGAATTCAGCACCTGGCTGTACGCCGTGGCCAGGAACTTGACGATTGATTACTTGCGGAAAAAGAGCCCGTTGAGCCTGGACGGACTGATGGAAGATGAAGAGCACGCACCCGTGGAACCGGCCGATACCCGGCCCCTGGCATGGGAAGTAGTGCAGCAGCGCGAGCAGGCCGAGCGTATTGGTGCGGTGCTGGTCAGCATTCCGGCGGAATGCCGCGAGACCCTGGTACTGCGCTTTCAGGAAGGACTGGCCCTGGACGAGATTGCCCGGGTGACGGGCGCGCCGCTGGGCACGGTAAAGTCGCGGCTGTATCGCGGATTGAATATGTTGATGACGCGGCTGAAGGGGGCCCAGGCATGACGCGGAATGCACATGAGGAAGCGCGCGGGCTGATCGCGATGGGTGGCGGCCTCTCCCCGGCTCAGCAGACCTGGCTGCGCTCCCACCTGCTGGAATGCGAAGCATGCCGCAATTATGCGGAAACGGCAGAGGAGATGGTGCGCGCTCTTCGGTCCCTGCCACTGGCCGCCGATTCCCGCCTGGTGCAGGCCACTCAGATGCGGGTGCGCTTCCACGCCGGCAGGCTCCGGGAAACACGGCAACGCCTGTGGCTGGTGAGCATGGCATGCCTGGGAGTAGGCCTTTCCGCCACCCTGACCGCCCCACTGTTATGGCGGCTGTTTGCATGGCTGGGCCAGTGGGCCGGAGTTTCGACCCTGGTGTGGCAAGCGGGCTTCGTGTTTTTCTCTATCGCGCCGGCGCTGGGTGTGAGCGTATTGCTCCTCGCTCGCGGCATTCATTGGACGGACGAACGCGAACGCTCGCGGCAGTGGCGATAGGAAAGTTGACAAACTTATGCTGGCAACCAACGAAACTCAAAGTGGATTTGCAGCGGAAATCGGGATTATTCCCGGTTGGGCATGGGCTCTGGCGGCCATCGCCTTTCTCGCCGCGCAGTGGTTTTTCAATATTCCGCTGGCTCACCACCCGAGTCCTCCGCCGGCGTGGGCGCGGCCGCTGCTCGGCATTCTCGCGGGTGCCGGCGGCATCGCTTTCCTGCTGCTCATCGGCTATGTGAGCAGCGACGCCAGGCGCCGCGGCATGAGCCCGGTTCTCTGGACGATTGTGGTGCTCATCATTCCTAACGCCCTGGGTTTCATCCTTTACTTTCTTCTCCGTCAGCCGCTGCGCCGGGCGTGTCCGCAGTGCGGCTCTTTCGTGGAGACTGGATTCAACTTCTGCCCTCGCTGCAGCTGCAAGCTGAGCCCGAGCTGTCCGCAGTGCCAGCACGTGGTTAGCACCAATGACGTCTACTGCCCCTACTGCGGGACCTCGCTGCGCAACCAGGCGGCCCCAGCCTCCAGCCCTCCCACCGGAATTCCTGGCTAACCCTGGTTCCGCTTTTGCGCCCGGAATCGCTGTTCTCTGATGAATATCCTGCACGTATAATTGCGCTCACCTGTGGCCCTGACCTCCGGCACGAAACTTGGCCCCTATCAGATCCAGTCTCCGCTGGGCGCCGGCGGAATGGGCGAAGTATATCGCGCACGTGATTCGAGGCTCGGCCGCGACGTCGCTATCAAAGTTTTGCCTGAGGCTTTCGCCAAGGACGCCGAACGTATGGCGCGGCTCGCGCGCGAAGCGCAAGTGCTCGCCTCGCTTAATCATCCCAACATCGCAGCCATTTACGGCTTCGAGGATTCCTCCGGCCACGCCTTGGTCATGGAACTGGTCGACGGGCAGACTCTTGCGGATTGCATCGCCAGATCGCCGATTCCGCTGAGCGAGGCGCTTCTTCTCGCCAAGCAAATCTGCGAAGCATTGGAATATGCACACGAGCGCGGCATCGTCCATCGCGACTTAAAACCTGCGAACGTGAAGATCACGCCTGACGGTGTGGTGAAGCTTCTGGATTTCGGATTGGCCAAAGCTTTCGAAGGCCAGGGTTCGTCCACAGACATCGCTAGTTCTCCGACATTGACCCACATGGCGACGCAAGCGGGAATCATTCTGGGCACGGCTGCGTATATGTCCCCGGAACAGGCCAAAGGCAGGAACATTGATCGCCGTGCCGACATCTGGGCTTTCGGATGTGTGCTTTATGAAATGCTCACCGGCAAGATGGCTTTCGGCGGCGAGACCGTGACCGACACATTGGCCGAGATCATCAAGAGCGATCCCGATTGGTCACTACTGCCGCCGGGCACGCCGGCTTCCCTGCGAAAGCTTCTGCAGCGCTGCTTAAAGAAAGATGCGAAGCAGCGCCTGCAGGCGATTGGCGATGCGCGCATCGCGATTGAGGAACAGATTGCGGGCGCCGACTCCGAAACGGATCATGCTTCGCCTGCTGCAGCGCGGGCCCCAATGTGGCGGCGCACCCTGCCTTGGGCGGTGGCATTCGCAACCTGCGCTCTGTTGGCGGGAGTTATCGTTTGGACGGCCGCCTTTCGCAGTTCCCGCGCCCCTGCCATGCACTTTCGTGCGGTCACAAACTTTGCCGGTGTGCAATCCGACCCGGCGCTTTCGCCCGATGGTCGCTCCGTCGCTTTTGTCTCCAATCGCGATGGCCACTATAACCTCTACATCGGCCTCATTAACGGCGGCAACCTGGTCAAACTTACCGATGATGCGAACCTCAAGATTCGCCCCAGTTGGTCACCCGACGGCGGCGAGATTGCCTACGCCCGGCTGAACGACTCCGGCATTTGGGACATCTGGAAAATTCCCGCGCTTGGGGGCACTCCGCTGCGAATTGTTTTGAATGCAATTTACCCCTCCTGGTCCCACGACGGGCACCTCGCCTATATGAATTCGGTCACGGGAGCGATATGGATTTCCGACGCGTCCGGCCAGAATGCGCGTGAATTGGCAACCACACGCTCCGCCGGAAACCCGAACACTGAGCCGCGCTTTTCTCCCGATGGACGTCAAATCGCCTTCAGCATGGAACTCGGCGGAAGCCCTTATCATTATTTGAAAGTCGTCGATGTCAATTCCGGCAAAGTGCGCCAGCTTACGAATGATTGGGCAATGGTGCTTTCGCCGGCCTGGTCAGCAGATGGACGTTTTATCTACTTCGCCTCCAGTCGCATGGGTACGCTAAATGTTTGGAAAATCGCCCAAAGCGGCGGTGAGCCTGAGCAAATAACTGCAGGTCAGGGCGACGATGCGCAACTCGACGTCTCGGCAAACGGGAAACAGATCGTATTTTCCAACTTCCATACGAATATCAACCTCTTTCAGCTGGATCTGGATGCGAGCGCTCCGCAACACCCAAAACTCCTCACCAATGATCCAGCGCGGAATCAAGGTTTTCCCTCGTATTCCCCAGACGGGAAGCACATCGCGTATTTTTCCTATTTGAAGGGCACTGAACGGGAAGGCATCTGGCTGGCGAATGCCGATGGTTCCAATGCTGTTCAACTGGTGCAGGATAACCGGACGAATGTCTTTCCTCGCTGGACTCCCGACAGCGAATCTCTGGTGTATTCATCTTTCAGTATGCCTGCATCCGAATATCGCCGAGTCTCGATTTCGGGCGGAGCGCCTCAAACCCTGCCCAACCAACTCACGGATGCCTTTCCCGATGTAGGCTCCGATGGGAATCTGCTTTATCAGGGGCCGCGCCACCAGGTCCAGACCTTCAATTCCGGAAAGTCACAGACCCTGTTCACGCTGTCTTCGGAGGAGAATTCCTTCCTATTTCGCTGGTCGCCAGACAGTCATTCGGTTGCCTACATCGTAAATCCAAGCCAGGAAAATGATTCCAGGGAGGGACTGTGGTTATCGGACCTGAAGACACCGCCGCGGCAAATTTTTCATGGCTGGGTCCTGTGGTACGCTCGCGGTCCTAAGAACCAGATTTACTTCCTTGAGGGTAAGCCAGACCTGAATGGCGTGTTCTGGAAAATCGGCTGGCACGGCCAAGGGCTCGTTAGGCTCCCCCTTACGATCCCCCTCGGATTCGGGTACGACACCGTTTTCCCATATGCCGGCTTCGACATCTCGCCCGACGGCCGCCATCTGGCTTTTACTGGCGAGGGAGTTCAGCAGGCTAATATCGGCATGCTGGAAAACATCCGTTAGGAGGATTCCAGCCCCGTACTCCGCTCGCAACCCCGACTGCCCGGAGTAGATCGGACGCTGCCCTCGCTTGGGAGCGCCTACCCTCTGCACCAATGCTTGAAAACGTTGATCACTCCTTAAATTCTGTAGTTGCTGTTCCTTAGTTGACCGGAGAGCGATCCGAACCTGATTTCACAGTTCCAACGCTCCAAGATGTTTTGTGATGCCTTTTTTCTTCACTACCCCAAGGCCTACGGCGGGTGTTCTGAAAACATGTCTTCAGTGCGTCTGAGAGATTTGATGGAACACGCGCAGAATTGGTCCGCGTATCTTGTCACCTATTTGTCAAAAGAGGGTTACAACTGGTGAAGAAGGGTATCCATTGGGAAACAGACTTCCTCGCGTGATATCGTTTCCTTTTCCCCTTACCAACTCGAGGACGACCGTATGCCGCGCTTTGAATACCGCTACCTCGCACCTGCCCCGGACGCCGAAAGAGGCTACGTGGCCTGGATTGAACGCCTCGACGAAGAGTTCATGAACCGCGATCCCGAGCACCGCTCCACAGTGGTGCGTGACACCTTGTGCGAGCTCTACCTCGGCCAGGCTTATGACGCCCGCCCTACCGGTGCGTCGGTGGCCACACAGGCGCTCTTTCACAGCTTTGACCCGCGCAACGTCACCCTGGAGCCGGAGTACTACGGCGACGCCGACCCAGTGCGCTACGCCGAGCGCAAGCCCCTGATCTGGTTCTGGATGATGTTTGACCGCTCTCCCGTGGGCCTGAACCACTGGCTGGGATTTCGCGTGCGCGCCATGCTCGCTGGCCACGTCTTCAAGCATTGCGGGAAAAACGTGAAAATCTTCCACGGGGTGGAGATTTCTTTCGGCTACAACCTGACGGTGGAAGATAACTGCGTGATTCACAAATATGTTCTGCTTGACGACCGCGGCGAGATCATCATCCACGAAGGCAGCTCCATTTCCGACTACGCCAACGTTTACTCCCACGCCCACGACCTGAATGACGGCATGATCGTCAACAACATGCGCACCGAAATCGGGCCGCGGGCGCGCGTCACTTACCATGCCACCGTGCTCAGCGGGGTGCGGGTGGGCGAACACGGTATGGTAGGCTCCATGGGTGTGGCCTCCAAGCCCGTGGAACCCTTCCACATTGTCGCGGGCATTCCCGCCAAGACCGTCAAAGTGAAGGACATTGCGCCGGAGGAGGCAAGACGGGCAGAGGAGACGAGATAGGTTGCAAGGTTGCAAATAGTCAAGGTTGCAGGTTTCAAAGTTTCGAGTTTCAAGTTTCCAGTTTCCTACCTCCCCTCTGGGCCGAAACTTGAAACCTGAAACTTGAAAACCGCTTCCGGTGAAACTTGAAACTCCAACTGGCAACTGACAACTAGCAACTGCCAACTGTACAATCAACCTAAGGCATGACCCTTCAACATGTTATCTACGTCTTCCAGGCCATAGTTTTTCTGTTCGCCATCAGCGTGCACGAGTCGGCGCACGCCTTCACCGCCTGGCGTTGTGGCGACCCCACGGCCAAGATGCTGGGGCGCGTGTCGCTCAACCCCATACGCCACATAGACATCATGGGCACCATCGTGGTGCCCGCCATTTGCCTGTTTACCGGCTTCCCCGTGATCGGCTGGGCCAAGCCTACGCCGGTGGACCCGCGCAATTTCGGACACGAGATCAGGGACGATATTCTGACCTCCATCGCCGGCCCCATCAGCAACTTCCTGGTGGCCACTCTGGCGGTGATCTGCCTGATCCTGATCTCGCTGAGCTCGCCCCAGGCCAGCCTTATCGTCAAGGCGGCCATGCTGGGCTACCCCGGCATCAGCAATTCGGCCCTGGTGCCCATCTCTGTTCTGCTTTATCAGGGTATGGTTATCAATGTGTTGCTGGGCGTCTTCAACCTGATTCCGGTGCCGCCGCTGGATGGCAGCCACGTGGTGCGCCACATGCTTTCCGACCGCGTGCGTGACATTTACGACCGGGTGGGAATTTTCGGCCTGATTCTGCTGTTGCTGGTGGGCGGCAACCTGCTGATGGCCATGATGTCTCCTTTTATTGCCATTTTTAATTCCCTGCTAATGAGAGTGTGAATGCCTGCTCGCTCCGATAACCGCAAAAAGCGCGTGCTCAGCGGCATGCGCTCCACCGGCAAGCTGCACCTGGGCAACTATGTCGGCGCGCTCGATAACTGGGTGCGCATGCAGGACAAGTACGACTGCTTCTTCTTTGTCGCTGACTGGCATGCCCTGACCACCGACTACGCCGACACTTCCTCCATCAAGCAGAACTCGCTGGAAGTGGCGCTGGACTGGCTGGCCGCCGGGCTAGAGCCCGAGCGCTGCACCATGTTCATCCAGTCGCACGTGCCCCAGCACGCCGAACTGCACCTGCTGTTCTCCATGATCACGTCCCTGGGCTGGCTGGAGCGCGTGCCCACCTACAAGGAACAGCGCGAGAACATCCAGGATAAAGACCTGGGCACCTATGGCTTCCTCGGCTACCCCGTACTGCAGGCGGCTGACATCCTCATCTACAAGGGCGACTACGTGCCCGTGGGCGAAGACCAGGTGCCGCACGTGGAGTTGACCCGCGAGATCGCGCGCCGCTTCAACATGTTCTACCAGTCCCGGCGCTCCTACGTTTTTCCCGAGCCGCAACCGCTGCTTACCCCTGCCGCCAAGCTGCCCGGCACCGACGGACGAAAAATGTCCAAGTCCTACGGCAACACCATCCTGCTCACCGATCCCGAGCCGGTGGTGCGGCAGAAGCTGAAGACCATGGTCACCGACCCCGCCCGCATCCGGCGTACCGATCCCGGCAATCCCGATATCTGCCCGGTGGGAGATTTGCACAAGATTTTCAGTGACCAGCCCACCATCGCCAAGGTCTGGGAAGGCTGCAAGACCGCTGGAATTGGCTGCATTGAATGCAAAAGCTGGGTGGCGGATGCACTGGTGAGTGTGCTGAATCCCATGCAGGAACGGCGAAAAAAATACGAGGACAATCCCCGCCTGGCATGGGATATTCTGGAGGCAGGATCCAGCAAAGCTCGCAAGATCGCCAACGCCTCTATGGAGGAGGTGCGCGAGGCCATGCACATGTCAGTGGGCTTCGCGGCGCCGCCCAAGGCGGCAAAAAGCTAGGAGTCTGTTATCAGGACCCCGGGAGTCAGCAATAACTTTGTGGCGCGGGCGCCTCGCCCGCGAAAAGGATCGCTGATTACCGACTGCTGACTGCTTTGTTATGACCGAAGCGAAAACCACCATCGCGATGCCGCCGGAAGCGCCCCCCAAACCTCCGCAGAAGCAGAGCGACTTCCCTTTTGCCGTCACCGTGGCCGAGGTCTACGACGGGCCACTCGACCTGCTGCTGGACCTGATCCGCAAGCAGGACATTGACATCTACGACATCCCCATCGCCCGCATCACGGCCCAGTATTTGAGTTACGTGGAGCGCATGCGGCAACTGGATGTGAATGTGGCCGCCGACTTCATCTACATGGCGTCGGTGCTTATCCACATCAAGTCCAAAATGCTGCTGCCGCGCGACCCGGATGCGCCGGCGGATGCGCAGGAAGACCCGCGCGCCGAGCTGGTCAACCGTCTGCTGGAACATGAAAAATTCAGGACCGCCGCGCAGATGCTGCTGCAAAAGCAGCAAATCGAAGATGCGGCCCTGACCAATCCCGCCATCCGCGACTTTATTGACGCGGAGGGCACGGAGCCCGAGCTGGCCGCCGACATCATTGACCTGGTGAAGACGTTTCAACAGATTCTGCAGCGCGCCAAAACGCGGCCGGTGCTGGAGGTCGAGGAGGAGACGGTCACCGTTTCGCAGATGATCGAATATCTGCGGCGCCGCCTCATGATGGAGGACAAGCCCATGCGCCTGAAGCAGCTTTTGCGCAATCTGCAGACCCGGCAGGCGCTGGTGTGCATGTTCCTGGCTCTGCTGGAACTGGTGCGGCTGCAGGCCATTCAGTTGCGCCAGGAAGCGCTGTTCGGCGAAATCCTGGTGCGCAAGCACTCGGAATTCGACAATGTTCTGGGCGAGCAGAGCGCGGTGCGTGACGACTGGCGGTAGATGTAGCTATTCCCGCCAATTTACTGTCGGGCCCGGCACCGGATACAAACGAAAGTCCCGTAGGGACGATTGAAAGGCGGCGGGACGGTATTGAGTTCACTATGAGTATCAAACCCAAAATCGAAGCCATTATCTATGCGGCGGAAGAGCCGGTCAGCCTGGAGCACATCACTAGCTTGCTCAAGGAGGCGGTGATCTCCGAAGAAGGCGGGCCTCTGCCCGATGCCGAAATCAAGGCCCGGGTACGGGCCGCGGTGGACGAACTGGCCGCCGAATACGCTGCTGCCGATCGCGCCATGGAAATCCGCCAGGTGGCGGGCGGCTACCGCATGGCCACCAAGCCCGAGCATCATGACGTGGTGCGCGCCTTCGCCAAGAGCCTGAAACCCCCGGTGCGGCTCTCACTGCCGGCGCTGGAAACTCTGGCGGTCATCGCCTACAAGCAGCCGGTGACGGTGCCGGAAATCAGCGAGATCCGCGGCGTGGATTCGAGCGGCGTCATTGCCACCCTGCTGGAGCGCAAGCTCATCACCACCGGCGGTCGCAAGGCGGTGATCGGGCGCCCCATTCTTTACAAAACCACCAAAGAGTTCCTGCTGCGCTTCGGGCTGAAAGACGTGAGCGAGTTGCCCAGCATGGAAGAGTTCGAGAAGCTGGCCAGCGAAGCCTTGCGCTTGGACATGGCGGGCGGAGTGGCCGACGCTACCGGCGTGCCCGACGTTCCTGAAACGCAGAGTGGGGCGTCGGCTGGGGCGGAACCGGTGCCGATGCAAGCGCCCATAACCGAAGAGCCTGCTCCCCCGACTCAAGACGAAACCGAGGAAGAAGTCGCCCGCGAGGAGGCAGCCGGAGACTAGCCGGTTACCGGCCGAGAACCTGCATCCCCACCGGAGTGCGGCTGTGGCAGGGCACCTTCATCCCGAAGCCAGAGAATCTGACGCGCAGGCTGCCTCTGTGCTCTCCCGCCTCCGTCAGTTCTGCCTTCCCGGCGAAGATGCCGCCCGCGCCGTGTCAGCGGTCCGGATTGCCGAACAGGGCGAAATGCGCATGTCCCCGGAGGCGCGCTGGATCCCCTTTATGGCGGAGCAGACTATCGAGTCCCGGCGCAGCAGCTTTCGCTGGCAGGCTCGCCTCAGCAGCGGCAGGCTCACCCCGGTCACGGTGACGGACGCGTATGAAAACGGCCGCGGCTACTTGACCTTAAAGGCCGCCGGCATCGTTCCCCTCAAGAGAATAACCGGCGCGGACGTGGACCGGGGCGAGTTGCAGCGCTACCTGGCCTCGCTCCTGTTCTGCCCGCCGGCTCTGCTGAACCATGCTTCCCTGCAATGGTGGACGGTTGCGTCCCAAACCCTGCGGGTGCGGGACCGCAATGATGAAACCGGGGCGACGGTAGATTTGGAGATGACGGAAGAAGGGCGTCCCCTCACCTGTCGTGCGCAGCGCCCGCGACTGGTGGGCAGGCAATCCGTCCTCACGCCTTGGTGGGGAACCTATCTTGAATTTCGCGAATGGGAGGGCTTGCGCGTGGCCTCGCGGCTGGAGGTCTCCTGGCAGTTGCCGCAAGGACCGTTTGCCTACTTTCGCAGCCAGCTAACCTCGTTCCAGGTATTACGCTAGGGCTTAGAGCGCAAGATTTTCCGTGTCTTTTTCGGAACCGGCTCATCTGAGTGTGAATGGTGCAAGAACGACTGCAGAAGATCATTGCCGCCGCCGGTGTCACCTCTCGGCGAAAGGCCGAGCAGTTGATTTCCAGCGGGCAAGTGTCGGTTAATGGCCAGGTGGTTACCGAACTGGGCAGCAAGGCCGACGCCGAGCACGACCACATCCGGGTTGCGGGCAAGCTGCTGCACGGCCCCGAGCGCCACGTTTACCTGCTGCTTAATAAGCCTAAGGGCTTTGTCACCACCGTTGCCGACCCCGAAGGGCGGCCCACCATCATGGACCTGCTGCAAGGTCTGAAAACGCGAGTGTACCCGGTGGGGCGGCTGGATTACGCCAGTGAAGGCCTGCTGCTGCTCACTAACGACGGCGAACTGGCCAACAGCCTGACCCGCGCTTCCTCCCACGTGCCCAAGACTTATCTGGTGAAAGTAAGCGGCCGGCCCAGCGACGAGGCCTTGGCCAAACTGCGTTCTGGCGTGGTCCTGCGCGAACCGGGCAAGCCCCCGCTCAAGACCGCGCCGGCCAGGATCCACTTGACCCGCGACGCTCCTAATCCCTGGTATGAGGTCATTCTCATCGAAGGCCGCAACCGGCAGATCCGGCGCATGTTCGAGGAGATCGGCCATCACGTGGAGAAGATCAAGCGCGTCAAGTACGGCCCGCTGGAACTGGATGTGGTCCCCGGCGAGTATCGCCGCCTTGAGCCCGAAGAAGTACGGAAACTGCAGGCCGCAGCCGCTAATCCCCGCCGCACAGCGAATGAATCGGTCGTTGGCAATTGATGGTTGCCAGCACCAACTGCTACCTTCCGTCTACCAGCTACCGTACCCTCTACCCTGCCCGCTTTTTCGGCCGGCGTGGCGGCACGCTCTTCTTCACGCGCTTCCTGGCGCGCGCCGCCTTCGGATTCAGATGCCCTTCGTCAATCGCCGGCTCATCCGGCCGGAGTCCCCAGCCTTCCGTTCCCGTGGTTGGTCCGGAAGGATTGATGTTGGGGTGCGCCCGTGTAGGCTTGTCGCCAAAGGGATTGATGTCGTCCTTGATCGGCTTGGCCATTCTGGGTGGGATGCGCGTAGATTGCGGGATGCTGCTCAGTTTGGAGTTTCCAGTTTCCACACTACCGGTTCAAAAACTCGAAACTATAATCAATCCTGCGCCTGATTTGCCGCTTCCGTCGTTCCTGACTTACGGATCTCGATGGAGCCGTACTGATTATTGATCTCCACGTGAGAGGCGCCGCTGCCCACACTGCCGCTGGCCGTGCTCTGGCCATGGTCGCTGCTGACCTTGATCTGATCGAAATCGGTCGAGATATCGCCGTCGCGGGTGCGGGCATTAAGGCTGAACGTGGCGTCGGTGGGCACCACCACCTGGATATCGCCCTTGCTGTTGTCAATCTGTATGCTGCCCAGCGGCAGCTTGCCGGCATGCACTTCCACGCTGCCGTTGCTGTCTTGCAGCTTGATATCGCCGCTCACATTGTCCAGGTGAATGTCCTTGGATTTGGTGACCAGCCGCAGCGGGCCGGCCAGCGACTTGGCCTGCAGGTCGCCCGATTCCATGCTCAGGTCGCCATCCAGGCGCGAAAACTCCAGGTCGGTGCGCGAGGATTTGAAGCGCACGCTTTTCTTGATGCCGGCCAGGCTCATGTCGCCGAAATAGTCTCCGGTCATGACCAACTCGCCGTTGACGTCGGAGATGTTGGTGTCATCCAGCCGCCCGTCCACGCTCAGGTTGCCCGTGATGTGGGCCGCGGTGAGCGAACCGTGGCGAATCACCACACTGCTGTTGCCGGTGATTTGCCCCAGGTTCACGTCGCCGTGCGAATTGGAAACCTTCACCTCGGCTTCGCGGCCTTGTACGCTCACGTCGCCGTGCTGGGTAGCGGCGTCTACCGCCACGTGGCGCGGCACGGAGATGATCAGGTCGGTGCTCACGGCATGCTGGTCGCCGGCTCCGGTAGTGTTGGCGTTCACCGTCACCAGGGTCCCCGCCGTGGAAATGGTGGGCCGGGTCTGGGAATCAATCTGTTTGGACTGCTGCTCGTTATCGGCCACCAGCCGCTTGTGCACCACGATCTGAATGTCCTTCTGGTCCCAGGAATTCACGGTCACACCGCCGCGGTTGGAGACCACGCGCAGGCTGGCGCCCGCGGGAAAGGTCTGCTGCAGCTGGTCATTGAAGCTGTAAGTATCGCCGAACATAGGCCACATGCTGTCGCCCATGTCCATCTCGTCACCCAGGGCGTGCCAGTTCACCCGCGCCGCCTGGCTGGCGATCAGTCCGGCGCAGATAAGAAACATGAGCAGGAAAAATCCTCCCACGCCGATGCCGGAGGGACGGGTGCCCTCGCGCTGCGCCTGGTAGTACTCGAGCAGCTTGACCACGCCCCAGATGATGATCAGCACCGGCCAGTAGCGGGCGAACCACAGGCCCAGCGCGTGCCAGGTCAGCACATGCATGTTCCCCAACAGGAACACGATGCCGACAACGATCAGGACCAGCGGCCCGGCAAAGGAACGGCGGCGGCGCGACGGAGTGATGACCGGCGCAGGACTAGACATGGCCCACCTCCCCACTTACTTCTCCCGCGGGCGGAGCTGGCGGGGGCGGCGTCTGGGCGCCATCGACCGGCGGGGCCGGCGGTTGCATCTGCCCGCTCCTGGGTGCATTGCTCTGCAGCACTTTTATCAGTCCGATCACCAGCAGCAGAATGGGCCAGGTTCGCCCGAAGCTGGCCACGTGCACCGATTCCAGCAGCAGAAGTCCGCCCAACGTGACCAGAATCGCCGGTCCCATCAATATCTGGGTGTGAATGGTGCGAGGCTCGGAACCTGCAACCCGTCCTCCCAACTCCCCGGAACGGCGCAGGAAAATCCACACTCCCAGTCCGATCAGGAAAATCGGAAAAACCAGGCGGTGGAAAAGGTGAAAATCAAACAGCCCCAGATTACCCAGCAGGAAGAGCACGCCCAGGGCGATCAGAATCACAGCGCCCGTGGGCACGTTGGAAAGGCTAGTCTTCCCGCCCGTGCCCAGCACCTGGCCCAGGCCGAAAGGATCGGGAGCCGGTTGCCCAACCTGCAGCGCCTTGGCGGAACGATACGCGTCCACGATCTGGTAGACGTAAAAGAAGGCAATGGCAATTCCAAACAGGCTCGACTGCGCATCACCGCCGCTGCTGGCGCCCCACACCAGGAAGGCGAAAATAAACATGTGGGCCAAGCCCTTGGCATATTGCGCGCAGTAAACCGCGCCCACGCCGAAGGGGAAGAAAGCCGCCAGAACGGCCGCCAGGGCGGGGTTCGGACCGCTGCTCGGCACCATCATCACCGGCGTCGGACTCGTCCCACCGGGGGAAGCTGCGCCCGGGGCCGGGGCTCCCGCCGGTGGCATTACGTCTTGCAACCGTTGGGCCAGGCAATTCTCGCAGTAGATGACCCCACGCACGTCGCGCTTGCAGGCGGCGCACAGCGCCGTTCCACAGGTACGGCAGTAGGCGACTGCCGGCGTTTCTTGATGCACCGCGCAGTTCATACCAACCTCCTCAGTGCGTGTACCGGCCATAACTGCGGGTTCCCGGCCGGCGTCGAGGCCAGCACTGGCTGGTCCTCCTGCCGGCTGTAGTTCTGCTCCCGATTATGGTCAGGTGCTCCGCTGGTATTGTTGTTGCGATTCTTCTCCTTTACTGGCCGGGCAGGTTCTTCCGGCTCTGTTATCCGCTTCAGGTCCCGCACCCGGGATTCCAGTTCGTACACGAAGCGAATGTTCTCGTAGTATTTGACCACCCTGGCGGAGGTCTCGTAGTAGCCCCGCGTCAGCGCGCTGGGACGCAAATCCGCAACCCGCAGAGCGCCTAACTTCACGCCCGCTGCGTTCAGGGCGATGGACACGGAGAAGAAGACCATCGCGAACGACATGGCAAAGCGCGGCTGGCGGGCCGTATTCCACACCGGCGCCAGCACCGGCTTTACCCAGCCCCGCAGCCGCTCCGGCCACGAGGGGGTAACCGGGACGGCCACCGGGACGCGCGGCTGCGCGCCCGTGGTCGCCGCCAGGATTCTGCTCGCCAGGTTGGGTGGCGGCTCCACTTGCGGAACCGCTTTCAACCAGCTCAGGCCAGTTTCGGCCTGGGCAAACAGGGGACCGCAAACGGTGCACTCCTCGCGGTGCTGCCGGAAGCTTTCCAGCTGAGCTCCGCTGAGCCGCCCGTCCAGCGCTTCCGCCAGCAGAGCTTCGAACTCGCTGCACTGCATGCGGATTGGGTTTTCGCCTGGCATCAAATCACCTGCCTATATGTACGTGATAGCAGGCGCCCTAGTTCCATGCGCCCGCGGTTAATTCGCGACTTCACGGTACCTTCGGGTACCTTCAGAACCGCCGCAATCTCTTTGTAATCCATATCCTGCAGGTCCCGCAGGATAACCGCCTCCCGCAATTCCGGGGAAAGTTTCTGCAGGGCCTGGTGGACCGTCTCCCCCGCCTCCCGGCTGCGTACCTGCTCATCCGGGCTGGCCGTGCTCTTGTCCTGGATCTGCTCCCCCAGGGTGCGGCCCTCTTCCTCACGGCCGGGGGTGGCATCCAGGGAGTCAGTCTGACGATCATGCTTGCCCTTACGGAAGTGGTCCACCAGCAGGTTGCGGGTGATGGTGGTTACCCAGGTTGTGAACGCGCCCCGCTCCACGTCATAGCTGTCCAGAGTTTTGTACATTTTGATGAAGACTTCCTGGGTGAGGTCGTCGGCATCCTCGGCCGATCCCGCGAAGCGGTAGCAAATGTTATAGATACGCCGTTCGTAGCGGTGGACGATATCCTCCCAGGCAGCCGCGTCGCCGGCAAGGCAGCGACGGAGAATTAAGCCCACGACCTGGGTGTCTTCCAACCCGCACTCCCGAGAAAAGCTCCTGGCTCCAGCCGACAGTCCAAGAACCGGGGAATTCCCGACTGCACCTACCCATTACGTGGCCCAGGAAGCAAAAGTTCTCTGTTGTGTATGGAACAAGTGATTCTAGCAGAGCAAGTTACAGTATTCTCCCCAAAGAAAGCGCGAAAACGGTTCTCGCCCAGCGCCACTACACATGGCCAGTGGGCGTTTGGCACCGTGCTGTCGGATAGGCGCACCGAGCGCCCCTGTCTTGTGACCCGGGTCACATCAAGTTGAACCGATTCGAGGCTAACATTTCGACCCGCATGAAAGCCGCCGTCTACACCCGGGCTAAATCAGGAAAAGTTCTTCAACTGAAGGACCTCGACCAGCCCATTCCTAAGGACAACGAAGTCGTCCTGCGGGTTCGCGCCGCTTCCGTGAATCCGCTGGACTGGCGCATGAAGGAGAAACGGCCAGGGGTGGACGTTGCTGGTGAGATCGTGGCGGTCGGAGCATCGGTAACGCAGTTCAAGCCCGGCGATGCCGTGTTCGGCGGCGGCAAAGGCGCCTTTGCCGAATACGCCTGTGCTCCCGCCGCCAAGCTGGCTCCCAAGCCGGAAAGCGTAAGCTTCGAGCAAGCAGCGGCAATTCCCATTGCAGGGCTTACAGCTTTGCAGGCGCTCCGCGATAAAGGACACCTGCAGCCGGGGCAGAAGGTCCTGATTAACGGCGCGGCCGGAGGGGTCGGCACCTTTGCCGTGCAGATTGCGAAATCATTTGGGGCTGACGTAACCGGAGTTTGCAGCACGAAGAATCTCGAATTCGTGCGCTCACTCGGCGCCGGCCGGGTCATTGACTATACCCGCGAGGACTTCACTCTAGACAGCGAACGCTATGACCTGCTTCTCGATAACGTGGGAAACCGCACCTTGTGGGCGATGAAGCGGGTTCTAAGTCCAAATGGCAAGTGTGTCATGACGGGAGCTCCCAAGGAACTCTGGCGGGCTTTGATCCGAGTGCTCAAGGGATTCCTGTGGCCGCCGTTCCTGCGTCAGAAGTTCAGATTCCTGGTTGCGAATATCAATCGCGACGACCTGACGAGCTTGGGCCAATTGATTAAGGCCGGAAAAGTAATCCCGATGATTGACAAGCGATACGCCTTGACGCAGGCCTCCGACGCCATCGCTTACGTGGAACAGGGGCACGCCCCGGCGAAAGTCCTCATCACCTTCCCATAGACTAGGAAACGACGGTGGCACGTGCAGATCTTGCCTTGCCATGCCGTCCTGAGGCAAAAATGATCCTGCCGTAATTTACTTAACAATCCTATGAAGGCATGGCAACAACTCAACATTGAAACTTTGCTGTGGCTGATCTTCGCCGGCTATTGGTTCGTGGCTAGCCGCACCACTGCCAAAACCAAAGCGCGGGAGAGTTGGTCCTCCAGCCTGCCGCGTAACCTGGTGCTGGCCTTGGGAGCCGTACTCCTGTTCGGCAAATGGTTTTCCGGAAGCCTGCTGGGCCGGCGCTTTGTCGCTCCCCTGCCCTCGGTGTGGCTCGGCGGCGTGCTGCTCACCGCCGCCGGCCTGGCCTTGGCCTTTTGGGCGCGCTACCACCTGGGCCGCAACTGGAGCGGGCAGATCACGCTCAAGGAAGGCCACACCCTGATTTGCACCGGCCCGTACAGGTACCTGCGCCATCCCATCTATTCCGGAATTCTTCTGGCGGTGCTGGGCACCGGGCTGACGGTAGGACTCTACCGGGCGCTGCTGGGCGTGCTGCTCGTCGCTCTGGGCCTCTGGTGGAAGGCCCGCCAGGAGGACGCCTGGCTGGCGCGCGCCTTCGGCGAGGAATTTGAACGGCAGCGCCGGCGCACCGGGCTCCTGCTGCCGCGATTGCGGCGCGCTGCGACGGAATAATTTCAGTGTGTGTGCCAATTCGGGCTACGCTGGCGTTTCTTGTCGTCCCATATCGGGAACGCTAGCGATTCCAGAGCCCACGAATTTCGCTGCCGCCGCCTGCTCCGGGTGTATACGGAAATTGGGACCCCTCATCTCACCCCCGGAGGTGCTGTTGTGTCCCTTCCCCGGACTTTCAGCCTTCGTCTGCCCGCGTTGTTTACCGCCTTTTTCTTACTCTTGATAATCGCCCCCGCTGCCGCCCAGGACGCCTCCACCGGCTCCATCCGCGGCACCGTCTCCGACCCCAATGGCGGCCGCATCGCGGGCGCCCACGTGTGGGCGGTCAACAGCGCCACCGAAATCACCTACAGCACGGAAACCAACAGCGAGGGCGCCTTCGTCTTTGACCTGCTGCCTCCCGGCGACTACGGCGTGCGCGCCGACGCTTCCGGCATGCGTAGCGAATTGCGTCCCGCCCAGCACGTGCCTGTAGGCGGGGTGGTGCAGCTGGATTTTCGTCTGGTTCTGGCGGTGGTGAACGAAGCCGTCACCGTCAACGAGCCACCCTCGCTGGTGGAGACCCAGACCAGTACTGTTTCCAGCGTCATAGAACAGGGCTCCATCTCCGATCTGCCGCTGAACGGACGCCGCTTCAGCGACCTGGCGCTGCTGGACGGGGGTGTGACCCAGGACCCGCGCAGCCTGACTTCGGCCAGCAACGGAGACCTGGCCTACGGCGGAATCCGCGGCACCCAGACCAGCTACCTGGTGGACGGCACCGACAACAACAACGCCTTCTTCGCGCAGGCACGGGGGCGCTATCGCGCGCCCTACCAGTTCAGCAATGAAGTGGTGCAGGAATTCCGCGTCTCCACCAACTCTTACGGCGCCGAACTGGGGCGTGCCGGAGGCGCGGTGGTGAACGTGGTTACTAAGTCAGGCTCCAACCGGTTGCACGGAACCGCCTTCTACTACCTGCGCGACAGCCGCTTCAACGCCCAGCCCGCCTTTACCGACTTCAAGCCCTCCGACCGCCAGCAGCAGTTTGGCTTTACCCTGGGGGGACCGCTGCGGCGCAGCCGCGCCTTCTTTTATGGCGGTTTCGACCAGCACATTTTCCACGTGCCCACGGTGGTGCAGTTTGCAACCGGCGGATACAGCGTGGTGCCGCAGGCCGGCAATTATCCGGTGGTCCCGCCGGACTACGAGGCTACCGACAAGGCGCTGGTGTTTGCCGCCGCCAACCGGCTCTCGCAAATGGGCGGCGAGTACCGCTCCCGGTTGCTGGGCAATACCGCTTTTGCCAAGGTGGACTGGTCGCTGAGCCCGCGCCATTTCCTCAGCGCGCGCCTGAACACTTCGCGCTACTACGGCAGCAACAATGTATTTTTCGATCCCGCCAGCCCGGTCACCAGCTATGCCATCAGCGACAACGGGGAGGAGCGGGTCTCCACGGAAAGTACCACCCTATCGCTCACCAGTTCGCTTTCGCAGCAGCTCATCAGCCACCTGCGCCTGCAGTTCTCCCGCGACCTGCAGCAGTCCTTCAGCAACTCCGACACGCCGCTCACCCAGATCTACGACTTAATGGACGGCTTCGGACGCTCCACTATCCTGCCCCGGCGCACCCGCGAGCATAAGTTCCAGGTGGCCGACACTCTCAGCTTCGACGGCCGCCGCCACTCCTGGAAATTCGGCGGCGACGCGATGCTCACCTGGGTCTACAACTATTTTCCCTCGCTCTTTGGCGGGGAATACATTTTCGACAACATCAAAGTGAATCCCTGGACTTTCGTGCCCATGATTGGCGGCACCGAACTCACGCCCTTGCGCGCCTGGGCGCACGGTGTGCCCCGCTATTACATGCAGAACTTCGGCACCGCCTTCTCCCACCCGGATACCAATGAGTACTCCGCCTTCGCCCAGGACACCATCCGCGTAACCGAGCGCCTCGCCCTCAACCTGGGCGTGCGCTATGACTTGCAAACCTTCACCCACAAGGGGTTGGTGACGAATCCTCTGTGGCCGGACTCAGGCAAGGTGCCGCTGGACACCAACAACCTGGGGCCGCGCGCAGGCTTCGCCTACTCTCTGGGCCATAATCGCCCCTTCGTCATCCGCGGCGGTTACGGGCTCTTTTATACCCGCATTCCGCAGATGTACACCTCTTCCATCGTCACCGACAACGGACTGGCCAGCACCCACCTGTTCCTGAGCAACACCGACTTTTACGACCGGCAACTCTTTCCCGTTTATCCTCACCCCCTGTTTAACTGCGGCCTGACGGCGACTTCCTGCGCGGCCCCGGCCAGCATTGCGGGACGGCTCTCCACCGAGATTTCCGCATTTTCGCCTGCGTTTCAGACTCCGCGCGTGCATCAGGGCAGCCTCAGCGTGGAACGCGAAATCGCCAACCGCATGGCGGTGGGCGCCTCCTACCTGTTCGTCAGCGGGCAGAACCTGATTCGCGCCCGCGATATGAATCTGCCCGTGCCTTCGGTGGTCCGGTATCCCGTGTTCGATGATTCCGGCAACAACCTGCTGGGTTACTACAGCGTGGATTCCTTCTCCACCTGGCAGCTTTCGGACTCCATGACCTGTCCCTGGCCGCCCTGCATCAACCCGCTGCAGCGGCCCATCCCGCAACTTGGCGCCATCAACGTTTTTGAGAGCGCGGCCAGCAGCGCCTATCACGGGCTCACGTTTTCCCTGCGCCGGCGCATGACCCACGGCCTCTACTTCCGGGTGGCCTACACTTATGCCCACGCCATTGACGACGGTCAGGATGCGCTGGTGGTGGGCCGTCCGGTAACGGTGCAGAACAGCTATTCGCCTACCGCGGAGCGGGCCTCCAGCGTGACCGACCAGCGCCACCGCTTTGTGGTCTCCTGGATTGCCGAGCCCCGGCCCTTCCATGCCGGGCAAGAGTTCCTGGGCCGCATTTTCAACGGCTGGAAGTTCTCCGGCGTAGTCACCGCAGGCAGCGGTCGCCCGGTGGACGCGCGCATTTTTGGCGATCCCAACCAGGACTTGAACACCGGCAACGATCGCCTGCCGGGCTATGGCCGCAACGCCTTTGTGGGCCCGGACTACGCCACCACCAACATGCGCCTGAGCCGCGAAGTCCACCTGGGCGAGCGCTTGCGCCTGGTGGCCCTGGGTGAGGCCTTTAACCTTCTGAACCGCTTCAACGGGCGCGTCAACCTCAGCGACGATGCCTTCCTCAACTCTGCCGGGCGCTTCGTGCAACTGGATAAGCGTCTGGGAGTCAACTACTTCCCTGCCCAATATCGAGTAACCGGCAATTTTCTGCAGGCTACCAACGCATATGCACCGCGGCAGGTGCAGTTCGGGTTGCGCCTGGTATTTTGAGCAGAAAAACGGTAAATTTCCGGCATTTAGCCTCAAAAAACCGTTTAAAAACCCAACATATCCTCTTGACTTGGGCTGGGAACCTTGCCATAACTACAGTGGTCCAACGGGACAAGGTTGGGGGTGTATTCAGTTTGGCGGAAGTCAGAATACAAGAGGGCGAATCGCTGGAAAATGCCCTACGTCGCTTCAAGCGCAAGGTGCAGCAGGAAGACATCATCAAGGAGGTCAAGCGGCACTCCTTCTACCTGAAGCCCGGCGAAAAACGGCGCGTAAAGGAAGCCTTAGCGCGTAAACGCAGCCGCAAAAAAGCGCGGAAAGAACAGGAATAATCCTAAGCAGGCCGCTTTTTCCCAGGAAGCGGCCTTTCTATTTTTAAGCCTTCACCCGCTCCTAATGCTCCGAAGGCCAAACGTAGTTTAGCGGTCACGCATTTTTAGGGTTTTATGTACGGCCGCGCATCACATCCGTGCGCGGAAGGCCGAACCAGGGGGCGTAGTTGGACCGGAGCTAGCCGATCCCTCGTGGCTAATCGGGTCCGAAAAGGGGGCGTGTCACGATGGAGTTCCAGGACAAGGTACTGAAATGCGTGGACTGCGGGGCCGAGTTCATCTTTACCGCGGGTGAGCAGCTCTTCTTCTTTGACAAGCAGTTCAAAAACGAGCCCAAACGCTGCAAACCGTGCAAAGGGAAACGAGTTGCGACTTTAGGCGGAGCACCGCCCACAGGCGCCACTTATCCACGGGTGGAAACACGCACGGTTTGCTCACAGTGCGGCAAGGAAACTACCGTCCCCTTCAAACCGACCCAGGGACGGCCAGTATTTTGCCGGGAGTGCTTCCAGCAGCGGCGCACCACTGCCGCTACCGCTTAGGACTGGGCCGCAGGAAGAGGGCTCTTGACGCTTGCTCTGGTAGGCGAGGGTTGAGCGTGTCTGCCGACGCTGCGGGCTCCACCCCCGTATTGCATCGGGCCGGTGCTATCCCAAGGCGCACAACTCTGTCACCCCAAGCTTCACCTTCAACTTGGAAAACCCAGGCTAAGCCCCAGCCGCTCAGCTGCTTATTGGTTTAACTGATTTTCCGGCTGCGGGTACCTTCGGGAGCGGCAGCGGCGTCGCGGGCCTGCAGGTTGTGGGTGGCGTGCTTTTTGTCCTCGTGCTGGATGAGAAGAACCTCGATTTGGCGCAGCAGATCCTCCGTGCCCTGCGGCTTCACCAGGAGGGATTCGGCTCCGCGGCTCTGCCAATCGCTGCCCAGAGCGGGATAGGCGGTGAGGATGGCGGTAGCGGGATTATATGCCTGCTCGCGAGCCACGCGAATCACGTCATAACCGGACGTTTCGCTCTCCATCCGCATGTCCGTTATGATCATGTGATAGACGCCGGATCGCAGCTTACCTTCGGCTTCACGCGCCGAGGCAGCGGTGATCACTTCAAAGCCGTTGATTTCCAGGACGGCTTTGAGGGTAAGCAGGATAGGCAGTTCGTCGTCCACCAGCAGGATACGGCGTTTCATAGATTCTCCTACACCCACTATAGCGGAAAACTGATGGGATGCGAGTAAGTAGCTTTTGGTTTTCGAGCAGCTACTTTCCTGCTCTCACGGCGAGCGCCGCCTATAATAGCACCGTGACCAATTTTTACGTGGAGAACTTCGGCTGCCGCGCTACCCAGGCGGATGGCGCCGCCCTGGAGCAGCAATTGCGGGCACAGGGCCTGGAACGGGCCGCAGCGCCGACGGAAGCGCAGGTGGTGGTGCTGAACACCTGCACCGTGACCGCTGCCGCCGATCAGGACGCACGCGCCGCCATCCGGCGTATTCATCGCACCAACCCCGACTGCCGCATTCTGGTAACGGGCTGTTACGCGCAGCGCGCGCCGGAGGAAATTGCCTCCCTGCCGGGCGTGAACTGGGTGGTGGGCAATTCCCATAAGCACCAAATTGCCGAGCTCGTGGGCAGCGACCTGGCTGCCAAGGGCTTGACAGAGCATCGCGCGGAGAGGATGAACTTCTTTCCTTTGAACAGCTTGCAGGCACCGAGCTCACCCGGTGCTGCGCTCCTGATCGGTGATATTTTTGCCCATACCGAGCTGCTGGCGGCTCCGGTATTTGACGCGCTTTCCGAGCGCACCCGGCCCAACCTGAAGGTCCAGGACGGCTGCAATAACCGCTGCTCGTTCTGCGTGATTCCCTACGTCCGCGGGCGCAGCCGCTCGCTGCCCCTGCAGGAGATCATCGGCCAGGTAAGTCATCTGGTGGCAGCCGGCTACCGGGAAGTAGTCATCTCCGGCATTAATCTGGGGAGATGGGGGCGCGATCTGCGGCCGCAGCTGCGCTTCCCCGCCCTGGTGCGCGCAATCCTGGAGCAAACCGGCCTGGAGCGGCTGCGGCTCAGTTCCATCGAGCCTATGGACTGGAGCGATGAGCTGATTGAACTGGCGGCGGGCTCTCCCCGGATCGCCAAACACGCGCACGTTCCCATGCAATCGGGCAGCGACCGAATTTTGCGGCGCATGCACCGCAAGTACCGGCCATGGCACTACGCGCAGCGCCTGCGCATGATCCGGCAGGCCATGCCGGCGGCGGCCATCGGCGCCGACGTGATGGTGGGCTTCCCCGGCGAGAGCGAAGCTGAGTTCGAGCAGACTCGCGCCACGGTTGAGGAACTGCCTTTCACCTACCTGCATGTGTTCACTTATTCGGCGCGCCCAGGCACGCCGGCGGCCGAGTTGCCGGAGCAAGTTCCCGGTCCGGTGGCGCGGGAGCGCAATCGTATTCTTCGCGAGCTGGCGGCGCAGAAGAAGCTGACGTTCCAGCGCTCGTTTGTCGGCAAAACCTTGCAGGCGATCACGCTCAGCGCGTTTGATGGGGAGCGCACGGAAGCGCTCACCGACAACTACCTAAAGCTGCGTCTGAACGGACGGCACGCCCCCAACCAGTGGCTGACGGCGGGCATTGAGGATGTCAGCGGCGGCGAATTGCTGGGAACCTCGCTTTCCCGCCAGTAAACTGGCGGGCTACTTCGATGGCTTCCCTTCCGGGACGTCTGCATGGGTCTTCGCGAGCCAAGGCACAGTGCATCCTAGCTTCTGTTTTTAATTGCCGGCGATCCGGCAGGGGCGGCGAGATGTGCGTCTGAGTCAGCCGTTTGTGCGCCAGGTGAGTGCCCACAAAATTTACTGAGGAGCGAAAAACTTCGCGCCGAGATGCCGGCCAGCACCGAAATATCTATCGCCTGCATGCTATAATTTTCCATCTCGTCTCGCCCTGCAGGGGCCGGAGGTTTGTATCGACAAACGTTTTATCCGCATGAATGAACGCATTCGCGCCCGCGAAGTGCGCGTGATTGACGATGAAGGCAACCAGATCGGCATCCTGCCTCCTTTCGAGGCGCTCAAGATGGCCCGCTCCAAGAACCTTGACCTGGTGGAGATTTCACCCACGGCGCAGCCTCCGGTTTGCCGCATCATGGACTACGGCAAATTTCTCTACCAGCAGGAAAAGAAGGAGCGCGAGGCCAAGAAGCACCAGAAGGTCATTACCGTCAAGGAAGTGAAGTTCCGCATCAATGTGGACGAGCACGATTACCAGACCAAGAAAAACCACGTGCTGCGGTTCCTGGACGAAGGCGACAAAGTGAAGGCCACCATCTTCTTCCGGGGACGGGAAATGACCCGCCAGAGCCTGGGCCGGCAGATTCTGGAACGGCTGATCAAGGACGTGGAGGACAAAGGTCTGGTGGAGTTCCGGCCGCGGCAGGAAGGCAACACCCTGCACCTGATTCTGGCACCCAAGAAAGCCGCCCCCCAGCAGGCGCCCACACGGGCGCAAGCCTGAGGAAGGCGCGATCTCTCGCTTAACTGTCCGCAGAATTCAGGAAACTCGTGCCTTGCCGTTTTTCAGCATCACCATTTAGGATTAAGAACAGGAACTTATGCCGAAAATGAAGACTCACAAGGGCGCTTCCAAGCGCTTCAAAAAGACGGCGGGAGGCAAGGTGCAGCGCGGACATTCGCACCTGCGCCACATCCTGACCTCGAAGGACAAGAAGCGGAAACGGAAACTGCGCCACGCGGTGCTGGTGGATCCGGCGGACGCCCCCAAAATCAAGCGCATGATTCCGTACCAGTGATTTGTCTGTGTGGGGACAGGCGCGCTCGCCTGTCCGGCGGCGCTTGCGCCGCAAGAGCAAGAGCCGCGGCCGAGGGCGGCCGCGCCACAAAGTACTAGAGCGAGTGAAGAGGCTTCGGATTTTCTCCTTGCCTCCAGCCGCTGAATTGCGATCCTGCATGGATCGCCAAAAAAAAGGAGCACACCATGCCTCGTGTCAAACGCGGAACCAAACGCCGCGCCAAGCGCAAAAAGATACTGGAGCGCGCCAGCGGCTATTTCCTGACTAAATCCAAGCTGTACCGTTCCGCCAAAGAGTCGGTGGAGCGCGGGCTGAAGTTCGCGTACGCCGGGCGCCGGCTCAAGAAGCGCCAGTTCCGTTCGCTGTGGATTGTGCGCATCGGCGCCGCCGCCAAGCTGAACGGGCTCAGCTACAGCCAGTTCATCAGCGGGCTTAAGAAGACCGGGGTGGAACTGGACCGCAAGATTCTGGCGGAGCTGGCGGTCGCTGATCCCGCTGGCTTTAAAAGTCTGGCCGAACAGGCTAAGGCGGGACTGGCGGCGGGGAAAGCGTAGAACACCAGCCATTGGCAGTTAGCCTTTAGCTCCCACTCGGTGAAACCCGGGGGCTGGGTGCCAGACTCACAGCCCGGATTGGTTGCAGCCCGGATTACTTAACAAGCGCCGCAGGGAGAAGGGTGGGGCAGGGCCTTGGCCCTGCATAAAGGCGGCCCAGCATCATGGGAGGCTTTAGCCACTGAGGTATTCAGGATAATGTCGAAGGTACCCCAGGGGCTAAAGCCCGCTTCGCTGCTGCCGCTTCAACGCAGGCCTGAAGGCCTGCGCCACCCACTCCTGAATAATGTGGCCTGACAGGACGACACACTTCCCATGTACCAGGTTCCCAAGCTCACGGATTATTCGCCGACGGCGCTGGACAAGGCAGTTGCCGAGTTGACCGCCGCGCTGGAGCAGGAGTGCGCCGGCGTCGCGAATCAGGCGGAGTGGAAGACTCTGCGCGACCGCTGGATGGCGCGCAAGAACGGCATTCTCAGCCAGATCAACGACCTGTGGCTCAAAGCCGCGCCTCCGGAGGCGAAGCGCGAAGTTGGCCGCGTGGTCAATGAACTGCGAGCCCACATAGAAAACGACGTGGTGGCCGCGCAGGAGCGCACGGCAGGACGAGCCGGTGGCGGCCT
>DATJEH010000134.1:0-10685 GCA_035496875.1 Terriglobales bacterium | reverse complement strand
CTTCGCGTTCCTGGCTGCCGGCACTTTCAAAAGCGTGGAAGAGGCGCAGGCCAGGGTTTGCCCGCCACACAAGACCTACGCGCCCGATCCTGAGGCGCAGCAGGTATATGCCAAACTCTATCCCCTGTTCCAGGATTTGTACTTCGTGCTTGGCCAGCCCGGCCGCGCTTCCTTCGGTCACGTGTTGCCGGACCTGATGCGCATTGCCGAGGCTGCCGGGAAAACCACGGTGACCGCCAACGCAGACTGACATGGCCAGCCCAGCCGCACCCTTCCTGTGTCGGCGGCCTAGGGTTGGTATGGCGATAGCAGCGATAATGAGAATGACCGCCACCGCTACAGTCAGAAGTTCAATTAGGGGATGAGTTCGACTGCCCAGAGGAGCGAAATACCCTTCGCAGGTCTCGCAATCCCCAGTGGTCAATTACAATATCTATTTCCCTTTATCAAGGAAGCCAACTCATGCATCGCTGGTCACAACTGTTTATTCCGACCCTGCGAGAGGCGCCGGCCGACGCCGAGGTCGCCAGCCACAAACTCCTGCTGCGGGCGGGCTACATCCGCCAGCTGTCGGCCGGGATTTATTCATACCTCTTCCTGGGCTACCGCTCGATGCTGAAGATCACCGCCATCGTGCGCCAGGAGATGGACAAGATCGGGCAGGAGTACTACCTGCCGGCATTGCACCCGCGTGAATTGTGGGAAGCCAGCGGCCGCTGGGCCGCCATCGGCGACACCATGTTCCGTCTTAAGGACCGCAAGGGTGCGGACCTCTGCCTGGGCATGACCGAAGAAGAAGTCATGACTGAAATCGCCCGCAAAGAGCTGCGCAGCTACAAGCAGTTGCCCCAAATCTGGTATCAGATTCAGTCCAAGTTCCGCGACGAAGCCCGGCCCAAGTCGGGGTTGCTGCGGGTGCGGCAGTTCACCATGAAGGACTCGTATTCTTTCGACTTGGACGCCGCCGGATTGGACGTTTCTTACAAGAAACACTACGACACCTACCGCCGGATTTTCGATCGCTGCGGCCTGCAATACGTGGTGGTAGAGGCGCACTCGGGCGCCATGGGGGGGTCGGAGTCGAACGAGTTCGTGATCTATACGGAGGCCGGCGAGGACCTGATTGTCAGTTGTCCAAGTTGCCATTATGCGGCCAACTTGGAAAAGGCGGCCGCACGGCTGGAAGCGGTGCCCGATTACGAAGCTACGGGAAACGGCCAGCCGGAACTGGTGCACACACCCGGGCTGAAAACTGTGGAGGAGGTAGCGAACTACCTGGGGGTGTCACCCAAGAACAAGATCAAGACGCTGGCCCTGATGGCCACGGAAACGAAGGGAGGAGCGGAAAAACCGCATGAGGTGCCGGTCATCCTTTTCCTGCGCGGCGACCACACCCTGAATGAAGCCAAGCTGTCCACGGCGCTGGCGGGGGCTCAGTTTCGCCCCATGCATGCGGAGGAAATCCAGAAAGTATTCGGCGCGCCCGCGGGATTCCTGGGGCCGATCGGCTCGGAGGGACGGACATACAAAGGTATCAAGGCGCGGGTGCTGGTGGACCGGGCTCTATTGGGGCGCAAGAACCTGATCGCGGGCGCCAACAAGGAAGACTACCACCTGCGCAACGTAACGCCGGAGCGGGACTTTACTGTGTCGGAGTGGGTGGACCTGCGCAGCGTGAGCGAAGGAGAAGGGTGTCCCAACTGCGGAGCTCCCTTGAAAGTAGCCAAGGCGATGGAGATCGGGCACATCTTCAAGCTGGGCGATAAGTACACCCAATCCATGGGAGCGCGGGTGCTGGATCAGAACGGAAAAGAAGTAGCGCCCATCATGGGTTGCTATGGAATCGGCATCGAGCGCATCCTGACCGCTGCGGTAGAACAGAATCATGATAACGACGGCTTCTGGCTTCCCGCTTCGATAGCTCCCTTCGAGGTGGTGGTGACCCCTACAAATGTCAAGGATCCCACGCTGCTTTCCACCTCCGTCCAGATAGCGGAACAGCTTTCGGCAGCGGGATTCGATGTATTGCTGGACGACCGTGACGAAAGACCAGGGGTGAAATTCAAAGACGCTGACCTGGTGGGCATACCCTTTCGTGTAAACGTAGGTAAAAAGGTTACCGAAGGCATGGTCGAAGTGGTTCCCCGCTCGACACGTCAGATGCTCGATGCTAATATCCGCGATATAGCCAGTCATCTGGAGAAATTTCTCCGGCCCGCCCACTCGTAAGAGTGCCCTCCCCGCAGGCCGAAGTGGGGTTTATGTGCGTACACTGAAACTGCTTGTGGCGCTGGGCGTGATTGCCGTGGCTGTCTATGTAGGCTTCGAGCTGGTGCCACCGATTTTTGCCAATTATCAGTTGCAGGACGCCATTCAGAATGAGGCGGTGCTGCAATCCTACAGCAACAAATCGGACGATGAAATTCGCACCACCATTCTCAAAAAGGCCCAAGACCTGGAGATCCCCCTCACCGAGGACCAGGTCGTAGTTCAGCGCGTCGGCGCCGGTGGCAGCGGCAGCCTGGCCATTTCAGCCAACTACACGGTGCATATAGAACTGCCCTACTATCCGTTGGATCTGCAGTTCCATCCCGCGTCCAAGAGCGCGCCCATTCCAGGAGCGTAAAGAACGAGTAGTTAGTAGGTGGTAGTTAATAGTTGGCGAATTCGACCCCGGTGGCTCGCAGTTAGCAACTACCAGCTCCCCCCTCCAGCTGCTCGCTATCTTCCGTGCTCTTCCAGAAACTTCTCCGCTTCCATGGCGGCCATGCAACCGCTGCCGGAGGCGGTAATCGCCTGGCGGTAGCGGCGATCTTGCACATCGCCGCAGGCGAAAACACCAGGCACTCGCGTGAACACGTAATTCTCCGTCTTCAGGTAGCCGTCGGCATCTTTTTCGAGCTGCCCGTCAAACATCGCGGCATTGGGAACGTGGCCGATGGCGAGGAAAAGGGCGCTGGCCGGAAAGTCGCTCACCGCACCGGTTTTCACGTTGCGCAGCTTCAGCCCGGTGACTTCCTGCCGGTTCACGTCGTAGACATCCTCCACCACGGTATCGGTGAGGAAGCGGATTCGCTGGTTCTGCCGGGCGCGCTCCAGCATGATTTTGGAAGCGCGAAACTGATCCCGGCGGTGAATAAGGCTCACCCGGGTCGCGAAACGGGTAAGGAACAGCGCTTCTTCCATGGCTGAATCGCCGCCGCCCACTACCGCCACTTCCTTGCCAGTAAAGAAAAAGCCATCACAGGTAGCGCAGGAAGAGACGCCATGGCCGATAAGCGCCTGCTCATGGGGCAGCCCCAGCCAGCGGGCGGAAGCGCCGCTGGCCACAATCAGGGTCCGGGTACGGAGCTTCTCTTTGCCCAGGTCGAGCACGAACGGACGCTGCCGCAGGTCGGCGTGCGCCAAGTGCCCCGTCTGGAACTCGGCGCCAAACCTCGCCGCCTGCTTCTTCATGTTTTCAATCAGTTCCGGACCCTGGATGCCTTCGGGGAATCCGGGGAAATTCTCCACCAGGGTAGTCATTGAGAGCTGGCCACCGGGCTCGTGGCCCTGCAGAACCAGCGGTTTGAGATTAGCGCGGCCGGCATAAATCGCCGCGGTCAGGCCGGCGCAGCCGGCCCCGATGATAACGGTGTCGCGAATTTCCTGGTTCATGGACGAAATCATTTTAGATGGTGCGGCGGGATTTTGGTTTCAGTTCTCCACGATTATTCGCAGGCGGCAGGCCGGGAACAGTCTGGCTGCGCCCTGAAGGCGGGAGGCCAGGGGCGCACTCGAAATTCTGCCGGGGTTGCGCAACCGGTTCAATGCGGCCGCGGGAGGGGGCTGGAGCCGCAGTAACGCTCAATTTCCTCCTGTACAGAATCGAAATCCACCGGCTTGGAAATGTAGCCGTCCATGCCGGCGGCCATGCAACTGTCGCGATCCTCAGGAAGAACCAAGGCGGTCATGGCGATCACCCGGAGGTGGCCGCCCGTTTCCCGCTCCCGGCGGCGCAGCTCTGCGGTAGCGGACAGGCCGTCAAGCTTGGGCATCCGGACGTCCATAAAGAGCAAGTCAAACTGCCGCTCCTGAACCAAAGTCAGGACCTGCTCGCCGTCTTCGGCGACGCTCACGCTGTGCCCCATCTTGTGCAGCAGGCTAACGATGACCGTGCGACTCACGGCGTTGTCTTCCGCCACCAGGATGGAGAGCTTGCGCCTCGACTCACGCAAGCTGTGGCGGGTGATCAGGCCGGGGTGCCCACCGGGTTCCTGACCCAGAGCCAGGCGAACAGTGCGCAGCAGGTCGGGGCGGTGGATGGGTTTAACCAGATAGGCGCAAATGCCCATCTCGCGGCAGCGGGCGCCATCCCCGCGTTGCCCATCAGAAGTCAGCATCATGATGATGGGCCCGGCCAGTTCGGGGTCGCGCTGCACCCGCTCCGCCAGGGTGAAGCCATCAATGCCCGGCATGCGGCGGTCAATGACCAGCACCCGGAAGGAACTGCCGGCACAGTGCGCCAGGCGCAGGGCGTCGAGAGCGGCCTCGCTGTTCTCCACCGCCAGCGGCCGCATGCCCCAGGCCGCGGTATATTCGGCGAGAATTTGCCGGTTGGTGGAGTTATCGTCCACGATGAGGACGGGCACCTGCTCCAGCTCCACGGTGGCAGGTTCGGGCGGGGATGCCGGGGCTAGGCCAAAATGGGCGGTGAAGTGAAAAGTGCTGCCCACACCTGCAGCGCTTTCCACCCAGATGCGTCCCCCCATTAGAGTAACCAGGCGGAAGCAGATGGCCAATCCCAGGCCGCTGCCGCCGAACTTACGACTGATGCTGGTGTCGGTCTGGGTGAATGCCTGAAACAGGAGCCCCTGCTTCTCCGCGGGGATGCCGATGCCGGTGTCCACCACCCGAAAATGTAGCTCCACGGTCTTTTCGTCGTGTGATTCCAGGTCCACATACAGAACCACTTCCCCGCTCTCGGTAAACTTAATGGCATTGCCGGCCAGATTAAGGACTATCTGACGCAGGCGGCTGGGATCGCCGGACACCCGGGACGGGATTTCTGGCGCGATGCGGTAAGCCAATTCCAGCCCCTTGCCATGAGCCCGCAGGGCGAGGGCATTCATCTCCTGGGCGACACAATCGGCCAAAACGAACTCTATGCATTCCAGGTCCAGCTTGCCCGACTCTACCTTGGAAAAATCGAGGATGTCGTTGATCACCTCCAGCAGCACCTCGCCGGACTGCTTGGCCATCACCAGATATTTGCGCTGCTCGGAGCTGAGGTCGGTGTCGAGTGCGAGCTCGGTCATGCCCAGCACGCCGTTGATAGGAGTGCGGATTTCGTGGCTCATGTTGGCCAGGAACTCGCTTTTCGCCCGGTTCGCGGTTTCCGCCGCCTCCTTGGCCTGGATCAGTTCGGCCTCGGCGCGCTTGCGGGCGCGTTCCTGGGCATCGCGCTGCAGGCGGGCATGGAGCACCGGGGCCAGGAAATCCACAATGCGCTGCAACCGTTCCAAGTCGGCTTCTTCGTAGTCGGTAGCCTTGTTGGCTACCAGCAGTAATCCAATAAGAGTGTGGTTGTGCAGGATGGGCACGCTAAGGCAACGCACTATGTCCACATGCCCTTCCGGAACTCTACCTGGCCGGTTGTAGCAGATGGCTGTTTTTTCAATCAGGCTGCGACCCCAGACGCCGCCCCAGACTTCGCGGGAAAAGCGCAGGCTCTTATTGGCCACCGCGCACTTCTCCCAGACGTCGCGGGTCAGGGAAGGAACCACCAGGACACCGTCTTCGTCAATGTAGCCGAACAATCCCAGCGAGCTTTGCATGACTTCGAGAACGACGTTCAGCAATTCTCCATACATCTGCTCATCGGGCACGGTAAGGCAGATGCTCGCGATGCGGTTCTTGAGCGCGATCCGCTGCTCGGACTCGCACAGGGCCTGCTCCGCACGCTTCCGCTCGGTAACATCAATGAAGGTGCCGTCGAGCACGAACGGCTGGCCGTCCCGGTATTCGGTGACGCTCAGATTTTCCAGAATCCACACCGGAGTATGGTCTTTGCGCAGGAGGCAGGTTTCAAAATTTCTTAGAATACCGTCGTGCGCCAACGAGAGCAGCGCCCCTTGCAGGTCGCCGGGCCGGGCGAAATAGCTGGCCGCATTCTGGTGCAGAAGTTCCTGCAGCGAGGCGTAGCCCAGGATGCGGGCTCCCGCCTCATTGCACTCCACCAGCCCCTTATCCATCTGGTAACGAAAAATGCCGGCCAGGCTGCGCTCGAACAACAGGCGATAGCGCGATTCCGACTGGCGCAACCGTTCTTCCGATGTTTGGCGACCGCTGATGTCAATTCCCACGCCCGCAATGCAAGGCTTGCCTTTCAGTAATAGCGGGCAGGAACTGAGATAGTAGGGGATAGTTGCGCCCTCTTTCGTCAGCAGCGCGCTCTCGGCCTCAGCGAAGCCGGTGGCAAAGGCTTCCCGGATTTTGCCGCGGATGAGGGCACGGCCTGCTTCCGTTACGGTATCCAGCGCCGACATGGAGGCGAGCTCTGCGTCCGAGTACCGCAGCACGTTCTGCAATCTTCGGTTCCAGAGAACGAATTTTTCGTCCTCCCCGATGACGGCAAGGACCACAGGCAGAGCGTCAATCAGGGCTCGGGCAAAGACCCGTTCGGCCTGCAGTTCCTCTTGGGCCTGCTGCAAAGCAGCCCCCAAATCGTGCTCCGAAACCGAAGGCAAAACCTGGCTTGCTGTGGGTTGCAGGGAATCGTAATCGCGTTGCTGCGCCAAGGCTGGCCTCTGCTCAGAATTCGGCATTCCTCTCCGCGAACGAACTCCCATGATGCGGCATTCACGCGGCTACGAACAGGCGTGCCCTGCTCCTGATTTTAAGTTGGCCGCGGCTTATTTTTCCCGAGCAGTCCGGCGCAGCGCGCCCAAAAGTGTTCCCGAAAAGAGATGGAATTCCAAAGTAGAGCGGCAAGTGACGAAAGGGAGGAGCGGTGGTGCGAGCGGGTTGCGACCACCCCGGAGGCAAGCTATTTTGGGCGCGGATGCGGGCTGGAAGTGGCTGGTGTCTGGCGCAGCCGCGCCAGCTCCTCTGGCACAATGCGGCGCGCGCCCAAGCCTGTGCGGTAAGTAGCGAGGATCGCCGCCGCTTGCCGGAACAGAGGCTCATAGGCGCTCTGGTCCACCTTGGGCGCATCTGGCCCGCCCGCACAACGTGCCAGCACGACAGACGGCTTGCCAAAACGCTCCAGGCGGATGTGATCGGGTGGAGTGCCCGCGGCCAGGGTGGCGGCCGGACTGGTCACTGCGGAGACTGTTTCACTTAGAGAAACCTGTAACAGGTCCTTGGGATCGCGGACGGCAAACACCAGGGTCTCTACCATGTTCCGCTTATCCAGGCTGAAAGAATAAAGTGCATTGAGGAACGGGGAGGCGCCGGAAAATTCGCGGCGAATGCGTACCCAGTCGGAGAGGGGGCCAGACTCGGAGAGCGCGCTCCGTTTGCCGGTCAGGGCCGCGGCGGCATCCTGCGACAGGGTGGTGCGGCCGCGCGCCACTTCAAAGTCGCTGCCCCAGCGGGGTCTTGGCGGGATGCGCTGCAGGGCGGCGGTCAGTTCCTTCTCCTCGGCGGCGCCGGGGGTACAAACATTGAGCACGTTTACCCGTACCGGCGGAGCCTTTTCCTGGGCTTGTGCCACCGCAAAGACGGGAAAAAGCGTTGTCACCACAGAGGCACAGAGACACAGAGGAACCTTTATCTTCATTTTATTTATGCCGCCCGGAAGCATGTGTCTTCGCACCGATCATCAAAATTATGAAGGAAATGAAATCAGCCTTTCTCCGTGCCTCTGTGTCTTTGTGGCGAACTGGTTTTCAGCACATTCTAAGCCGATCTCCAGCCCTGGCAAAGAACCCCTGCAGGTTCCCCGGTTTCCCACCCGGCAGGAGATTGTTGTAAGCTGCTCAGCTCGCCCCAAGCTCCGCGGAGGATGAAAGCATGATTCAGGCCCGCCGCTTGTGCTTTCTACTGCTTTCAATCATGGTCTGGGTAACGCTGTTGCCCGCCCAACCCATGCCCTCGGCGACTCTTTCCAAGCAGCCTCTTTCCCAGCGCTGGCTGGACTACAACATTGACGCCCACGTGGACGCGCAAAAGCACACCATTGACGCCACTGAAGTGCTCACCTGGCACAATTACACCGGCAAGCCGCAGGACACGTTTCCCTTCCACCTCTACCTCAACGCCTTTCAGCCCAAGTCTACGTTCATCCGCGAAACCCACCTCTACAATCCGGAGTTTGAATGGAAGCAGAAATACTATGGCGCGGGCGAGGTGAAGTCGCTTGAGGTGGCTGGCGTGGGCGACTTGGCCTCGCAAATTAAATTTATTTCCCCGGACGACGGCAATCCCGACGACCGCACCGTCTTTCAGGTGAAGCTGCCCAAGCCAGTTCCGGCCGGCGGCCAGGTGCAGTTCAAGATCGTATTTCACGACCAGTTGCCGGAAGTGCTGGCGCGCACCGGCTACAAGCGCGACTTCATTATGGGCGCGCAGTGGTTTCCCAAGGTAGGAGTCTGGTGGCAGGGGGCCTGGAACTGTCATCAGTTCCATCGCACCACCGAGTTCTTCGCCGAATTCGGTACCTTCGAGGTCAAGCTGACCCTGCCGCAGGACGAAGTGGTGGGCGCCAGTGGAGTGGAAGTTTCCAGTGTCAAAAATCCGGACGGCACCAAGACGGTTAGCTTCTACGGCGAAGACATCCACGACTTTGCCTGGACCGCCGAGCCCGAATACCGCGTGGTGACCGGAACTTACCAGGGCAGCATGGGACCGGTGAAGATCCGCATGCTGGTACAACCGGGACACATGAGCAGCGCGCCCCGCTACATGCAGGTGCTGAAGGGCACGCTCGACCGTTTCGACAAGTGGTACGGCCCTTATCCCTACAAGCAGATCACGCTGGTGGACCCGCCGCACGGCGCGCTCCAGGCCGGCGGCATGGAGTATCCCACGCTGTTTACCGCCGACACCACCTGGTGGGCGCCCAAGGGCCTGCTGTTTCCGGAACTGGTCAGCGAGCATGAATTCGGCCATCAGTACTGGTACGGCATGGTGGCCACCAACGAATTCGAAAATGCCTGGATGGACGAGGGCATCAACAGCTACACCGAAGTCAAGATCATGGATTCGCTGTACGGGAAGGACACCTCCATCCTGAATCTCTTGGGGGCGCACATGGGCGAGGCCGATTACCAGCGTCTTTCCTATGATTCGGTGGCCGAGGATGACCCCATGGCTCGCTTTGCCTGGCAGTACATGAACGGGAGTTCCTATGGCGGCACTACTTACGGAAAAACTGCCACCGTTTTGCTGACGCTGGAGAAAGTCATTGGTGAACAGACCATGCAGCGGGCGCTGCACACCTACTTTTTGCGCTACCGCTTTACTCATCCCACGCAGGAAGATTTTCTCAAGACGGTGGAAGAAGTTTCGGGCAAGGACTTGCGCTGGTACTACGACCAGGCGGTCTTCGGAACGCAAGTGATGGACTACGAAGTTCTGGGCGTACGCTCCGAGCGGCCTGACTGGTATGAGAAGAACCGCCCCAAGGCAAAGAAGGGCGAGACCCTCTACCACAGCACGGTGCTGGTGCACCGCAAGGGCGACTTCATCTTTCCCGTGGACGTGCAAGTGAAGTTTGACAATGGCGAGAGCGTGACCGAACACTGGGACGGGCGTGACCGCTGGGTGCGCTATCAATACGACAAGAAGGCGCGCATCGTCTCCGCCGAACTTGACCCGGAGCACCAGGCCTGGCTGGATAAGGATTTCTTCAACAACAGCTATACCCGGCAAAGCAATCAGGGGCCACATCACAAGCTGGCCGCCTACTGGACGGTGATTTCGCAGTTCTGTGCCCAGTTGCTGGCCTGGCTGGTGTAGAAGCAGTTGCCAGTTCTCAGTTGCCAGTTCGCGGCATTAGGAATGTGGCCACTTGGGAGTACTTGAGTAGAAAGGTTGCTCGCAACGTCTCGTTAGCTAGCCAGCCAGGCGGCTAGTCAGCAGGTGTTCAATATGGAAAAAGGCTTCCTTTCCGACGGCTGCAGTCGCGTATGGCGGCACCAGCGCATCCTGTGGTGGCTTTTCGTGGTTAACCTGGTGCTCGGCCACCTCTCGATTTTTGCCATGGTGTCACGCTGGGTGGGCGTGCTCGACCACAGCCTGGCCGCCAACCAGCTTTACCATGGCTTCAATCTTGGCCGTTACATCGAACTGGGCATGCAGCCGGGGATCGGCTTCGGCACCGCCTCGCCCGCCATCGCAGGGTTCGCCATCATCTTTTTCGTGTTCATGCTGTTCGTGACCGGCGGAATGCTGGAGGCCTATCGCTCACCCTATAAAATCTCGACCGCCGATTTCTTCCAGGCCAGCGGGGCCTATTTCTGGCGTTTCGTCCGCCTGCTGATCATGCTGGTGATTGTGCTCATTCCTGTGGCGATTGCCGCCAACGCCATCAAGAGCTGGTCGGGCGACCTTTCCTCCAATGCGGCCCCGGAGAAACTCGGCTTCTGGGTGGATGTGATCGGCGCGGTGGTGATCTGGTTTATCGCCATGTGCCTGCGGCTATGGTTTGACGTGGCCCAGGTGCATGCCGTGGCCACCAATGAGCGCGCCATGCGCCGGGC
>DATJEH010000133.1:0-2095 GCA_035496875.1 Terriglobales bacterium | reverse complement strand
ATTCGCGTTCGCCCAGACCGCGGCCAGTGAAAACGCCGACCAGAGCAAGGCCGTGGATCGAGTGCAGGCCGCGTCCCAGGTGATTAACGACATCATGTCCGCCCCCGACAAGGGAATCCCCATGGAAGTGATGGGGTCCGCGCAATGTGTGGCGGTGGTGCCCTCCATGCTTAAGGGCGGTTTTATCTTCGGCGGCCGCTACGGCCGCGGCGTGGCCAGTTGCCGCACCCCCAAGGGGTGGAGCGCGCCCGCTTTCTTCACCATCAAAGGGGGCAGCTTTGGCTTTCAGATTGGCGGCCAGGCGGTGGACCTGATCATGCTAGTGATGAATGAAAAGGGCATGCGCAACCTGCTCTCCAGCAAGTTTCAGGTTGGGGCTGATGCATCCGCCGCCGCTGGCCCAGTGGGCCGCCATGCGGAAGGCTCCACGGACTGGAAGATGCGAGCGGAAATTCTCACTTACTCGCGGGCGCGAGGCATTTTTGCCGGGGTGAGCCTCAATGGCGCTGTGGTCAAACAGGACAAGTCCAGCACACGCGAATTCTACGGACGGATGGTGCCGTTTCGCACTTCGCTGACCGGCGAAATCGAATCCCCCGACGGCGCGCGTCCCCTGATGGTTTCGCTGAGCAAGTTCGCCACCGAAGCGGCCAAGTGATTGATGAAGGATGATTTTCGATTGAAGAATGATGAGAGCTTCTCTTCGGGATGATGTTCAAGGGTTTCGTTCTTCATTCTTCAGGCGTCAATTAGTGGTGGTGCTCCTCTCCTTCCGCGTGATGGTGCTCCTCTTCTGATTCCTGGAACACCGCCGGAACGCCCAGACTGCCCTTGGGCGGCAGATGGCGAATAAAGCGCACAATGGCCCACATCTCATCGTCATCCAAAATGCCTTGCCAGCCGGGCATGCCGCTGAAACGGATGCCGTTCTGGATGATGATCTTCAGTTGGCCGTCGGTGAAATCCTGCACGCTGTGATCGCTCAGTTCGGGAATATTCGGCGACATCTTGTTGGCGAACGGCACGCCGGTGTTGTGGCCGTCCAACCCGTGACAAACCTGGCAATGATGGCTGAAATGTTCTTGGCCGGTTTTCACCACTGCGGGAGTATCGGGCAGCGGGTTTTTCAGATTTTTGCCGGCGATGGCCACCCGCTTGGCTTCCTGTGCCACCATGGTCTCGATACTCCCCGGACTGCTGGCAGAACAGGCAAACAGTAGCAGACAAGCGCTGATGGCGACGAGAGTTAAGGCGCCGCGTCTGGCGGTGCTTTCCCGCAATTCCCTATGGTAGGACCGGTTGCTCATGTACGCTCCCCAGGAATAACACCCATTATAGGGTTCGGGCGGGGGTACGATTGCGGCGGCAATCGAGCAATCGCCAATCGTCAAAGGCCAAAGGCCAACAGACAAAAGCCAACAGCCGAAGGCCCAGGAGCCCGAGCCACCGCCTGCAGTTTGAAAAAAGTGGTGCGCGATGTTACCGTCACGCTTTCCTGAATGCGGGATCGCCTCGAGTACGCGCCGGTGTGGGTGCTGGTCCGGATACTAGGCGTGTTGCCCCGGCCACTGGCACGGGCGATGGGCATTGCACTGGGCCAAGCCGTCCGCGTGCTTCATCCTCGCTTAAGCCGGGTGGCCTTGCGCAACCTGCAGTTGGCGTTTCCGGAAATGCCGGAACGTGAGCGCCGGCGCATTGTGCGCGGCGTGTTCACCTCCCTGGGGCGGCTGCTGGCGGAGGTTTCCCGGTTCCCGCGATATACGGCCGAGAACGTCTGCCAGGTTGCGGTTTACGACGGCCTGGAGAATTTCCTGGAGGCGGAGCGGCGCGGCAAAGGCGTGCTTTTCCTGACGGCGCACCTGGGCGGCTGGGAGGTAGGCTCATTCGCGCATTCACTTTATGGGCACAAGCTGCACATCGTGATCCGGCCGCTGGACAATCCCTACCTGGACGCTCTGGTGCGGCGCTATCGCACGCTGCACGGCAACACCACTTTCGATAAGCAGGACTTCGCCCGCGGGCTGCTGGGAGCCATGAAGGCGGGTGAGACGGTCGGCATCCTCATGGATACGAATATGACCCCGCCGCAGGGAGT
>DATJEH010000132.1:0-19741 GCA_035496875.1 Terriglobales bacterium | reverse complement strand
TGCGTTGTGCCAGGGGGCGCGCGAAAGCGTTGGTGGGGTTATGGGTATTGATGGCGAGGATTTGGCGGTAATAATTCATGGCCTGCTCGCGGTTGCCGGATTTCTCGCTGGCCTGGGCCAGCAGCGCCAGGATGAAAGGATCGTGCTGGTCGGCTTTCTGCAAATCGGCCACGGCCGCCTTGTAATCGCCGCCGTAGAAAGCCACGTAGCCCTGCAGATAAGGGAAGAAGCGCTGCTGATTGGGATTGGTTCTCTTGTCGAGGATGGCCTTGGCGGCGGCCACGTGCTTTTCCGCTTCCAGGTGATGGCCGCGGCGGGCGGCAATGCGGGCCTGGGCGTGCTCCCAGCGAAAATTCCATAAATCCTTCTCGGCGGGGCCCATGTTCCTATTTAAGAACGCAGCATCGTGTCCCTTCCTGTACCAGACTTCGGCATTGTCCAGATCGCCCGATTCCAGGTAGATGCGCGCCAGTTCGTCGGCGGTCTCAGCCGCGCTGGTGTAATCCTTTGCCGCCATGTGCAAGTTGAAGGCGTTCCCTTCGTACTTGGCGGCTTGCGTGGCATTGTGCTGGAAAGCATAGGAAATGGCCATGGCGCGAAAGGCCTGAGGCTTGGACTGTGGTGGAGCGAGGTCAATGGCCTGGGCGAATTCGCGGCGGGCCGGAACGTAATCGCCCTTCAGGTCGAGAGCGGCGCCCGCGCCCAAGTGCGCCTCGTAGAGTTTGGGCGAAGCCTGCATAGCTTTCCGGTAAAGGGCGAGCGCCTGGTCCTGCCGCCCGTCGCGGCTGAGTTTTTCGCCCTGCTTGACCAGGTCCAGCGGGGTGGGGGCGGGCGACTGGGCGGGGAGAGGAGCGGCAAAGCAAAGGATGAGGACGAAAACGATAAAGGGAAGCTTCATGGGCAGAAATTATGGCATAGGTCGCGGGCGGGGCGCCCGCGCCACAAGGGGAGACGTTTGGCTGAGGGCTGTGCCCTTGAGCAGCAAACAAAAAGTAAGGCCCGCCAAAATGGCGGGCCAAGTTTAAAAAAGGGTTTGAGCTAGCGGTTCAAGGAGTGAGCGGAATTGCGCTCCGCCACGACTCGCCGCGCATTGTCGGCCAGGGTCTTGGCCTGGGGCAGCAACTCCAGCGCCTTGACCACCTCAGGATCGGCTTCCGCGCGCACCTGCAGGCCTTCCTCCTGCCCGAAGGCGTCAATAAAGATTTCAGCCTTGATATTGGAGCGCACCCAATCATTGTTGGCCAGCAGGTCGGCCTCGGTGAAGGGTACCTTCTGATCATCCATGAAGCGGCGGAAATCCTGCATCACCTGCTCATCCACAACGAAGTTCTTGGTGGGGTGATGGCTGATGGTGTAGTGCTTGGCAAAATTGAAGAAAGCGTAGTGCTGCAGCAGCGTGTCCTGGAAAGCATTGCCCTTGGGGGTGGCGATCTTCACATCGGGAGTGATGCCGCCGCCACCGTACACCGTGCGCCCGCTGTCGGTCAGTTTGATTTCGTGGTTGGGGGCATTGGCGTCATTCTCGCGGTCGTAATAGTAATCGTAAAGCGAAACCCCGTTGTAGTCGCGCTGGATGAGGCGCCCGCTGGGGGTGTAGTACTTGGCGGTGGTTAGAGCCAGGCCAGTGTTTTCCGAAAGCGGATACACGGTCTGCACCAGTCCCTTGCCGAAAGTGGTTTCCCCGGCGATCAGGCCGCGGTCATGGTCCTGGATGGCGCCGGCCACAATTTCCGCCGCCGAAGCCGTACCGCGGTTCACCAGCACCACGATGGGGTAATCCTTGCCGCTGTTGCCGTGGGTAGCGCGATAGACCTTCTCCGGGCTGGAGCGGCCATGGTGGGAAACGATGACCTGCCCCTTCTGCAGGAACTGGTCGGCCACCCCAACGCCTTCGCTGAGCAGGCCGCCGGGATTCTGCCGCAGGTCCAGAATCAAACCCTTCACGTCGCCCATCTCGTCCAGGGCCTCACGAACCTCGTGGTCGGTGGTCTCCTGGAAACCGGAAACGTGCATGTAGCCGACGCCGGGGCGGATAAGGAAGTGCAGGTCCACGCTGTAGCGGGGAATCTCATCGCGAATAATGGAGAATTCCAGCGGTTTGTCGCTGCCTTCGCGCAGCACGGTGATGCGCACCGTGGTCCCCTTGGGACCTTTGAGCATGTCCGCCACTTCCGCCGTGCTCATATTGTCGGTGGGTTTGCCGTCCACCGCGATAATCACGTCGCCGGGATGGATGCCGGCACGGTACGCGGGCGTGCCCACAAAAGGCGCGATCACGATCACCTTGTTATTGCGCGGGCCCACCGTCATGCCCACGCCGTAGTACTTGCCGCGCTGCTCTTCACGCAGCAGGGAATAAGACTTGGGGTCGAAGAAATTGGAGTGCGGGTCGAGCACGTGCAGCATGCCGGGAATGGCCCCGTTATAGATGGCCTTGTCGGGGTTCACCGGCTCGGCATAGTTCTGCTCCACGAGGTTGTACACCTCGGTGAAGGCGCGCAGGCTGTCGCGGATGTCGCCTTCGCCGCCGCTGGAAGAGGCGGCGCCCACCTTCTCCCCGAAGAGAAGGCCAAGGAAGCCACAGCTGAGAATGACGAAAGCGATGAGGAAAAGAGAGCGGCGAGCGCGACGGACCATCGTAAATCCTTGAGTAGGATGAGATGTTGGCATGACCAGCAGGTCACGAACTTAAGCGCAGTATACCATGCTGCTGGATGACAAGCCCTTTACTTTCTGAGAGCTTACGCGGGTATGCAGCTGGATACGAAGCACTTAAGTTCCTGGCCGGAGTTCCAGCCTATACGATGAGTGGGGGCGGGGGAAGATCCAGAAAGTAATGTTCCGTTCAGGGCGTCAGCCGGGTCCCAAAGCGGGAAGACACCCGGGTTTGGGCTCAGCGGACTACGCCCTCCAGCGGGGAACTGGCGGTGGCATATAGCTTTTTGGGCATGCGGCCGGCCAGGTAGGAGGCCCGCCCGCCCAGCACCGCGTGTTTCATGGCTTCAGCCATAAGCACGGGATCCTGGGCTCCGGCGATGCCGGTATTCATGAGCACGGCGTCAGCTCCCAGTTCCATGGCGATGGCGGCATCAGAGGCGGTGCCTACGCCCGCATCCACGATCAGGGGCACGCCGGTAATGACTTCGCGCAGGATGCGGATATTGGCCTGGTTCTGAATGCCCAGCCCGCTGCCGATGGGCGCTCCCAGGGGCATCACCGCGCTCGCACCCGCGTCTAGGAGGCGCTTGGCAAAAACCACGTCATCAGAGGTGTAGGGCAAAACCGTAAAGCCTTCCTTCATCAGCACGCGGGTGGCTTCCAAAGTGGCCTGGACGTCGGGGTAAAGGGTGCGTTCGTCGCCAATGACTTCCAGCTTAATCCAGTCGGAGAGGCCGACTTCACGGCCCAGGCGGGCGGCGCGAATGGCATCATCGGCGGTGTAGCAGCCGGCGGTGTTGGGGAGCAGAAAGTATTTGCCCGGGTCAATGTAATCGAGCAGAGACTCCTTGCTGCGGTCCAGGTTGACGCGGCGCACGGCTACTGTGACCATCTCCGCGCCACTGGCCTCGAGGGCGCGCGCGGTTTCAGCAAAGGATTTGTACTTGCCCGTCCCCACGATGAGTCGGGAACGGAATTGGCGACCGGCAATGACCAGGGAGTCCATGCGCCTATTGTAATGAAGCGCGGCCCCCGCGCGTAGCTCCCCCCGGCAACAAAGTTGCTCCCGCTGGATTCCACCGTTATGCTTGTCGCGTATGTCCACGCTGGTTGAATGTGTTCCCAATTTTTCGGAAGGCCGCGACAAGGCCAAGGTTGAGGCCATCATCGAGGCCATGAAGGTGCCGGGCGTGTACCTGCTGGACCGGGAGATGGATGCCGACCACAACCGCTGCGTGATCACGCTGGTGGGCGACCGCGAGTCCATCCAGGAGGCTGCGATTCGCGGCGTGGGCAAGGCGGCGGAGTTGATTGACCTCACCCATCATCAGGGCGCGCACCCCCGCATGGGCGCGGCCGACGTGGTGCCTTTCATTCCCATCGAGGGCGTGACCATCGAGGATTGCGTGGCCATTGCCCGGCGCGTGGGGGAGGAGATCTGGCGGCGCTTTCAGGTTCCCGTGTACCTCTACGAAGCGGCGGCGGCAACGCCGGAGCGGCAGAACCTGGAGAACATCCGCCGGGGACAGTTCGAAGGCCTGCGGGAGGAAGTGAAAACCAATCCGGCGCGGCGGCCGGATTTTGGCGGAGCGCAGCTTCACCCTACCGCCGGAGCTACCGTGGTGGGGGCGCGAAAGTTTCTTATCGCCTACAACATTTATCTGAATACCGCCGACGTGGACGTGGCCAAAAAAATCGCCAAGGCGGTGCGCTTCTCCAACGGCGGGCTGCGTTACGTGAAGGGGGCAGGTTTTCCGGTGCGCGGGCAGGCGCAGGTTTCGATGAACCTGACCGATTTCGAGCAGACGCCCATCGCGCGGGTGTTTGAATTTGTGAAGCGCGAGGCGGCGCGCTACGGAGTGGCGCCCACCAGCAGCGAGATTGTCGGCTTGATTCCCAAGCGGGCGCTGGAGGATGCCGCCGAATGGTTTCTGCAGGTGGAAAACTTCGACTCCTCGCTCATCCTGGAGAACCGGCTGGCGGCGGTGATGGGCGGCAAGATGGCGGTGGGCGGCCTGCGTGCGGGCGTGGAGCCGTTCGTGGAGCAGTTGGCTGCGGCCACGGCCACCCCCGGCGGGGGCAGCGCTTCCGCTGCGGCCGGGGCCATGGCTGCGGGGCTGGCGCAGATGGTGGCGGCTATGTCGCGCGGCAAGAAAAATTATCTGCAGTACGAGCGCGAACTGAGCGAGGCCATTGCCCGCCTGGCGCAGTTGCGCGAGGAGCTGAAGGCCGCCATTGACGCCGATGCCGACTCCTACAACGCGGTGGTGAAGGCCTACAAGCAGGCCAAAGATTCGCCCAATGGCGCGGTAACAGACGCGCTGAAGGGGGCGACCAATGTGCCGCTGGGTGTGGCGGAACGCGCCCGCGAAGTGGGCGTGCTGGCGGAGAAGCTGCGCGGCATCACCAACCCGCGCATGGCCTCGGACCTGACCGTGGCAGCAGCCTTGGCCCGGGCCGCAGTGGAAGGCGCGCTGGCCAATGTGGAGATTAATCTGGAATCGCTCAGCGACGAGGCCTTCAGCCGCCAGGTGCGGGAGAAAGCCGCGTCACTTCGGGGCTGAATGGAAGGACTGCAGACTTCCCGTTAATGGAGCCGGCTTTAAGCCCCTGAGGTTGTTTCTCACTTGCAGGTACCTCAGCGGCTGAAGCCGGACATCCTAAGCTGTCCGCGACAGCAGCGCTAAAGCGCTGCTCCACCCCAGAGCGGACCTGATGGCAGTCGAACCTTCACGCCGGCGCTGATTTGTTTTGTTATGTGTTTTTGTTATGTGTTCAACGGCGCCGCTAACCTGAAGGTGATAACACTGGTTTGGTTGACAAGCACTCTCAACCCCGCATACTCTGCCTGCGCAGAAAATCTCCTCTACGGGCGCTCATTATGAAAATTACATGGTTAGCATTTGTGGCGTTCGCCGCCGCATCATTAGCCGCCGCCCAGCAATTCACGCCCGCTGATCGCGCCACCGCCGAAACGGCCATGAAGGCAGTGCGCCCGCAGGGCATTCGCGCCCACATGCGCTTCCTCTCTGATGACCTGCTGGAGGGCCGGGGCACGGGCACGCGCGGCTACCAGATTGCCGCCAGCTACGTGGCTTCAGAAATGGAAGCCATGGGCCTGGAACCGGCGGGCGTGAACGGAACCTGGTTTCAGCCGGTGAAATTTCGCGGCGCCAAACTGGTGGGCGACCAGAGCTCGTTCGCCCTGGTGCGCGACGGCCAAGAGCAGCCGCTGAAGGAAGGCGTGGACTACGCCACCTCCGGCATGGAGACTTCCACCGATGCCAGCGTGGACGCGCCCGTGGTCTTCGTCGGCTATGGGGTGAGCGCGCCGGAACATAAATACGATGACTACGCGGGCCTGGACGTCCACGGCAAGATCGTGGTGACCCTTTACGGCGCGCCCGCCGGCTTCGCTTCCACGGAACGCGCCTATTACGCCGATGGGCTGGTCAAAGCCGCCAACGCCGTGGCTCATGGCGCGGTGGGCACGCTGTCCATGATGTCGCCGGAGGAGATGAAGCGTTATCCCTGGGCCTGGATTGTGCCCCAGATTCACTCTGGCTCGCTGCGCTGGCTGGATGACAAAGGCAATCCCCACGACGTATTTCCGCAGTTGCGCAGCGGCGGCCTGCTCAGCCAGAGCGGGGAAGAAGCATTGTTTGCCGGAGCTCCGAAGACTCTCGAGCAGGTATTCGCCGCCGCCAAGGCCAGCCAGCCGCAGGGATTTCCCCTGGCGGTGACGGCCAAAATCCACACCGTAAGCGAGCACTCCACGGTGGAGAGCCCGAACATAGTGGGAGTGCTGCGCGGTTCTGACCCGCAGCTCCGCAACCAGTACGTGGTTTACACCGCGCACGTGGACCATCTCGGCATCTGCCATCCCGTGGATGGGGATGATATCTGCCACGGCGCCTATGACAACGCCTCCGGAACGGCCGCCCTGCTGGAAGTGGCGCGCGCCTTCACCAGCCTGCCCCATCCGCCGCGCCGCTCCGTGCTCTTTGCCTTTGTTACGGGAGAAGAGAAGGGCCTGCTCGGTTCCGACTACTTCGCCAATAACCCTACCGTGCCACGCCAGGACATTGTGGCCAACGTGAATATTGATGGCGCGCCCGGCCTGCTTTATCCGCTCAAAGACATCGTCGCTCTTGGGATAGAGCATTCGTCGCTGAACGCGGACGTGCAGCAGGCGGCCAGGATAATGGGTTACCAGATCAGTCCCGACCCCATGCCGGAAGAGGTGTTCTTTATCCGGAGCGACCAGTACTCGTTTGTCCGCCAGGGCATTCCGGCGGTGAACGCGAGCGACGGACTGAAGAGTTCCGACCCCAAGCTGGACGGCGAGAAGATCGTGAAGACCTGGATGACCACGCTCTACCACACGCCCAAGGACAATATGAACCAGCCGTTCTATTATGATTCTGCGGCCGAGGGAGCGCGGCTGAACTTCCTGATTGGCTACGATGTGGCCGAGCAGGCGCAGCCGCCGGCATGGAACCGGGGCGATTTCTTCGCGCAGAAGTTTGGGCAGCAGGCGAGCGCGGGCGGGGGAAAATAGATACGTTGTCAGATATGCACCATGGCTGGTGCAGTTCTCCAATTTTGTAGCAAAATTACTCCATTTTTGTAGCGGCACATCGTGCCTGACCTGCTCTACCTGACGCGCGAAGAGGTGGCCTCGGCAGCGCCGGCTATGCCGGAAGTGATTGAAGCCGTAGCGCTGGCGCTAACTGAGAAGGCGCACGGGCGGGTGCTCCTGCCACCCAAACCAACCCTTCATCCATATCCCGGCACCCTGCTGCAAGCCATGCCGGCATGGGTGGAAGCGGCGCGCGCGGGGGGCATGAAGTGGGTTGCGGCGTTTCCCGGCAACCACCAGCGAAAGCTGCCGGCGGTGAGCGGGCTAATCATCCTGAACAATCCAGAAACGGGATTGCCGGAAGCCATCCTGGACGCTGCCTGGATCACGGCGGCGCGTACGGGAGCGGCGACGGCAGTGGCCGCGCGAACGCTGGCGCGTTCCGATTCCAAAACCATCGGCCTGCTGGGGGCGGGGGTGCAGGCGCGTTCCAATGTGGCTGCTCTCAAGCAGGTCCTGCCGCAACTGCGGCGCGTGCTGGTGTACGCTCCGCGGGCCGAAGCGGTGGAGAGCCTGCGGCGCGACATAAGTAAGGAACACGGTTTGGAGGTGAAGGCGGCCCTCTCGCCGGAGCAGGCGGTGCGCCAGGCGGATGTGGTAGTAACCGCGACCACCTGGCCGCGGGTGAATGGCGAGCCGGCTATCGTGGCGGAGTGGCTGCCGCCGGGAGTGTTTGCGTCGGTGGTCGACCTGGACGCCAGCTGGACGGGAGCGGCGGTGGCCCATTGCGAGCGGCGTTTCATTGACGATCTGCCGACCATGGCCGTGGCGCGGGAGAAAGGCACTTTCCGCGCCTGGGCGGAAGCGGAGGACCTGGGACGGGTGATTGCCGGCCTGCGCCCCGGGCGGCAGCGGGATGAAGAACGGCTGGTGAGCATCATTCTTGGTCTTGGCATTTACGACGTGGTGGTGGCCCGGCGGGTAGTGGACGAGGCGCGAAAGCGTGGAATGGGCACGGCCTTGCCGACCTGAGCATCCGTGTGGGTGCCGCCTTCAGCATCCGCTCTGCCCGGCAGGCGAAAGCATAAGGGGTTTGAAAATGCAAAGGCTGCTGGTTAAAACGCACCGCAAGCGGGAAGTGGTGGACATCACGGAGGAAGTGAACCGGGTTCTGAAGAAGTTTTACGCGGAGCGGAGCGGTATCTGCCACCTCTCCATCCTGCACACGACGGCGGCGGTGACCACCGCCGATCTCGACCCCGGCACCGACCTAGACATGCTGGACGCCTTTGAGGCTATGATCCCGAAGCTGCGCTATCGCCACCCCCATAATCCCGCCCATGTTCCCGACCACATACTCTCCGCCCTGATCGGCACCTCGGTATCGCTTCCGGTAGAGCAGGGAAGCCTGATTCTAGGCACCTGGCAGCGGGTGGTACTGATGGAGTTCGACGGCCCGCGCGAGCGGCAGGCAGTGCTGAGCGTGACGGAGGCCAGCTAAAGCCAGGGCTGAGCGGTGCAGCAAAGACTCGGGGCTGGTTTTGCACAAACCTTTCTGAGCGCTGGGCACATCCCATGTCGTAGGTGCTACTGTGCGCAGATGAGATTTGCCGGAAACCCGGCCGGGGAGGAAATGGTGTTTCAAGACCGAACGGAAGCAGGCCGCGCACTGGCCGCCAGGCTGATGGGATTTGCCGGGCGAGGTGACGTGGTTGTGCTCGCGCTTCCCCGCGGCGGGGCAGTGGTGGGTTATGAAGTGGCGCAGGCGCTGAATGCGCCGCTGGACGTTTTTGTGGTGCGCAAGCTGAGAACTCCTGGACAGCCAGAGTTGGCCATGGGTGCAATCGCTTCAGGAGGAATAATCGTGCTCAACCCGGATGTGGTGCATGGGTTGAATATCCCCGACGAGTTGATTCGCGCCGTGGCAAAGCGGGAGCAGCAGGAGGTGGAGCGGAGGGAGCGCGACTACCGGGGCAATCGGCCAGCGCTGGCCCTGCGCCACCATGCTGTCATGCTGGTAGACGACGGACTGGCGACCGGCTCCAGCATGCGCGCCGCGGTGAGGGCCGTGCGCAACCGCGATCCAGCATCCATCGTAGTGGCCGTGCCTGTGGCTGCCGCCCCCACCTGCAATGAGTTGCGTTCCGAGAGCGCGGTAGACCACGTAATCTGCCTAACTGCTCCGGAGCCTTTTCAGGCAGTGGGGCAGTGGTACCGCGAGTTTCCCCAGGTGAGTGACCAAGAAGTGCGGGAGTTGCTGGAACGCTCGGCGGCGGAGCAGCGGCCCCTGCGAACGGCGTGAGATTTGGACCGGTGCGGCAATTTCGCATCAGGTACTGAAAAGGAGCGGAAATGACTGGTGAACGGAAACAGGATTCCACCCCCGGAGCTGGCCAGGAAATACCCCGGGGCGAGTGGTTGTCTTTTCTGGATAGTTTCAGCCGCCAGCACGAGGGCTGGCTGGTCACGCTGGAAGTTCCCGAGGGCGAGGGAAGAAGCGGGGTGGAAGCGGAGAATTTGAAGCTGGAAGGGGTAACTCCGGAACACTCTGAGGGACATGACCGCATTGCTATCGCGCTGGGTCAGGCTGCGGACGATCACCTTACGCATTTTGTGAGCGATCCGATTCGTTTGTTGTTCCTGGAGACGAATGACGGTAGCCACATGGGGCTGCAGATCGAGGCGGCGGATGGCAGCCAGACGGTGGTGCGCTTCCGCAGGCCGGCCAAGTCGGAGAGGTTGGGTGGAGCGGCGGCCTGAAGGCTGTGACCGAGGTGTAAAAACCGGCATGGTTCGACGACGCACCTGGCCGGCAAAACAGCTGGCTGACGTATTCCGGAATTAATGCGGTTTCAAAGCTTTTTCCAGGTCGGACTTCTTCAGTCCGGTTCTCTCCCAGAAGTACCAGCAGTTGGGGGAGCCAGCCAATTTGCCGAGGACGATATAGGCCTGGCCGGGGGGTTCATTGATGCCGCGCTCCCAGCGGGATACGGCCATGGCAGAAACTCGCAGCAACTCAGCGAAAGCAGTCTGGGAGAGCCCCAGTTTGTGACGCAGGTCCTGAATTCTTCTCGCCCACTCCGGGTGTGCAAGTTTCACACCAGTACGCATAAATCGGTCCTATAGAGCTGGCTAGCTTCCAACCGCGTGAGTGGGGAACAGAGTGTCACCAACGGTGACAACTGAGGAATGCTAACAGAATTTCCGAGCCGATTCCAATTCACTGCCCGGGGAAGACGCGGCCGGCACACTGCCAGCCAGGAGTGACTCGGCAGACGGAATAAACCGGAGTACCCGGCAGCGGCGACTAGTCCTGGGCCCAGGAGCGTGAGCGGGAGACGGCCTGCTCCCAGCGGCGGAGAAGGCGTTCGCGCGTGGAGGAAGACATAGAGGAAGCGAATTCACGCTCCAGCGACCAGTGGGCGGCAAGTTCCTCCCGGGTGCTCCAGTAGCCCGCCGCCAGGCCGGCGAGGTAAGCGGCGCCCAGGGCGGTGGTTTCCAGCACAGCGGGGCGGCGCACGGGCACGCCCAGGAGATCAGCCTGAAATTGCATTAACAGGGAATTGCAGGCAGCGCCGCCATCCACCTTGAGATGAGGCAGGCGCAGGCCGGCCTCCTGCTGCATGAGGCGCAGCACATCGCAGGTCTGGTAGGCGATTGATTCCAGGGCAGCGCGGGCGATGTGGGCTTGGGTCGTATCCCGAGTAATGCCGATAAGGGTGCCGCGCGCGTAGGGGTCCCAGTGAGGCGCGCCCAGGCCGACAAAGGCGGGCACGAGATAGATGCCGGCGGAGTCGGGGACGGATGCGGCCAGAGGCTCAATATCGGAGGAAGTGGCGATAATGCGCAGGCGGTCGCGCAGCCATTGCACTACGGCGCCGGCGATGAAGACGGCGCCCTCCAGGCAGTAGCTGACCTCGGCGCCGAGTTTCCAGGCCACGGAGGTGAGCAGCCCTTTTTGAGAAGCCACCGGCGTCGCCCCGGTATTGAGCAAGGCAAAACAACCGGTGCCGTAGGTGTTCTTAGCTGTTCCGGCCTGGAAACATGCCTGGCCAAAGAGGGCGGCCTGCTGGTCGCCGGCCATGCCAGCGATGGGCACAGGAGCGCCCAGCAGCGTGGCCTCAGTATGGCCGTAGATTTCGCTGCTAGAAACAATTTCCGGCAGCATGGCGCGGGGCACGCCCAGAAGGTTGAGCAGGTCGTCATCCCAGTCGAGTTTGTGGATGTTAAACAGCAAGGTGCGGCTGGCGTTGCTCACGTCAGTGGCATGGCGGAGCCCTCCGGTCAGCCGCCAGAGCAGGAAGCTATCCACGGTGCCGAACAGGATTTCGCCGCGTTGGGCGCGAGGGCGCAGGCCGGGCGTGCTGTCGAGCAGATGCTTGATTTTGGTGCCGGAGAAGTAAGCGTCCACCACCAGACCGGTGCGCTCGCGAAACAGGTTTTCCAGGCCCTCGGCCTTGAGGCGGTCACAGATAGGGGCGCTGACACGGCTCTGCCACACGATGGCGTTGGCGACGGGGCGTCCGCTGGCGCGTTCCCAGAGGATGGTGGTTTCACGCTGATTGGTGATGCCGATGGCAGCCAGGTCACGGGCGGCAATATTGGCGCGTTGCAGCGCTTCTCGCGCCACGGCCAGTTGGGAGTTCCAGATGGCTTCCGGATCGTGTTCCACCTGGCCGGGAGAGGGATAGATTTGCTCGAACTCCTGCTGCGCCAGGCTGAGGATCTGGCCGGCGTGGCCAAAGACGATGGCGCGGCTGGAAGTAGTGCCCTGGTCGAGGGCGAGGATGTAATTGGACGTCATCAGAAGTGGGTTGTACGTTCACAACCGTAGCCGTGTCAACCACCTGTTCCACCGCTAGCTGACTGGCTGGCTAGCTGAATGGCTGCTGAGCCGCTCTTTTTGGGACGCCGCTTCGGCACGCCTGAAGCGTGCCCGGAATCTGGGGACAGACGGGAGGTTCACCAATTACATTCGTGGAAAAAAATTGGGGAGCGTTCCGTCTGTCCCTGGTTTCCATGCCGACAATTTGACCTTGGTGGCCGAATACGATGGCGTGGCTGGAAGTGGTGCCCTGGTCAAGAGCGAGAATGTATCGCGAAGTCATCAGAGGTGGGTTGTACGTTCATAACGGTAGACCTGTCAACCACCTGTGCCCCCGACCGCTCGATTCGGCGGCTTCCCGTCTCTTATGATCTCCGACTGACGGCGACCAAAGGCTCCAGGCACGACAATTGGTGTAAGATGCGTCGTTCACGCATCAAGGCCGGGAGGAGGAAAGCACAATGGGAAAACTGGCGATTTGGGCGCAACTGGAAGCCAAACCGGGCAAAGAAAAAGAAGTGGAACAGTTTCTCAAGTCCGCGCAGCCGCTGGCCGAGCGTGAGACGGGCACGATTAGCTGGTACGCGATTAAGATGGGAGCCGGAAAGTACGGAATCTTCGACACCTTTGCAGACGAAAACGGTCGCAATGCTCATCTCAACGGAGAAATTGCCAAGGCACTTTTTGCTAAAGCGAAAGACTTGTTCGCCAAACCTCCGGAGATTGCAAAGCCTGAGATTCTTGCCTCAAAGTAGGCTCGGTAAAGGCGACGTTAGGGCTGCAAGTTGAAGCGAGCTGACTGGCTGACTAGCTGACTGGCTGACTAGCTCTCTAGCCGGCGGCGGATCGTTTGGTTCTGGTTTCAGCCAGGCAGCTAGAGAGCAAGTCAGGCAGTTAGCTAGCAAGCTAAAACCAAGCGGCGGCGGGGCCGCCGCTTGGTTCCGCCAAAACGAGGCTAGGTCCGGATGTTCTTCGCCCCCTCGTCCCAATAAACCGGCTTCTTGCGGAAGTAGGATTCATTGGCCATGTGGCAGGCGATGGCGGCATGGTTGCCGAACACGGCGTCCTCCACCACCGGCTTGCGCGACTTGACGGCCTGGAAAAAATTCCACAGATGGGGCTTCACGTCATCCCAGTCGTGCCCGGCGTAAGACGTGGTGGGATACATCGGCTCCTTACCCAGGGGCGGATCGTGCTTGGCGTGCCAGTCGGCAACGTATTCCTCGCGCATTTTCTGCGGGAAGCCAGAGGAGTAGTAGCTGGGAGCGAGGTCAATGCCGGGCTGGAACTGATGGCGGATGTAATACTCGCCCGTGTCCATGTAGCCCTTGGGGCCCATGAAGCGGGCCAGTTCCTCCGACTCGCAGCCCAGGTCGAGGCGGACGTAAACCGGAATTCCGTGGTAATCGAAGATGACGACGTGAAAGTCGGGCATGTTGCGGCCGTCGTTGAAGCGGAAGATGCCGCCCAGGGCCTGGGCCGAGCGCGGCGGCTCATTCCAGCCCAGCGTGTTCATCATGCCGCTGATGAGGTGGACCATGAGGTCGCCGGCCACGCCCGTGCCATATTCCTTCCAGCAGCGCCAGCGGGCGAAATGATAGGGGTTAAAGGGAATTTTGGGAGCGTCATTCAGCCAGGTGTCCCAGTCCAGGTTCTTGGTGGAGAGGTCGAGGGGAGGGGGATACTCCCAGGCGCCGGTGGGGTCATTGCGGCCCAGGGTTAACTCGACCATCTCGATGTCGCCGATGGCGCCGTCGTGATAGAGCTGGCGCGCCTTGGCGCCCAGGTTGGAGCTGACGCGCTGGGAGCCGATCTGGACGATGCGGTTGTTCTTCTGCGCCGCCTCCACCATGGCAAAACCGTCGGGAATGGTGTGCGACATGGGCTTCTCGCAGTAAATGTCTTTGCCGGCATTACAGGCGTCCACCACCACGCGGCGGTGCCAGTGGTCGGGGACGGCGGCGACGAGGCAATCAATGTCCTTGCGCTCCAGCAGGTCGTGGTAGCGGCGGGAAGCGGGAAGCTGGGGGTTGTTGGTGATCTCGCGGGCCAGGGTGTGGCGTCCGTCGTAGAGGTCGGCGGCGCCGACACATTCCACGCCGGGCAAGGTAATGGCATTGGTGAGCAAGCCCGAACCTTGCATGCCGATGCCGATCATGCCGAAGCGCACGCGGTCGCTGGGAGCCACCGGCTTGGTTTGCGCGTCCAGCGGTTCGGCATCGAGCAAAATAGTGTTGGCGGCAAGCAGGCCTCCGGCGGCCACCGCACCAGTCTGCAGAAACTGACGACGGGAAAAATCATTTTTCATGACGCGTTTCTCCTCTAATCCCTGGTGAATATAATCCGCCGCCACTACTTCAGCGGCTTAATGGCTACTTCTTTAAAGAAAACAACATCGTTGTCGCTGTGGTTTTGCAGGCCGATGTAACCGAAGTTGGGCCGGGGCCCGTGCTGGGGCTCGAAATCGAACTTTTTGGCCGGCACCGGGTCGCCTTCCTTGAAGTCCACCACCTTCTTGCCGTTGAGCACCACGATGGTGCGCGGACCGTCGAGGGTAATGTCCATGGTGTTCCACTCCGGGCCCGGCTTCCAGGCGTGCGGTACCAGCGGCTTGGTGAGGGAGTAGAGCATGCCGGTCTGGTGGTATTCATTCTCCGGCGGCTTGGAGCGCTCGGGATGGTTATCAATCTGCACTTCGTAGCCGTAATTCACGGGCATCCACGGCTCCGTTGGAGGGATGGGAATGCGGATGAAGACGCCGGAATTGTCGTTCTCGTCGCGCATACGCCAGACGGTATGGAGAATGCAATTGCCGATCTTGCCGCCCGTCCAGTAGAGCAGGCCCATGCCGCCGTGGGTATGGATGAGGCCGTCTTTCTCCACCGTCATGTAACCGGGTCCCACGTGCTTCCAGCCGTTCAGGTCCTTGCCGTTGTAGAGCTGGCGCCACTGGCTGGGATTGCCGGTGCAAGCATTCTGAGGGTCGGAATCAGCGGCAAAAGTAAGGGACGAGAGGAAGGCCAACAGAGAAATGGAGATGGCAAGTCGTTTCAGCATGCGAGCCCCTGGGATGTGAGAATCGAAAGCAAACAAAACCTGGGCGCGGGGAGGGCATCGCCGGGGCGAACCGCCGCACCTGAATTTTACAGAGCCCGCCATCATACTCGGAACGCAAGAAAAAGTAAGTGGGCGGGCATACTTTTTCGGTTGCGGGGGACGGGCAGCCGGGGTTAGGTTCGTTGCGCCGAAAAAGGATAAAGCGGCGAACATGAACCGACGAGAGTTTTCGCGGGCGGCCGCGCAGGCGGTTGCGGCCGCGGTTGTGCTTCCCGCCGCCAGCCGGGTGGAGAGCGCGGCCAGCGGCCCGGAGAGCAGAGAAGATGCGGCCGTTCCCCGGCTTTCGGTAATGCTGTGGACCGTATTCCGTGGCTTGCCTTTCGAGCAGCGCCTGGAGAAAGTGGCCGAGGCGGGGTACCGGGCGGTGGAACTGGTGGAGGAATTCAAAGACTGGCAGGGGGCGGATTTCACGCGGGTGGCCGCCCGCCGGCGGGCGCTGGGCATGAGGTTTGACGCCACCGCCGGGCTATCGACCGGGGTTGCCGATCCGGCCGAGCGACAAAAATTCCTGGAGGAAGTGGGCAAGATGCTGCCCATCATGGAAAAGCTGGAGTGCCCGCAACTGATCGTGCTCTCAGGCAATTCGGTTCCAGGCTTGAGCCGGGAAGCGCAGCACCAGAGTTGCATCGAAGGGCTGCAGCAGGCGGCGGACCTGGCGGCGCGCCACAATATCACCCTGCTGCTGGAAAACATTGATCCGGAGGAGAACCCCAGGTATTACCTGACGTCTTCGCGGGAAGGTTTTGAAATTGCGCGGCAGGTGAACCGGCCGAATGTGCGATTCCTTTACGACTTGTATCACGAGCAGATCGCAGAAGGGAATCTGATAGAGACCCTGGAGAAGAACTTCGCCCAACTTGGCCTGGTGCACGTGGCGGATGTGCCCGGGCGGCACCAGCCGGGGACGGGTGAAATCAACTATGGCAACATTTTCCGCAAGGTGGCCGAGCTGAAGTATGAGGGCTACCTAGCCATGGAATTTCTGCCCCAGGTTGAGGCGGTGGCTGAGTTGCAGGCGGCGAGGGGCCTGGCGATTAGCTCGTGGCACGAGCCATTTCCCGGCCCCGCGCGAAGCAAAACGTAAGGACTTGAAAGCCGGGGATTTGACTTTGCCGGCTGGGGGGGAGTATCTTGCGCCCACAGCTTGCCGAGGTCTTCCGGCTCGAATCGGCTGGCCGCGTTCGCTTCGGCCTTTCAGAGATAACGGCTCTCGGCTCGTCTTCGATTCATGAAACGACGCGACGCACTCAAGCTGATCGCCGGCGCAGCCGCCGTTCCCGCCCTTTATTCCCAGGAGCTGTTGGCCCTGGGGCGCCAAATCCATGAACAGCTGGGCTCCGCCTCCACGCTCAAGACCCTTAATGCACAGCAGAACGCCACAGTTACGGCGATTGCCGAGATGATAATTCCGGCGACGGACACGCCCGGGGCCAAAGGGGCGCGGGTGAATGAATTTATTGACCTCATCCTGAGCGATTGGTCCTCAGAGGCGGATAGGCAGCGCTTTCTGCAGGGCTTGGCCGAAAGCGAGGCCCGCAGCCGCAAAATGTTCGGCAGAGATTTTGTGAACTGCAATGCGCAGCAGCAGACGGAATTGCTGACCGCCCTGGATGAGGAACTCACCGAACTGCGCGAGACCAGCGGGGAAGAGCGGGAACACGCCAGCCCGGCGGTGCAAGAAACCCAAACTCCGGTGCAGCGCAATTTCTTCTACATGATCAAGCGCCTGACGCTGATTGGCTACTACACCTCTGAAATCGGCTGGACGCAGGAACTGGGGCGCCCACCGGTGCACATGGGTGCTTACCAGGCCTGCGTTCCGGTCTCGGCAGCAGGGAAGACGAATGCCAGTTAATACCTATGACGCCATCGTGGTCGGCTCCGGGATGACCGGCGGCTGGGCGGCCAAGGAACTGGGAGAGAAGGGCCTGAACACGCTGGTGCTGGAGGCGGGGCGGTCCATTGATCCGGCCAAGGACTACTGCGAGCACGTGCCCACCTGGGGGGTAAAGTTTCGCGGGCTGCGCGACCGGCGCCAGGAGCTGAAGACCCAGCCCATCCAGCGCACCTGCTACGCCTGCGACGAGTGGGCGGCCAAATTTTTCGTGAACGACCTGGAAAATCCGTACACCACGGCGCCCGGCAAGCCTTTCAGTTATATCCGCGGGCGACACGTGGGCGGGCGGTCCATCATGTGGGGGCGGCAGACTTACCGCTGGAGCGACCTGGATTTTGAGGCCAACGCGCGCGAGGGGATCGGGGTGGACTGGCCCATCCGCTATGCCGACATCGCGCCCTGGTACGACTACGTGGAGGAGTTTGCCGGCATCAGCGGGCAGGCGGAAGGATTGCCGCAGCTTCCCGACGGGCGCTTCCTGCCGGCCATGGAGATGAACTGCGCCGAGGTGGCGGTGAAGGAGGCCATCGGGAAACATTGGCCGGGCGAGCGCATGATGACCATCGGGCGCTGCGCCGTGCTCACGCGTCCGCACAACGGGCGCATGGCGTGCCACTACTGCGGCTCCTGCCATCGCGGCTGCATGTCACGCGCTTACTTCAGCAGCCTGAACGCCACCCTGCCGGCAGCGCTAGCCACGGGGAAAGTGACGCTGCGGCCTTACAGCATCGTTCACAGCCTGGGCTATGATGACCATGCGAGGCGGGTGACGGGGGTGCGCGTGATAGACGCGCAAAGCCGGCAGGCGACCGAGTATCGGGCGAAGATCATTTTTCTGTGCGCTTCCACGCTGGAGTCGGCCCGCATCCTGCTCAACTCTTCGACGCCGCAGTTTCCCAATGGGCTGGCAAACTCCAGCGGGGAACTGGGACACAACCTGATGGATCACGCCACCGGCGCGGGCGCTTCCGGCATGATTCCCGGATACGAGGACAAGACTTCCCTAGGCAACCGGCCCAACGGGATTTACATACCGCGCTTCCGCAATGTGAAGGGCAAATCGCAATTCCTGCGGGGATATGGCTACCAGGGCGGGGCGGGGCGTTCGGACTGGCGCCGGGGAGTGAACCAGGCGGGCTTTGGCGCTGATTTCAAGCGTTCCCTGAAGCATCCCGGGCCCTGGTATTTCGATATGGGGGCCTTCTGCGAATGCCTGCCTAAGCATGAGAACTACGTCGAACTGGACCGGTCGCGCAGCGACGCGTGGGGCGTTCCGATCCTGAAAATAAATTGCGCCTATGGCTCGAATGAAAAGGCGCTGCTGCAGGATGCGGCCATCGCGGCGGCGGAGATGCTGGCGTCAGCGGGGGCGCGCGACATTCAAACTTTCGTGGAAGCCGACGCTCCCGGCCTGGCGATTCACGAAATGGGAACGGCTCGCATGGGCCGCGACCCCAAAACCTCGGTGCTCAACGCATATAACCAGGCGCACGACATCAAGAATCTGTTTGTGAGCGATGGGGCGTGCATGGCTTCGTCGTCGTGCGTGAACCCGTCCATCACTTACATGGCGCTGACCGCGCGCGCCTGCCACTACGCCGTGGAACAGATGAAACGAGGAGAAATCCAGTCATGATGAATCGCCGCGAATTCCTGGGAACAGCCGCCGCCACGATTATGTTCAGCCGCCTGGCTGCCTTTGCCGCCGACGAGCACAAGCTGGGCGCTATCGGGGTGCAGCTTTATACCGTGCGCGACCAGATGGCCAAAGACTTCGACGGTTCCATAGCCAAGGTAGCGGCGACGGGCTACAAGGAAGTGGAGTTCGCCGGGTATTTCAAGCGCACGCCGCAACAGGTGAAGGCGGTGCTGGAGCGCAATCACCTGGTGGCACCCTCGGCCCACATTCCGGTGGAGGAACTGCGCGCGAAGCTGCCGCAGGTGATCGAAGCGGCGCACGTGATCGGCCATGAGTACATCGTGAATCCCTGGATCAACCAGGAAGACCGCACTTCCCTCGATGACTGGAAGAAGATGGCCGCATTCTTCAATGAAACCGGCAGGAAGGTGAAGGATGCGGGGCTGCAGTTCGCGCACCACAATCACGATTTCGAATTCAAGCCTACCGATGGCAAGGTGCCATACGATCTGCTGCTGAAGGAGACCGACCCCAACCTGGTGAAGCTGGAGATGGACCTGTACTGGATTACAGCCGCGGGCCAGGACCCGCTGAAGTATTTCAACGAATACCCGGGGCGGTTCCCCATGGTGCACGTGAAGGACCGGCCGGTTAAGCTGCCGCACCCCATATACGTTACGGAGAACGCGAAGTTTGCTCCGGTGGGCCGGGGCGTGGTGGACTTCAAGCGCGTGTTCGCGCATGCCGACAAAGGGGGAGTGAAGCACTATTACGTGGAGCAGGACTACACCGAGGGCTCGCCCTTTGAGGCCATCAAGATCAGCTACGAAGATCTTCGCAAGATGCGGTTCTAGGCAAGGGAGCCTGACGGCCCTTCGACAGGCTCAGGGCAGGCTCTGCTCCAGCCGCTGCTGAGCAGGGCGGGAAGGAGGCTGTATGAAGCGCAGAGAATTTCTCACCCGAGCCGGTCAAGGCCTGGCTGCGGCCGCGATTTCCGCAGGCGCCGGCGACCTGCTGTTCGCC
>DATJEH010000131.1:0-4623 GCA_035496875.1 Terriglobales bacterium | reverse complement strand
GAGGCTTCGTCCTCCACGTTCAGGCAGGTCCTGCCGCGGTCAATCTGGCGCATCAGGCCGCAGAGCACCTTGCCCGGGCCCGCTTCCAAAAAGGTCTCGACCCCGCGGGCGATGAGCAGGCGCATAGATTCCTCCCAGCGCACCGCGCCGGTCACCTGGCGAATCAAGGCGTCGCAGCTCTTGTCGGCGGTTTCCATCAATAACGCGTCCACGTTGCAGGCCACTGGAACTTCGGGCGGGCTGAAGGTCAAATTTTTCAGATCGGCGGCCAGGCGCTCCTGCGCCGGTTTCATCAGAGCGCAATGGAAGGGAGCGCTCACCGGCAGCATGATGGCTTTCTTGGCGCCGCGCTCCTTGGCCAATTCGGCGGCACGTTCCACCGCCGGCGCGCTGCCGGAGATGACCACCTGGTCGGGCGAATTGATGTTAGCCGGCTGGCAAACCTGATGCTGGGCGGCCTGGGCACAAATCTGCGCCACTTGCGCCAGAGGCATACCCAGAATGGCGGCCATCGCGCCCTGGCCCACGGGGACGGCTTCCTGCATGTACTTGCCGCGATGACGCACGGTGCGCACCGCGTCTTCAAAGCGCAGCGTGCCCGCGGCCACGTGCGCCGAATATTCGCCCAGGCTGTGTCCGGCGGCGTAGCGGGGCACAATGCCCATCTCGCGCAGCACCCGGAACACCGCCACCGACATAGTGAGAATGGCGGGCTGGGTAATTTCGGTGAGCTTGAGTTTTTCTTCCGGCCCTTCCCAGCACACCTGCGAGAGTTTGTAGCCCAGGGCGGCGTCGGCTTCCTGAAAGGTCTCCATGGCCACCGGATAAAGCTCGGCCAGTTCTTTGCCCATACCTACTTTTTGCGAGCCCTGCCCGGGAAACAGAAAGGCGATATTGCCGGCGGGCACGCGCTCGCCCGGCTTGGGCGGATGGCCATGAGGGTGATAGGGCAGGTGGGAATCAGGCATTCACGAGTCCTGTCAGGAGGTGATCTCGGCGGGCAGGCGGCTCAGCACCTGCTCAATTTTGGCATTAATCTGGTGCTGGGCGAATTCAGAGGCCACGCGCACCGCATTCTTGATGGCATTGGCGTTGGAGGAACCATGGCTCACAATGCACACGCCCTTCAATCCCAGCAGCGGGGCTCCGCCGTATTCGGTGTAGTCCACCCGCTTTTTGAATTCCACAAACGCCTTGCGCGAAAGCAGAAAGCCGACCTGGCGGGTAATGGTGGCGCGCAGCGAATCCTTTAAGGCTTCGCGCACCAGTTCCACGACGCCCTCGGAAATTTTGAGCGCCACGTTACCTACAAAACCATCGCAGACGATAACGTCCACCTGGCCGTTATAAAGATCGCGGCCTTCCACGTTGCCGATAAAGTTGATGGGCACCTGCTTCAGCAGCTTGTAGGCCTCGCGGGTCAGGTCGTTGCCTTTGGTCTCTTCCTCGCCGTTGGAGAGCAGGCCCACGCGCGGGCGGCGGGTGCCAAAAATGCTGCGGAAATAAACTTCGCCCATAATGGCGAACTGCTCCAGGTTTTGCGGCTTGCAGTCCACGTTGGCGCCCACATCCACCAGGATGGCGGCGGTGCCGGCGGCGGTGGGAAACACGGCGGCCAGCGCCGGACGGTCCACCCCGGGCAGAGTTCCCAGGATGATTTTGGCGGTGGCCATGGCGGCGCCGGTGTTACCGGCGGTCACAAAACCGTCGGCGCGGCCTTCATGCACCAGGCGAATGCCTACACGCATGGAGGAGTCGCGTTTAGCGCGCAGCGCCTGCGCCGCCTTGTCCTCCATGGTGATGGCTTCGCTGGCGTGGACTATTTCAATGGGCAGCCGCGCCGCCTGCGCGTGGTGGGCCAGTTCCTGCCGCAGCACCTCTTCCCTGCCCACCAGCAACACCTGGACGTGGTGATGCCGTGCGGCCAGAATCGCGCCTTCAATTTCAGGCTTGGGGGCACGGTCCGAGCCCATCGCGTCCACTGCTATGGTAGCCATTGGTAGCCAGAACGGAACCGCTTACTTGGACTCTTCCATCTCCAGCACTTCGCGGCCCTTATAGTAGCCGCATTTGGGGCAGGCGCGATGAGGCATTTTGCGCTCGTGGCAGTTGGGGCATTCAGAAAGTGAATGCGCGGTCAGATGGTCGTGCGCGCGCCGGGTGGAGGTGCGTGCCTTAGAATGACGTCGTTTCGGGTTTGCCATGGAATCCTCTTTTTGCCGGCGTCCGCCGGGGGCACTCGGCCCCAGAGCAGTTTAAACCGGCCAATTCTAGCTTTGCAGCTTGTCTTTGATCTCTTTCAACGCCAACCAGCGCGGGTCTTGCAGCGGTTCGGCGCAATCGCACCGCTCCACATTCAGGTTGCGGCCGCAATGCGGGCACAGGCCGCGGCAATCTTCCCGGCATACCGTCTTGAGCGGCATGGCCAGCAGCACCTGTTCCCGCAACACATCCTCGAGCAGCACGCCTTCGCCGGTGTAATAGCTGACTTCGGCTTCGCCCGTGGGGATAGTACGCTCGTTCACTCCGGCGTCGGCGCCACGCGGCCGGTAGAGCAGGTCGAAGGCGCCAGCGATCTCGCGCTCCACCGGCTCCAGGCAGCGGGCGCAATTCATTTCCAGGCGGGTGGAAAAATCGCCCACCACGCGAATGTCTTCAATGCGCTCCCGATGTCCGCGGCGTTCTTCCAGCAGTTCCGCGTGCCCGCTCGAGCGCAGCGGCTGCAGCTGGTGAATATCCTGCCCGTAATCAATCACATCGGCGCCGATTTCCTCCTGGAAATCAACCCGGTGCTGCTCTAACTCCTGGAGACTGATCAACATCTGGAACCTCCCGCACGTCCCCACCCCGACCGCGAAGGCCCGCGGGAAGCGCAATTGCCGGCTAGCGTCCGCCTGCAAGCCGTTTCAGCAAGCGGCGCAACTTCTTGCGGAAGCAACATTTAGCATATCGGCGGGCGCGCCGGAGTGTCAAGAAAGGGGCGAGAGCGCAGTTTCAAGTTTCGGGTTTCAAGTTTCGAGTCTCAGGCGGTGCGCCGTTTCACTCGAGAACCTCCCTTGTGCCTGTCATCTTGAGCGAGGGCGCACGCCCGAGTCGAAAGACCCCTACGCTGCTTAATCTACCAAGCTGACGAAGGGGTTTTTTTAAATGGACCGGGAGAATTGCCTGGAGCTGCAGTGATAGCGCGAGCAGGGCAGGGGTGCTTCGACTGCGCCGCTCAGCATGACAGTTCTAAATGATTGCATGCGGGCCGCTATCGCTTTGGCGCCGGGGCTTTCGTGACCGCGCGCTTCGCTCCCTGCTCGCGCCGCATCTGGGCCGCCAGCTCTTTGATCTGGGTCAGGTCCTGCTGCATTTCGTTCCAGCCATACCAGAGGGCGTAATCCGGGCTGGCATGGAAGGTGCCCTGGAAGGTGCGCATGCGGTGCTCCAGAAACATGACGAACAGCTTCTGCTCGACCTCATGGGGGGCGTCATAGAAGGTGAGCAGGTCGGGGAAGGCGTAGGCGTAATTCTTAGGCTTGGGCAGTGTGCCATCCTGGTAGAGACCGGCGACGGTGCGGATGCCCTCAGCCATAAGGTGGTCGGCGTTCTTGATCATGTCGTCGCCCAGTTCCAACTGCCGGCTGGCGAAGTTGATGGAGTGGCACTGCTCGCAGGTTTTCACCATCTTGTCGCGCTCGGCCTGCCAGTCCTCCTGGGTAAGGCGGGCGACCTGGGCTTGTTTCACCACTTCCAGCCGCGCCGTCGGCTTGCCACTGGGATCAAGCACCCCCAGAGCCTGCAGGATGATGGCGCGATCCGCAGCCCACTGCTTGTCTTCGGGCATGGGCAGACGCACCGCCAGGAACCCCCAGGCCGTGCGCACTTCGTGGTTGCCCTGCTGCATGTGGCAGGTCTGGCAGGTCGGAGCGGCGGAAGTTTCGGTGAGCACTTTCAGTTGCTTCAGGTCGGAGCGAACGCCATGCTTGGAGGAGGAATACATCTCCCACTGCGGGTGGTCGAAACCCATGTGGCAGGTTTCACAGGCCTGCGGCTGCCGCGCTTCGGCGACCGAAAAAGTGTGGCGCGTATGGCAGGCGTCGCAGGAAGCGATGCCAAAGGTGTTGCCCTGGGCGCGCAGGTCGGCGATCTCTTTATCGGTTTTCAACCCTACCTTATGGCAGGCGCCGCAGCCCTTCATGCCCTCGATTAACGCCATAGGCTGGTAATGGATGGTGGGCATGGCGTTCATGGCGGCCCAGGCGAAGGCGTGCTTGCCCTTCTTGAATTGCGCCACCTGGGCTTCATGGCAGGAGCCACAGGTGTCGGGCGTGGGGATCTTCACCTTGGCCACATCGGCCGCGGAGGTGTGCTGGTCGCCGTGGCAGGCTTCGCAGCCCACATCCACCTGGCTGTGGCGGCTCAGTTTCCAGTCGGAAACGATATTAGGCGTGATTTTGCGGTGGCACTCGATGCACTGGGCAGTGGCGTTGGGCGGCGGTTGGGTTTGGGCCGCAATCAGCAAACACGGGAAGGCAACCAGAAGCAGCAGAGCAGCAAAACGACACACCATAGGCGCACCCCCAAGCTGCGGCGGATTATCGGAGCCGCGACGGAGGCGAGTCTGTGATTGTGGTCACA